>CAYQNS010000029.1:0-29980 GCA_964418755.1 uncultured Desulfobacteraceae bacterium
TGAGTATAGCCTTTTTACTTTTTACTCAAGGCTTACTGCAATATAGCAAGCTTCAGGAAAGGCATCTAAGGCTTCCTCGATACTGTTTGCCGCCAATTGAGACTGTATCGGAAGCGGTCCCTCCGGCGACATGAGCTGCGTATGCCCTATAAATACAGGCGTTCGGCTCTTGTCTTCCGTGCCATCGGGTTTTACCGGTATTAATCGTCTGATGGAGGCGACCTTGAGATCGGTTATGGATTCTTCACGGTAAAGATTGCTCCGGTCTACTGTAAAATCAATGTGTTCTGGCTGTCCAAGATCGCTCATGGCATATCTCCTGTTATTCAAGGGGTTATTAATAGGGTTTAAATTCGTTTAAAAAATCTTAGTTGGGCTTTATTGTCAATCTTATTTTTTTAAATGCGGGGCAAACACAGTTGGCGTCCGGTAAAGGATAGCGCCCTCCCCTGCCGCCATTTTGCATCCACAGCCTAATCATCTATCTAAAAACCTTGAACTAATCAACCTAACCGTATTGCACAAATGTATAAGCTCCTATCAAATATCCGGTTTTCAAAAAAATACTTGACAAAAAAACTATATATTCTTAAAAGAACAACAGACCGACCATTCGGTCTTATTTGATCCGGAGAGATAATCTATGCGCCTAAAAGAAAGAATTCTGCATGAATCCTTAAAGCTATTTTCCCTGAAGGGCTTTAACGCGACCTCTATCCAGGATATTCTCGAAGCGGCCGGCACTTCCAAGGGAGGGCTTTACAATCATTTTAAGTCCAAAGAAGACTTGTTTATGCAGAGCTTGGATGAGGCTCGCAAAATTTGGCGGGACCAAAATCTGATGGGTCTTGATCGGATACGGAATCCGATTGATAAAATTATCAAACTTTTGGAAAATTTTCGGGACCTCTATCTCAAAGACGCAAAAAATTTTCCCGGCGGCTGTGTTTTTATTACCTTTGCCGTTGAACTGAGCGATCATCATCCCCACCTGGCACAGGAGGTAGGCAAGGGGTTTGACGGCTTAAAAAGAATGATTAAACGACTGCTTGAGGAGGGTAAAGCATCAGACCGCCTTAAGATGGAGGTTGACAGCGTGCGTGTTACTGAAATTTTATTTTTGGGTATTTTAGGCGCATCAATTACCTATCTTATGGATAAATCATCAGAGAATCTGCAAACCTCAATGGGCGCGCTCATTGAATTTATTGAAAACCTTAAATCTTAAAATTTTCTACCAGTAACACACACTGACCCGACCGTTTGCTTTTGTCGGGATTGTTCAACACCCGGGAGGATGATCCGAATTCGGAATTTTTACACATAAAGAGTGGTCTGCGGCGTTACCTTTTGAACGAACCCGGCATCCAAAGCCGCATGCCATAACAAAACAAATAGAATAGAATAGAAGGGGGATATGCATGATTGACTTTACATTCACCGAAGAACAGGAAATGTTCAGAAAAGCTGCCCGCGATTTTGCAGAAAACCAGTTAGCCCCAAGGATTGCCGAGATGGAGAAGACCGGCGAAGTCAATATGGAGGTAGTTAAAGCCCTGGGTGAGGCCGAAATGATGGCCCTTACTATTCCTGAGGCGTATGACGGTCTGGGGCTGGGATACACGGCCAGGCTGATCGCACTTGAAGAGATTGCCAGAGTTTCGGTTGCAACAGCGATGATGCTCCAGGTTTTTGCCCTTGGTATCGAACCGATCGTACAATTTGGTAACGAGGAACAGAAAAAAAAATATCTGCCCGGCCTGGCAAAAGGAGACCGCCTGGCAACCTGCGCTGTTACCGAACCAACCGGCGGATCAGATCCTGCCGCCGGTCGTACTATTTATAAAAAGGACGGCGACGAGTATATCATCAATGGCCGCAAATGCTTCATTACCAATTCCCATATTGCCGATACCATTACGGTTTTCGCTAAGGACGCTGAAAATCCCAAAGCGTTCACAACTTTTATAGTTGAAAAAGGGATGCAGGGCTTCAAACCCACCCACGTAGAACACAAAGTGGGTATGCGCGGCTGCAACACCGGTGAATTGAGCTTTGAAAACTGCCGAGTTCCCAGGGAAAATATTATCGGCGTTGAAGGAAAGGGGCTGCGGGTTGCCATGAGCGCCATCGGTGATGTAGGCCGGGGCGGTATGGTCGGATGTTCTCTTGGGCTGCATACAGCCTGTCTGGAAGAAGCCATAAAATTCGCAAACGAGCGTATTCTTTACGGAAAGCCGATCATTAAACTGCAGACCATCCAGAACAAGATCGCTGAAATGAAAATAGACCTTGAAGCAGGCCGCCTGCTCGGATACCGGGCCGCATCGACCCAGGACAAGGGGCAGCGGTCTTCCAATGAGTTTGCCGTGGCCAAATACTACACGACTGAAGCGGCACAGAGAGCCGCCAAGATGTCTGCCGACATTCACGGCGGTTACGGCTGCATGGAAGAATTTGCAGTTACCCGTTATTTGCGGGATTCCTTTGTTCTCGGGCCTTCGGCGGGCACCTCCGATATTATGAAGGTTATTGTTGCTCGCTGGGCTATTTCATAAACCGTTTAAGAGCCGGGGCAGTATTTTCCGCTGCTCCGTTAATCTATTTACTACGATAAGGTTTTACAATGCTCAATATCGTCGTATGTGTCAAAGCGGTTCCTGAACCCAAAGAGGCCGGCAAGATCAGAATAGATCCCGCTACCGGAAACCTTATGAGAAGCGATGTTCCGCTGGTACTTAACCCGCTTGATAAAAATGCCATGGAAGCCGCCCTCGGGTTAAAAAGAAATATGGATGCCCATGTTACCGTTATCAGTATGGGGCCTCCGGCTGCAGGCGATATTGTAAAAGAATGCCTTGCTTTGGGGGCCGATCGGGGCATTCTGCTTTCGGATCGGGCCTTTGGCGGCGCTGATGCTTTTGCCACCGCATACACACTTGCCAGGGGGATTGAAAAAACAGGTGCCTTTGATGTAGTTTTTTGCGGTATGTCAAGCAGCGACGGCGCCACCGAGTGGGTTGGCCCTGAAATGGCAACATTTTTAAATGTGCCGGTTGTTACCATGGTCAACAAAATCGTCGAATTTGACGGTTCATTGTGGAAAGTAAAAGCAAAAGTGGAAAATGGATATCGACTCATGCAGGTAAAACTGCCGGCGGTCTTTACGGTCACCATAGACCTGAACACACCCAAAACCCTTAGTTTTTCAGGCATTATCAAAGCCCGGAAAAAAGAGATTATCCAGTGGACGGCCCTCGATCTGGGGGTTGGTGAAGAATCACTGGGGTTAAAGGGATCACCGACCATAGTTGCCGATATGGAGGCTATGGAAAGCAAAAGAGAAGCGACCATAATTACCGGCACCAGAGAAGAAAAAGCACAGATGCTGTTGCAGAAGCTTGTTGGTGCAGGTGTGGTATCGTGAAAAATAAAAACCGAAAAGAATAACAATGAAAAATGCACGTGGGCCCGTATGGGTCATCGCTGAACAGATTGACTGTCGGATTCTCGATGTATCGCTCCAGCTTATCGGCCAGGCCCGGAAACTTGCCAAGCAGCTTGGCAGTGACATTGAAGTGATTCTTCTGGGAAATAAGATCGAGCACCAGGCCGGGCAGTTGTTTGCAGCCGGTGCCGGCATTATTTACCTGGGCAACAATCCGGAACTGACCTTTTATCAGCCGGAAGCCTATACTGAAATCATCGTTACCCTTGCTCGAAAAAAGCAGCCGGATATTATGCTTATGGGTTCAACGCCCATGGGAAAAGAGCTGGCCCCTCTGATAGCAGCCAGGCTGGAGACCGGACTGACGGCCCACTGCATCGATCTGCTGATAAACGACAACAATATCCTGGAACAGAAAATCCCGGCTTATGGAGGGCTTATATCGATTATCTGTCCGGAAAAGCGGCCTCAAATGGCAACCATTGCCAAAGGGGTTTTTCCGGAACCGGCGATGGATAACAGCAGAACCGGTGAAATCATACCCCTCGATGTGCCTGACAACCTTCCAGGCCGGATTAAAACACTTGAAGTAGTTCAGCAGGAACCCGAAGGCGTACAACTGGAATCCGCATCCATTGTTGTTGCCGGCGGGGCAGGTGCAGGTGACCGTGAAGGATGGAATGAGATCTCCGATTTGGCAAAAACGCTTAATGCCGCTCTGGGCTGCACCCGACCTGCCGTGGATGAAGGCTGGGCCGAACTGGATACAATGATAGGCCAAAGCGGAAAAATGATAGCCCCCGAACTTTACATCGGAGTGGGACTGTCCGGTGAACAGCAGCATATGGTCGGCAGCGTTGGTGCCGAAATCATGGTTGCTATAAACAACGATCCCCGAGCATCGGTATTTGAACAGGTGGATTACGGCATTATTGACGACTGCCGGGAGTTTATCCCGGTGCTTATAGATACAATCAAAGAGTATCAGGGAAAAAAGGTATCCTGTTAGCCGGTATGGTTTGAATGCCGATATACTTTCTATAATTTTTAATTCAGGTAATACTTATAAAAAAGGAGTTTAACTATGGGAATTACAACGAGAACCGAGTATCTTGAATCACTTCGCAATCTTAGGCCCAACGTGTATAAATTTGGAGAACTCATTGAGGACGTTACCACGCATCCGGCCACAAAAAGAACGGTTGAAAGCCATGCCCTGTCTTATGACGCGGCCAACGACCCTGAACTTGCCGACATGTATACAACCACTTCCAGGTTCACCGGTGAGAAAATAGTGAGATGGACTTCCATGATGCAAAGTTCTGAGGATCTCATCGCCAACATGAAGATGAAACGCCAGAATTACCGACGTACCGGAAGTTGCAGCGGAGGCGTCTGTGTCGGATGGAACGGCCTGAACGTCATGTGGGCCGTCACCCATGACATTGATAAAGAATTCGGTACTAACTATCAGAAAAGGCTGAAAAAATGGATTCTTACCGCTCAGGAGAAGGGCCTTGCCGTGGCAGGTGCTCTGACCGATGCCAAAGGTGACCGCAGTCTCAAACCTTCACAGCAGCCTGATCCCGATACCAACATCAGAATAACCGAAGTCAGAGAGGACGGAATTATTGTCCGCGGCGCCAAGGTCATGATATGCGGCACCGCAGCCTCCAACGAAATTTTCCTTCTGCCGGGGGGCATTTACGGTGAAGCAGATCAGGACTTTGCGGTTGCCTGTGTTGTTCCCAGAGATATAAAAGGCCTGACCATCGTTGAAGCAACTCACCCCAGCGACAGACGCGAAATGGAAGACACGGCCGGTGATGAAGTACCCGATACGGGAATTACCCAGGGCTGGCTTCTCTTTGATGATGTTTTTATACCCAATGAACGGGTTTTCATGTGCAAAGAGTATAAATATACTGCCAAAGTGATCCAGTACTTCACTGCTAATTATCGCTCATGTATCGGTGCCTGCGTTGCCGGTCAGGGAGATGTTATGATCGGTGCATCCATGCTTATGGCACGGGCCAACGGACTTTCCACCAAGACCTTCATGGGCAAGTTCATCGACATGTCCATTAATAACCAGGTCACTTACGGACTGGGGGTCGGAGCATGCGCCACAGGTTTCCAGCATCCTTCCGGCTCGTTTGTGGCAGACCCCCTGACGGCCCACACCAACAAGGTTATGGTTGCGACGCTGCCCTATGAAGTCAAACGACTGACCCAGGATATCGGTGGCGGCATTGTGGAAACAGGCTGCATGCCGTCTTATACGGATCTTAAAAATCCTGAATACGGCGAGACGCTGCAAAAATGCCTTAAGGCGGGTGCCTGTTCCGGCGAAACGCGGTTTAAGGTCGCCCGAATGGCCGAATGGCTTACCCTTGGTGCCGGGGTGCCGGGCTGCATGCACGGCGGCGGTTCTCCCGATGGTGCAAAAATTGTTGTAAGGTTTACCACCCCGATGGAAGAATATGCCGGTTACGCCAAAAAAATAATGGGTATTGAGGAAGATATTCCCGATCCGGCAAAACCGAAAAAGAAGTAACTGGATTTTCGATTCCAAATATTTATTTGGGTGATATAAAGGAATTATGTAATGCCACAGGTTGAACCGGCCAATAAGGGTTGCGTTGACTCACGACGTCCGCTTCTTCCGCCTAAAATCAGCAAAGTCATGTCGGCGCAGAAAGCCGTTGGTCTGATCAAGGACGGTGCCACCGTTGCCTGTGGCGGCTTCTGCGGGGCCGGGGTTGCCGAAGATTTGTATATCTATTTAAAAGAGCGTTTTCTGGAAACAAAAAAGCCGGAAGGCCTGACCCTGGTATATGCGGCCGGTCAGGGAGATTACGCGGAAAGAGGCTTGAGCCATCTTGGGTATGAGGGACTGGTTAGAAAGGTCATAGGAGGTTTCTTCGGCGCCGCTCCAAGGCTTGCAAAATTCGTCATCGACAACAAGATAGAGGCCTACAACTTCCCACAGGGTGTTATTTCCCATATGTATCGGGATATAGCCGCTCACAAACCCCGCACGATTACGAGTACGGGCCTTGAAACTTTTGTTGATCCCAGAAAAGGGGGCGGCAAAGCAAATGCGATGACCACCGGGGACTTGGTTGAACTGGTTGATTTTGACGGCAAGGAATACCTGGCCTATAAAACATTTCCCATTGATGTTGCAATTTTAAGAGGCACAACAGCCGATGAAGACGGCAACATCTCAATGGAGAAGGAGGCCCTGACACTAGAGGTACAGGCAATGGCCATGGCTGCAAAAAATTCCGGCGGCATTGTGCTTGTGCAGGTCGAGCGTGTTGTTCAGAGGGGTACCCTGAACGCCAGGCAGGTTATAATACCGGGAATTCTCGTTGATTCAGTGGTAATCTCCCGGCCGGAAAACCACTGGCAGACCTTTGCGGAGGTGTTCAATCCAGCCTATAGCTGCCAGGTCAGGGTGCCTCTGGAATCGCTTCCCAACCTTAAACTGGGGAGCCGTAAAATCATTGCCCGCAGGGCCGCCTTTGAGTTGAATTTAGGAGATATCGTAAACCTCGGTATCGGCATGCCGGAAGGAATTTCAAATGTGGCCAACGAGGAGGGCATCCTCGACGCGCTGGCGCTTACCGCAGAACCCGGCGTCATCGGCGGATTTCCGGCCGGCGGCCTGAGCTTCGGCGCCGCCGCCAATCTCGATGCCCTAATTGATCAGCCGTCTCAGTTCGACATGTATCATGGGGGCGGCCTGGATATCGCCTTTTTAGGCCTGGCCCAAGCGGACGAAAAGGGCAATCTCAATGTCAGCAAGTTCGGCCCCAGGCTTGCCGGCGCCGGCGGATTCATCGATATCACCCAAAATGCCAAAAAAGTGGTCTTTACCGGCACCTTCACGGCCGACGGCATCCAGGTTGAGGTAAAAGACGGAACGCTCAGTATCCTGCAGGAGGGAAAACTGAAAAAGTTTCTCAAATCCGTTGAGCAGGTGACCTTCAGTGGCACCTATGCCGCAAACAAAAAGCAGCCGGTACTGTTTGTTACCGAGCGCTGCGTATTCCGGTTGACCGATAAGGGGCTGGAACTGATCGAAATCGCACCCGGCATCGATATCGAAAATGACATTTTGGCAAATATGGATTTTACGCCTTTGATTAAAACGCCCAAACTCATGGACGATCGCATCTTCAGGCCCGAGCCCATGGGCCTAATTGCAAATTTGCTTGTTTCCTGACCCTTATTTGCATGAAAAGGGGCGCTGATTTACACAGATGAACACAGCTAACTGTTTGTGATTAAAAAAATTATACACTGTGTGGATTATAATGGTTCACCGAAAAATTCGAACCCGTGAACGATTATAGACTATAATTAAATTATCGATAATAGGGTATGGCTTTTAAAAATCAAATATGCTATCTTTATTCGTGGTTGTGGTATCCTTTCATTTTGTTTGTTCAAAATGAAATTCCCCGCCGCAAGCGGATGGGTATTTAAATGATCATAATAAAAGCGTAATTTTTCAAAAAACCAACTCAAAAATAAAATTCATCTGATATGTATTTATTTCACATCAGGCGTAGCAGCTTTCGTTCAGCCGGCGATATTCGATCGGTCAAGCGAAAACATCAATATCATACCCCAAAAAAGGAGGACCGTAACATGTCGAATCTGAAAAATTTGGAACGTTTGCTAACTGAAGGTAAGATTACACGGCGTGATTTTATTTCACGTATGTCCGCGATGGGGCTTGCGGCCGCATTGTCACCGGCGCTTCTATCCAGTCGGGCCGAGGCGTCCGTGCCCAAACAGGGTGGCCGCTTTATAATCGGTTGTACGGGCGGTTCCACCACTGACTCCATGGACCCCGCAACACTGACGTCCAACTATAATCAAAACCTAAACTGGCAGCTTAGAAACTCTCTGGTAGAGATTAATGACAAATTCGAGCCCATCCCGGAACTGGCTGAATCCTGGGATTCTACTCCCGATGCAAGTGCCTGGACATTTAAACTTCGCAAGGGCGTGGAATTTCATAATGGGAAAACCATGACGGCGGATGATGTCATTTTTTCAATAAACCATCACCGCAAAGAAGATTCCAAGTCGGCTGGAAAAGGATATTTAAAAGCCGTTAAAAACATAAAAAAAGACGGTCCCTATGCCGTAATTTTTGAACTTGAGGGAGGGAATGCCGATTTCCCGTTTACCATGGGCGACTATCATTTTACCATTTGCCCGGATGGGACTAAAGGACCGGAATTTGAAAAAGGTATCGGTACCGGTGGTTATATGCTGCAGGCATGGGAACCCGGAGTTCGAGCCTTGACAATGCGAAACCCCAATTACTGGAAAGAGGGCCGTGCCCATTTTGATGAAATTGAGCTGCTCTCCATAACAGACGGCAATGCCCGGACCAATGCATTAAAAACCGGTCAGATACAGTACATGGATCGTGTCGATCTGAAAACAGTCCATCTTTTGGCAAAAATGCCCAATGTAAATGTCAACGCCGTAAACGGGACAGCGCATTACACCATCCCCATGCTGGTGGATAAATCCCCTTACAACGACAACAACGTGCGTATGGCGTTAAAGCTGGCCATTGACCGTGAAGCGCTGCTTAAAACAATTCTGCGCGGCTATGGTGAAGTCGGCAATGACCATCCCATCGGCAATGCAAACAGATACCATGCCGATAATCTGGAGCAGCGAAAATACGACCCGGAAAAAGCCAAATATTATATGAAAAAAGCCGGCATGCTCGATCACGTCTTTAATCTGCATACGGCCGAAGCGGCATTCGGCGGTGCAACCGACTCAGCGATTATGATCAAGGAACATGCCAAAAAAGCCGGCATCAAGATTAATGTTGTCCGGGAACCCAACGATGGGTACTGGAGCAATGTCTGGATCAAAAAAGAGTGGTGCATGTGTTATTGGGGCGGACGTCCCGTTGAAGACATGATGTTTACCGTGGCGTATCAAACCGATGCACCCTGGAACGATACGCACTGGTCCAACAAACACTTTGACGAACTGCTGATTGCTGCCAGGGCCGAACTTGATACGGATAAACGCGGAAAAATGTATGCTGAAATGCAGGAGATCTGCAGTAACGACGGCGGAACGGTTGTTCCCATGTTCAACCAGCTGGTTGGCGCCAGCTCAGCCAAAGTGACCCATGGTCCCCTCTCCGGCCATATGGCGCTGGATGGTATGCGCATTGGTGAGCGCTGGTGGTTTAAATAAAAAAACATTGTTGATGAATACGTAAAAAGTAGTCTGAATGGCTAAGTAAAAATATTCATATACAAAAGCCGGTTTCAAAATGTTCAATTTTGTTCAAGGTCAAGAAAGGCGAAAATCTTAATCGGAGGAATACATTGCGTATTTCGAGGATTAAAATTTGAGACTGACGCAGAGATTGGGCGAAAGGGGATGTTTTGAAATTGGCTCATAAGTCATGGTGATTGCCCGGGGACAGGAATATACATATGGTATATCGTGTCTCCGGGTGAGCCATAACACAGTAGATGAAGACTTTTTACTTGGCCATTGTTGTTAAAAACCGATTAACCGATCCGCTCCTATGCGTGGTTTCGCGCATCCTTAAAAATCCTGCGACGGCACCTTATATTATTAACACAACCGGCAAAAGGGAAAGGTTACACAATACGGGAATACCCTGCCGAGGCCTCCTTTTTAAAAAAACCTTAAAAACTTTGCTTTTTCTTTTCAGAAAGCATTTGAAATCATATTAACCGGAGGGTTAAATGGGAAATTTTGATGCGCTGTTTCAGCCTTTAAAGATAGGAAGAACCAGACTAAAAAATCGCATTGCCATGGCACCCATGGGAATCGACTACATGGTGAATCCGGACGGGAGCCTCAATGGGCGTGTCGTTGACTACTACCTTGAACGGGCCCGAAACGGTGTCGGTTTAATCATCTGCTCCGTATTTAAGGTTGAAAACCGGATAGAGGCGCTGGAGAGATGTGCCCCCATGATTGGTGAAACATCGCTGGGATATCTTGGCGAAATTTGTGATGTGGCCCATTCATTCGGCGCGAAGATTTTTGTACAATTGACCGCCGGATATGGCCGTGTCACCGTACCCTCCACCCTGAGGGGGCCTTGCGTGTCCGCTTCCGAAAATCCCAATTTCTGGGACCCCTCGTTAATCTGCCGCGCTCTGAGTTCCCGGGAGGTCGGCGGAATTGTTTCCGCCATGGGTGACACAGCCGAGAGGGTTCGTATTGCGGGTGTGGACGGCATTGAACTCCACGGCCATGAAGGCTATCTGTTTGATCAATTCACATCGGCTGTATGGAACCGTCGAACCGATCGATATGGCGGAAGCCTCGATAACCGTTTGCGATTTCCCATCGAATGTCTGAAAAATATCCGTTCCCGGGTAGGCGATGACATGGCAGTGCAGTATCGCTTCGGCCTGAAGCATTATATGAAAGACGTTGATCACGGTGCCCTTCCCGGAGAATCTTTTGATGAGGCCGGCAGGGATGTGCCCGAAGGACTTGAAATGGCAAAGGCTCTGGAGCAGGCCGGATTTGATGCGTTGCACGTGGATGCCGGATGTTACGAGAGTCACTACTGGCCCCACCCGCCCATATATCAGAAGCACGGATGCATGATCGATATGGCGGCCGGGGCAAAATCCGTCGTTTCAATCCCGGTCATCGGTGTTGGGCGCCTGGATGATCCAAAAGTGGCGGAAAATGCCGTCGCCGACCGGATGGTGGACGTCGTGGCTGTTGGAAGGGGACTTTTAGCGGATCCTAAATGGGCTGACAAGGTCAGGTCCGGCAGAATTGAAGAGATCCGGCCCTGTGTGGCATGCTATGATGGATGTTTTGGTAATTATGCAAGAGTGCGGCACATCTCGTGCGCCGTCAATCCCTCAACAGGACGGGAGAGCGCTTACAGACTTATACCTGCCGACAATCCGCTGGATGTCATGGTGATCGGTGGAGGGATCGCCGGGCTTGAAGCTGCCCGGGTTGCATCGATAAGAGGGCACAGGGTTTCGCTGTATGAAAGGGACCGCGTGCTTGGAGGACTGGTACGCCA
The DNA here is from genome assembly GCA_964418755.1 of uncultured Desulfobacteraceae bacterium. Lineage (GTDB taxonomy): Bacteria > Desulfobacterota > Desulfobacteria > Desulfobacterales > 4572-123 > 4572-123. The sequence goes on from CAYQNS010000029.1 coordinate 11,541, forward strand.
TGCTGCCGTACCCGAGTTCAAAAAAGACCTGCGCCGTCTTCTCAGGTGGTATGAGCGTAAGGTCGAAAACAGCGCTGTTCAGATATTTCTGGATAAAGAGGTGACGCCCGAATTCATTCGTTCCGTGTCTCCGGGGACCGTCATCATGGCAACGGGAGCCGAACCGATCGTCCCGGACATTGCGGGTATAAGCCGGGAATCCGTGGTGATGGCCGTGGAACTTTTAAAAGGCGATGTAATGACTGGTGATCGGGTAGCCATCGTGGGTGGCGGCCTTGCCGGATGCGAGATCGCCATCTGGCTGGCGGATATGGGAAAACAGCCCATTATCATTGAAATGCTTCCCGATTTGATGGCGGGAGGCATCCATGTCCCCGGGCAGGTGAAACAGATGACACTGGATATGCTGGCCAGGTGCGGTACCGAAATCGTAACCGGCAGTCGCGTCATGGAGATTACACAAGATGGTGTTCAGGTTGTTCACAAAGACGCCCATGAAAATCACATCCAGGCCGATACCATTGTTCTGGCCATGGGGATGACTCCCAACCATCGTCTGGCGGACCGAATTTCTGATGAAGTAGAACATGTGTACCGGATCGGTGACTGCCGTGAACCGCGCAATGTCATGAATGCCGTCTGGGATGCTTATGAAATCGCCCGGCACATCTAAACGATGGAAATAACAGGCATCCTTCATGACAAACCAAAAGTAGTTGCTACTTTGTTGATTTTGCATCCTGTATTAAAATTTGAAACTCGAAATTTAAAAAAACGCAAAGTATGTAAATATGTTATCTGATTTCCAATTCCTAATTCCTAATTTCGGGTATCTTGAATTCGACAAAAACAGATGCCTTTTCAAAAAATAGTGTCAACCGGTAAATAAAGGATACTAAATAATAAATGCCATGAGACTCTCGACCGAAGAACAACAGATCCTTGCAGGCAGCCGGGGTGAAATGCTACAGCGGGTGATGACAACTATTGTCGCCTATGGTGAAGCACTTGAAGCGGAAAGGCTGATTGACATCACCGGCATGGGACATTTTGTCATCCCCCATGCACTACCCGGTATTTCTCCATCCCTGGAAATGCTCGATGCACTGATTACAGCCGGTTTGAAAACGGCAAAGCCATTTACACTCGACCCTGTTGCACCGCTGGATTTTAAAAACTGGTGGTTGAACCGGAAGCAGATCGATTCCCTGGAGTACATGTACCGGACCCAGAAGCAGTATGATAAAAGAATGCAGGCATTGGGACTCTGGAATCCCGAAGCCTGTACATGCACCCCGTACCTGCCCGAAGTCGGGAATCTACCCGGGAGAGGCGACATCCTGGCCTGGTCGGAATCCGCATGTGTCGTCTTTGCCAATTCGGTGCTGGGTGCCAGAAGCAACCGCAATGGAGCGATTATCGATCTGCTGTGCAACATTGCAGGAAAGATACCCCTGTCGGGTTTTTTAACGGACGAGGGTCGGAGGGCAACCTGGCGGATCGAAATAAAAACCGATCGGCTGCCGCCGCCACAGGTTTTAGGTGCGGCTGTCGGGAAGACCGTTATGGCGGATGTTCCCTATATTATCGGGCTCGACCGTTTTCTGGGCCATGGTATCAATTCCAGGACATGGGACTATCTGCATGAATTGGGCACGGCAGCAGCCTCTACAGGAGCGGTCGGACTTTTCCACGTCGAAAACATAACACCGGAGGCAATTGATTACAGAACCGATCTCCTGACCGGTGAATATAAAACCGTCACCATTGATGATCGGACACTTCGGGAGCTGACGGCATCCTATCCAATAATGTGGAAAGACAAAAATGCCGCTTCGGCAAAGTGTTTTCTGGGCTGCCCCCACCTCAGTCTGAATCAGCTTCAATGGTGGGCGGATAAAATTCACGAACTCTTGATTAAACATGGGAAAAAACATCTTACGGTAAACACCACGATCTGTTCAGCCCCACAGGTCCTGAGGAAATTTATTGAAAACAGGCGGGGATGGGAAATATTGTCCGAATCCGGTGTCAGATTCAGCACTGCCTGCCCCATGCAGGTATTTGACAACAACCTGTCTATAGATGATGCCATCATTACCAATTCCAACAAATTGAGGGTCTACACGCACGCCAGATTTTTCCCCGACAATGAAATTGCCGAGATTATGATAACCGGCAGAATAAGGAGGAACCGGTAATGCTGAAATTCAAGGGAAGATCCGTCCTACCGGGTATCGTTAAAGGGGAAGCACTGGTAACACGCCGGGGCTTCAACACATATGCCAGCTTTTTCACCAGTATCCATGAACAAACCGGGAAAGCAGTATGCGCGGATACCGGTAACCCGGAGCTTTACGGAAAAAATCTGGCGAACAAAATCATTTGCCTCCCCGGCACTGCCGGTTCCACTTCCAGCGGTGCCGTCTGGCAACGACTGGCAAAATTAAAGGCGGCCCCCAGGGCTATGCTGTTTTCTCAACCCATCGATCCACTTGCGGCAGGCGGATTAATTGTTGCCGATATCTGGGCGGGAAAACGTATCATTACCGTGGATCAACTGGGCGAGGCATTCCTGGATGCTGTCGAGGAGGGCGATTTAATCGAAATTCTTGCATCAGGGCTTGTGACTGTTTATAAAAACAAACAATGACTTCAGGAAAGACATCAGCTGAATGTGGTCCGCATGAATCGGGATAAATCCGAGAGCCCGAAGGTTATATTCAGCCTGTTTTTCAAGATTGTCAGATCATCATGAAGCTGCTTTGCGCTTTGGTATCTTTTGCTTTTATCTTTTTCCAGGCATTTATGCACAATTTTGTATAAATCATCCGGAATATCGGGGCGCAATCGGTTCAACGGCGCAATGTCTTTGACCGGTATGGCCTTGATCGCTTCAATGGCGTTGGCAAAGTGGTATAACCGTTGACCGGACAGGATTTCATAAAAAACGATGCCCAGGGAGTAGATATCCGACTGGTGATCCGCTTCTTTACCCAGCGCCTGTTCGGGGGACAGGTAGGAAAGCTTCCCCTTGATGACCCCCGCCTGGGTAAGGCTGGGTTCCGAGGTTGCCTTGGATATGCCGAAATCGCTTAATTTGACTTCGCCCTGAAATGAGAGCAGGATATTCTGGGGGCTGATATCACGGTGTACGATGTTCAGGGGCTGGCCGGTTTTATCGTCTTTTTTGGTATGTGAGTAATCCAGCCCATTGCTGATCTGCAAAGCGAGAAAAACAGTCAGTTCGATGGGCAGGCCGGTTTTGAAAAAGGCCATGATTTCGGCAAGGTTTTTTCCGTCGATATACTCCATGGCAATAAAATAGATATTTTTGATATTTCCGAAATCCATAACCTGTACGATGTTTGGGTGCTGCAGAAGGGCGGCCAGCCTGGCTTCGCGGATAAACATGTTGATAAAATCCTGGTTTTCGGCAAGGTGCGGCAATACTTTTTTGAGCGCAACTTTGCGCCGAAAGCCGTCTTCACGGACGTAGTCAGCCCTGTGCATCTCAGCCATGCCGCCCTGGCCTATTTTCTGGGTGAGTACATAGGGCCCGAGCTGAGATAAATTTTCCAGTTCCGCCTGTTTTTGCTGCTGCTTTTTTTTGGCCGAACGGCCCATCAAAAACAGGGCCAAAACCAGCAAAATGGTCGTTGTGATCAGTATCGCGATCGGCGGCAGCTTGTTTTTTTTCAGCGCCCTGGAAAGGAGTTCCGCCGACAACCCCAGGTGGACTTTTCCGATGCTGGTACCGGAATATTTTATATTTTTTTCAAACGTAAGGGTCTTTGTACCGTCGGGCATGTGTCCGGAAGCAATTTTGACGTCCTTGATGAGATCGATATTTTTTAAATCGGCCAGCGGTGAAAACGGCCGGTTGATATTTTCCGGACGGCTATGGGCCATGACCCGATTCTGGTGATCACAGATGGCTGCAAACACGACGTATTCGGTTTTTGATATGTCGCCAATCGCTTGGTTTAACGTCAAAATGTCGGCTCCCAGCAAAGACCAACCGGCGTTTTGGGACAGGTTCAAGGCCAGGGATACCCCTTTTTGAAAAAAATCCGTTTTTATACGATCACCCCGATTCTGAAAAATGAAATAGCACCCCATGTTCAGTGCCAGCCAGATTGCAAGTCCGGCGGTCATACTTTTTTTATTTGCCACCATTGCTGCCACAGCCTTTAATTTGTTGGCGGTTGACGTCATCGTGTTGGTGGAAAGCTGTTTTATCCACGTCATTGTGGCGGATCCCCTGTTATCGGCATTCATTTTGTTTCTCCCTGTCAAAACTGTCTAAATCGAAATTTTTACGATTTCATCAATTTGGGAATGTTTTTTTAATTAACCAGTTTCCGAATAATTTCAGTACAACGAATGATTACCCGGGTTTTAAACCAGCCGAGGTCATCCTTTGTTGCGATCGCAGCAAGATTCAATCCTTTTTTCCGCCGGACCTGATGGCCTCCCGGCGTATCGACGGCCGGGCGAATAATGATCTGTGTGTCCAGGTCTGCGGAAGTGGGCAGTGCCTGTGTGAGCGACTTTTCGGTTCCGCACAGCGGGCAGGTCATTTGAATGCCGCGGTATAGTTGATCCGACGATTTCGACCGTCTGTCTGCAAGCCGGGAAAAGTATCCGACACCGAGGGGCGTATTTTTAGAGCAGAAAACAAAAAAAACGATGACAAGGACACAGAGACTGACCGTTGCGGCAAGGATAAAGCCGCTTTTTAAGCGAACGATGGAATCTGCCGAAAAAGCCAGATAAATTTCTCCAATTTTAGTTCCGGAGAAAGCAACATCTGCGGAAAATTCCATCAGGCGAATGCGGTCCCTCGTTCTTTCTTCCCACACATTTACAGCGCCTACCGCGGATACTTTTTTTCTGTTTTCCGAAAGCAACAATTCCGGGCTGGTATATGCGATGGTTTTGTTTTTATGGTCCACGATAGATACATAGACGATATCGGGAGTTCCTGCGATTTCGTCCAGCATCCGGCTCAGCACCGGCATGTCTCTTTCCAGAAGCGGCAGGCCTGCCTTTTGGGCCAGTTCACGGGTTGACGCAATGCCGCTGCGAGAAATGGTTTGTTTTAACGCATCAATTTTCAGGGTGACAAACAGATATGCTGCGGTGCACACGATCCACCAGATAAATAAAAACAAAATCAGGCGTTTTACTGTCTTCGATGTATCGGTCATGGCTTCACCGTGTTTTGGAGTCAAGGGTTGCGACGGCTTTGTAAGAAAGAGATGAATACCGCTTATTGAATTTTTTAATTTATGATAATGCTCCCAGGTTGTCAAGGTGCTTGTTTAAAACCCAATAAAAAAAGTGTGTTAAACACGTTTTGCGGTCCAGCGAACTGGTTTTGAAATATTGCAGGGCGGGCCTTTGCAAAATGCCGTTCCTTTCTTAAAGATGTTGAAATCATATAAGCGCCGAATCGATATAACGGTACATGCGTTTGCAATGGGTTCTTTCTTGAATTCGCGGAATTGTTATGCTATGGTTCATATAGTTTTAATCGCCTGTATAATCCGCGCGCTCTGGGCACGGAATGAAACGCCGGTTACTAAAACAGCGCAATTGAGCACAGACGTCCTGCAGCAGCTTACGGGGCCTGTGGATAATCTTTTCCCCCGGGCATAAATGCAATGAATAAGCGAGGCTTAAGACAAAATGTATTCTTCGCGATCATCGTAATCGCCGCCAATTTTCTGCTGATATCCTGCAGTTCGGTGAAAACCGGTGTGCAATCGCCCGATCAGTCGATTGTTTTCAAATCGAATGATTATATCGTCTATAAACTGCAGGCCCAGGACACTTCAGCCGCTCTGGCCCAAAAATATCTGGGAGATAAAAGTAAATACTGGCTGATCGAAGATGCGAACCAGAACCAGCCTTTTAAAATCGGTACGTTTATCCATATCCCTCTGAAGGACCGAAACCGGGGCGGACTGTCGCCAGAGGGATATCAACAAGTCCCAATTCTGTGCTACCATCGGTTTGCGAAAAAATGCGCGTCGCCGCTGTGTATGCCGGAACATGTATTTGAACAGCAGATGAAATTTTTGAAAGATAACGGTTATCGTGTTATTTCACCGGACGAGTTGCTTGGTTTTCTGGATTATCGCCATTCGATTCCCAAAAAATCGGTCATGATCTCCATTGATGACGGGTACCGGTCGGTTTATAATGTGGCCTACCCTATTCTGAAAAAATATGGATTTACGGCCACTTTGTTCATCTACATCGATTATGTCGGTGTTTCATCCAAATCCGTCACCTGGCAACAGCTTGCGGAAATGAAGGCAGCCGGTTTTTCTATCGGCTCCCATACCGTTGCACATAGCGATCTGTCCAAAAAATCTGACAGCGAAAGCGATAATGCCTATCTGAAACGGGTAAATCGGGAACTCACCCTGTCCAAAGAGATTCTCGACCGAAAACTGTCTCAGGACACTTTTGTGCTGGCATATCCCTTCGGACGCTGTACCCGGCAGGTGCGTTATATGACCGAGGCGAACGGATACCGGCTGGCTATGACCGTAAAACGCGGGGGCAATCTATTTTTTGCGAACCCTCATACACTGAATCGCGAGCAGGTTCTAAAAAGGGATATGCAAACATTTATTTCGCATCTGAAGGTGTTTAGTGCCCGGGCTGAAGGCAAATCGTTCTGACAATCCGGCAAAAGCCAAAATAACAAAACGACTCCAGGCTATGTGTGAGCAAATAATTTACGTTGGCTCTTATTTGAGATTTGGATATTGGAATTTGTCTGTTTTTTGATGCTTGTAATTTGTGATTTTCCGGCTTGTCCGCCTCCGGCGGGTTTATCCGGTTTAGGGAACATCCAATTAAAACAACGGGGAACCACGTTACTGTTATGGAGTACACAATGAAAAATATCACACCGGTTTTAATGGGCATTTTGCTCATGCTCAATTTCGGCTGCGCAACGCCGGCAACGAAGGGACCTTCGGAAAAAGAAAAGCTCGTTGAAACCTATCTTCAGGCCGCACAGGCGCGTGAAACTGAAGGGAAGAAGGTTGAAGCCGCCAAACAGTATAAACTTGCCCTGACAGTAGAACCGCAGCATCCGCTTGCCCTGGAAAAGGCTGCCGAACTGGACGCGGAGTTGATTCGTATGGCGGAAGAACAGTATCAGGCCGGAATGGCGTATCACCGCCAGGGCAAATACGGCCTTGCCCGGCAGGCATATCTTTCAGCACTCACATATTGGCCGGAACATACCCGGGCGGCTGAAATGCTGACGCGCCGCGAAAAAAAGAAGACCCGAAAGTATATCTTCCATATTATCAGGCCCGGCGAAAGCCTGGCCAAGCTGGCCAAACAATATTACGGCGATTATAAAAAATACACAATTATTGCGGAATACAACAACCTGGAAGATGCCGCCCAGATCAGTGTGGGCCAGAAAATCATGATTCCCGAAATAGCGGGGGGGACACCTGACGGCATCGAAAAAGTTGATTCGGATCAAAAGGAAAAATTCATCGTCCATACCCTGATGTCCGGTGAAAGCCTTTCAAAACTAGCCCAAAAATACTACGGAGATTATAAGCGCTTTGATATCATTGCGGAATATAACAACATGGAGGATGCCACCCGGGTGAAAATCGGTCAGGAAATTAAAATTCCCGTGATTGAAGGCCTGCCGTTTTATGCCGATAAAACCGAAACAGCCGCCGCGATTCCCGTGGAGGAACCGGCACCACTCCCTGAGGAACCGGCACCGCTCCCTGAACCGGTGGCGGATGATTCGTTGCAGGAAGCCGAGGAAGAGGTGCCTGCGGAACAGCCCGAAACCGATACCGAGGACGCATCTCTATCCCAGGTGGACAATTACCGTGATCTTGGCATCAGCCTGTATAATGAAAAAAAATACCGGGAAGCTATATTTGAGCTGCATAAAGTGGTTAACGCCGATTCCGGAGATGAACAGGCCGGACAGTACCTGGCCCTGGCCTATCTGCGCCGGGGGGAAATATTGCTTGATCAGAAAAATATTTCCGACGCCAAAAAACAATTTGAAACCGCCCTGCAATATGATGCCGACTGCACTCCCTGCCGGAACGGAATAAAGCAGTGTGATGCTGCCGTGGCGGCTGAAATAAAGGCAGTCGGAATCAACCTGTTCAAGCAGAAGCAGTACACACAGGCGATTTTACAATTTGAAAAGATTCTCGGGATGCAGCCGGATAATCCGGCTGCGCTGGATTATCTGTCACGATCTCATTTTCAATCCGCCCTTATTTTGTACAATGCCGGTGATTACCTTAACGCCGGAGACCGGTTTGAAATGGCCTTGCAGTACGATAGCGGTTGCCGGCGCTGCCGGGACTATATCCAAAAAGCATCGGGTACATATCTTGAAATCCATTACAATCGGGGGATTACCGCCTTTGGCAAGGAAGATCTGGCCTCGGCCATAAAAGAATGGGAACTGGTGGCCGCTGTAGACCCCTCCTACAAAGCAGTCGATCCAAACCTGAAAAAGGCAAAAACACTTTTTGAAAGACTGGAAAAAATCAAACAAAACAGCGAAACCACCCAGTGATGATTTAAAAATCAAACAAAACGCCTGCCTTCAGACCTACTCAACGAATGTTGATTTCAATTCTCTATTTTTCAACCGTGAACCGATATCTGTTACGACAGATCCAAAATACGGCAGTCTTGCAGGAATTTTTGAAGTTTGTAAATTTCTATTGATGGCTCGAGGTTGATAACATGCTGATTTACGCTGTTGCCGACATACATGGAAAGCCGGAGCGACTTGCCGTAATACGGCAAGTCGCTGAAATACATTGTCCGGATGTAATCGTCGTTGCCGGCGATATAACAAACTTTACTGCTCCAGGTCCGGCCATAGCCCTTCTCAACGGCATGCCGGCACCGGTCCTGGCGATTCGCGGCAATACGGACCTTATGCGGGTGGAACATCTTTTAAAACACTGCTCCAACATTACGCCCCTGCATCTTTCTCAAACAATTCAAGACACAACGCCCTTTGTGGGCCTGAGCGGAACGGTTCCGGTCCCATTCAGGTCCCGCATCCGTTTTAGGGAAAAACAGCTTTTCAAATCAGCCGAAGCATTGGTCAATGAGCGCACCGTTGTCGTTGCGCACCCTCCCCCCTTCGGATATCTTGATGAAGTTTTCGGCCGCATTCATGCCGGCAGCAGACGTTTGTATGATCTGGTGATCAAATATCAGCCGATGCTTGTTTTATGCGGGCATATTCACGAATGTGCGGGCATGGCCACCATCGGTAAAACAAGGGTTGTTAACTGCAATATGGCCGATCAAAACGCCGGTGCGCTGATAGAGATTGATTCAAACCGCCCGCCCCGGGTATTTTTTTTATAAAACCACTCATCAAAGCAATTGACGATTGAAAACAAAGCTTCCCCCTGAAGTATGACAAACCCACCGATTCGGTTCCGGTTCAGACACCGGGCACTACCTGCCATCCAGAACATGAGTCGTTTCAACCAGAAGTCCGCCTGAGACACAAATCACATTTTTCTTCAGATTATTTCTGAATTTTGTAATAATGGCCTTATCAATAACCCAGATATCCGTGCCGTTTTTTTTCTTAAGCGTATAAAACCCCTCCCAGTTTCGGTTGCCCAAAAATCCCGCCTTCCGTTTTTCCTTGGCTATCGGGATCGGAATAATTTTTTCCTCGACATGGTCTTGATCCCGGTAAAAACTCAAAATATCGCTGCCAACGATGCTGTCGTATCCGATACGGCCGAGCTCTTCTGCCGAATACCCCAGAAGCCCTTTTATTTTCGGGCTCATGTAGAGATGCGTAATTTCTTTGCAGCCGTCTTCCCAAACAGCCAGGTATTGAACCGCCGGTGAATCGTTGACCTGTTCGTTGAAGACCAGTGCGGCAATTCTTTCCTGAAGTTCCATGGTGATCTCTGTATCAATTTCAAGCGCAAGGATTGAAAAAGAGCGGTTTACGGTTTCAGCAAGCAGCTCGGCAAGCTGCACCCTTACCTGTTGTATACCCTTTTCAGTTTTCAGATCATTCATGCAGCCTCCTTTTTATTTTATCATGTTAGGCCCACTGCCGGACACCTCTGCAAAAAGCGAGCCGTCCACGGTCTTGTCACTGAACAACAATTCGAATCTCCACGTTGTTATATTCGACAATATCGCCCGAAAAAATTTTTTTCCGCTTTCGAGTTTCTTTTGCGTGGTTCACAAATACAAGTCCCTGAGCAATAACAAATTTTGCCTCTCCCCCGCTGCCGACAAGATTTTCGAATTTGAGTATTTTGTAAAGCTCGACAGGTTCTTTCTCAACTTTCACACTTTTTATATCCGTTGGAATATTTTTGGCCATGATCGATAATAATCCTTTTTCCATGCATCCGGGTTATTCAATTTCATAGGCAAGGCTGACCTGGGCGCGAATCCGACTTTCCCCCGGCTCCATGGGCGGCACCATTGCCTCGGCTTTTGCCTGTATACCGGCCCCACGAAACATATTCGGCCTGGGCGGCGTGTGAATCGGATAGGTACTTATAGAAACAATTCGCTTTAACTTCACGCCGGCGGCTCCGGCCAGAATTTCAGCCCTGATTATGGCCTGCCGGGTGGCACGGACAAGGGCCTTACGTTCCAGAAGCGTTCTATCTTTAATGTAAAATTTGATGCTGTGAATATTGTTGGCACCATTTTCCAGCGCTTTTGCGACGATTATGGAAGCATGCCCGGATAACCGATCCGGCGTAAAACCTTCAAGGGTCACCGCAACGCCATTATGCACTTCATACCCCTTTATTTTAGGCGGTTTGACCTTGTAATCCCTTTGAGGTATTACGCGGTAATCAATGGTCTTGAGTGTAAGACGTTCAATATTCAACAACTTGACGGCCATAAGGACTTTACCGGTGATGTCCATGTTTGCAGCATTGACCGTCTCCAGACTCCGTCCCTGGGTGACAACTGCAATGGAAATCCTGACGGAATCGTTTTCGCCGGTCACCTCGGCCGTACCATCGGTAAAAATTAAATTGCGATCGGCAGCCGGCACACACTCGGCCGAAACAACAGGAACGCCGAGGAGCACACCAGCCAGTAAAATCAGAATAAATGCCTTTTTCATTGCTGCCTCCCTTTAAAATATTTGTGTATGATAATACAGGCGTTGATCGAAATCAAGTTCCAGTCTCACACCGACCCTATTCTGCTACAGCCGAATCGGAGAGCCTGGTTTTATTTTTCAGGTCGGTGTTGGAAACGATAAGACCATCATGCAAACGCTGCTGACCAAGGCACAGATCCATACATCCATTTTTTCCTGCCCGATTTATTGAATATGAGCCATGGTGAAAACAAAAACCGGCAAAAACAAACCAGCAATTCTAATTATGAAGCACCATGGGGTTCAAACATAGGAATTGACAATTCCAGCTAACGTAATTTCAATACGTTACGCATCATGAAAATCGGTTTAAAGCCATAATTAGAATTGCTGAAAAGAAACCCTCTTGATTTCCAATCGTAAATAATTTATTTATAATTCATCTTTTTTACCGAATACCGCTCTAATTTAACCATGGATTCGGGATATCAATTAAAAACACATCCCATAGCAAAGAGAGAAAACAAAACATGATTTCACCCCACATTTTAAACACGGACCCTGAAATAGCAAAAATCATAGAGCAGGAAGTACAGCGACAGGAAAACGGCCTGGAGCTTATCGCCTCTGAAAACAGTGTCAGCCGGGCTGTCATGGACGCCCAGGGAAGTGTGCTGACCAATAAATACGCCGAGGGATACCCTGCAAAACGGTATTATGGTGGGTGCGAGTTTGTCGATGCCGCCGAGAGCCTTGCCATTGAAAGGGTCAAAAAACTTTTTAACGCCGCATATGCCAACGTCCAGCCCCATTCGGGGTCCCAGGCCAATATGGCTGCCCTTATGAGCATGCTTAAACCCGGCGACACCATTTTAGGCATGGATCTTTCCCATGGCGGCCATCTGACCCATGGAAGCCCGGTGAATTTTTCAGGCAAACTCTACCAGTTTGTCCATTATGGTGTGAAAAAAGAGACCGGAACAATCGATTACCAGGAGGTGGCGAGGCTTGCCAGGGAGCATAAACCCAGGATGATCATTGCCGGAGCAAGCGCCTATCCCCGCATCATCGAGTTTGATGTTTTTGCCGAAATTGCCGAATCCACGGGCGCACTGCTCATGGTTGACATGGCCCACATTGCAGGTCTTGTGGCAGTCGGGCTGCATCCTTCGCCGGTGCCGGTTGCAGACATTGTGACCTCCACGACCCACAAGACATTGAGGGGCCCCAGGGGAGGGCTGATTCTTGCCGGCTCGGACATGGGTCAGAAGCTGAACAGTGCAATTTTCCCCGGTATCCAGGGAGGCCCCCTGATGCATGTGATTGCAGCCAAGGCCGTCGCGTTTAAAGAGGCGCTTTCAGATTCGTTTGCCGATTACCAGCGGGATATTGTCAATAATGCAACGGCCATGGCCGAGGGCCTGATGTCCAAAGGCATCCATCTCGTTTCGGGCGGCACGGACAACCACATGATGCTGCTTGACCTGACCAGCCTCGATATTACCGGCAGGGATGCTGAAGATCTTTTGGGAAAAAGCGGCATCACCGTCAACAAAAACTCGATCCCCTTTGAAACTCGAAGTCCCTTTGTGACCAGCGGCATCCGCCTGGGCACCCCTGCCCTTACCTCAAGGGGAATGAAGGCGGCCCAGGCCGAAACCATAGCGGCTTTAATTGCGAATGTTTTGAAAAATCCAGGGAATCAAACGGTTCTCGATACCGTAAAAAAAACCGTGTCGGAGCTTTGCCGCGACTTTCCGCTCTACAAAAACCGATAATGAATGAAAAACAGGATATAAGGGATCGGCCCTTTCTCTCCGGTAGTGAGGTAGCGGGGTTGAACTTTATCAAAGATTCAGACAGGTATCAATTCAGAAAACATTACCGGGAGGGCCTAAGGTCTCATATTTTCGAGATTCTTGCAGTTGCCGATGTCCTGAAGGAAACAAAGGGGGAGAGCATCAACGGTATACGCTGGTATCCCCGGGCCAGGCCCGGGCGGATGCTCAGAATTCTGCGTACCAAATTCGACAGCTTGAATGCAGTACTGAAAGAGATAGACAAGTATAATCTTCTTTTAAAATTCCTGGGCCCCGGGCTGATTGCCAGATCTGATGAATTTATTGTTGATTACAGAGAGGCAGGGACAAGCAACATCGTCCTTTGTGGATTTCAGGAGTATGTTGAAGGAGAGATCATCGATCCCTGGAATCTTTGCGGCAAAGACCCTCTTTCCGGCCTTTTCAGGCAAATGCCATCCCGGGCGTCTTTGGGGCAAAATTTGATCGGAAGGGCTAAAAAGCATATCCGGTTGTTTGTCAAACTGACCAGGCAAATGATAACGGACACCGGCTATATCCCAGATCTTGCAGGGTTCGGCAACCTGATTATGACACCAGAGGGAGATGTTAAACTGGTGGACATCAATAATATCATTGCAATCCGATTTGACGCGAAGATTCGAATTGATGACAAAGGCTACCCTGCCTGCGATAAATCCGTCGAGGTACTGTCCATTCTTGAGCAGAAAATTCTGCACCGAGACATCACCGATGATGACCCGCTCTATGGTTTTTTCCTGTCACAGGAGAGAAAAAAAAAGGTAAAAACTTTTGAAAAAGCATTTTACCTGAGTTTGAGGTAGAGATATCGGGGCAGCCATCAGGGATGTCCAGGCGTTTTTGTAGACTTATCGATGTCGATTATTTTCTTTCCACCAATATATTCACGGGTCTCATAAGTGGTGATCTTTGAAAGCTTGGCCGTAATTTCACCAAGTTTTGCCACTTGCTCGGTGATGCTCTTTAACTTTGGGTACAGGGGATCATTTTCATCCATCATCAACTGCAACAATTCTGAATATCCGCCGATGACATGCAGCGGCTGATTCAATTCATGACAGATGGCGCCCGCCATTTCCAAAAGCCAACCAATTTTTCCCCTCTTATCCTCGGCGATTTTACCATACGGATCAGGCCAGTTGTTCAGCACCGCTGTATACTTCCTCAATCGTAAGCACAACCGCTGCATGTCCCGGATATTTTTCATCCAGCCACCTGTTTTTCATATCATCATAAATATCGCCTTCGGTAAGATATTCCAGTGATCCCTTAGCCTGGAATGCTTTTTTTTCCGCTGTAATATAAAGAATGGTTGCTTTGTTTCCGGCCTTGATGTTTTCCAGGGTTTTGTGCATTTTATTATTGGCCACCACAATCTTGTCATCACCGACTCTTTGTACGCAACTGGCATAGATTGTGTTGGGCATTCCATTTTTATGAATCGTGGTAAATACTACGGGGCCTTCATGCGCGTCCCAGGCCTTGATTGCAATTTCAGGTAATTTTGCCAATTTGTAATCCTCCTTGATGTTACCTAAATTGAGCGATCAGCAGTTAGTTTTTAGCAATTAGCACAATAATTTCAATATATTGTCAAAGGTCATCATTTCACCCAATGGGTGAAAATCGCATTACTGGTAAACTCCTAAAATATAGGAGCTAACCGCTGATTGCTAAGAGCTAATCGCTCATCTTAGGTGTTAATAATATTTGTTGTTTTAAGGCAGGCTGCAAGTTTATCCACCCAAAACAATTCTATAGCGTCTGCCTTTAAAAAAGTGAAGCTTTTTTTACAATTCTTCTGTTCCCAAGTTTTCATTGACACGCCGGGTGCAAGCTGTTTATACAATGCAGACAAGCATCACAGCATCAATACCATGTAGATTACTTCGTCTTCAAGCATATAAAAAAAGTAAACCATCAAAACGGCGTATTTTATTTTTCCCATATCTCCATGCTCTGCTGAAACGATCGTCAGGAGCAATATAATGAAAACCAAAACCTTTTTTTTCTTTCTGGTAGCATTTATCACCAGCGTGCTGCCGGTCTATCCGCAATCAAAAACAGATACATCGCCGAACCGGCCCGGTGAAAAAGCTATACTTGTTCAGGCAGTCGTATGTGAAGGGGTTCAAAATTATGCCCCTGTTAATCCGGCTGTCGTGTTTTCCATCAGCAGCGGCAAAATTTCCTGTTTTACCGCATTTGACCCGGTACCGAAAACAATGTTTATCCTTCACAACTGGTTTCATATGGGCCGAATGGTCACCCGGAAAAAGCTCTCCCTCAAGTCGCCGAAATGGTCCACCTTCAGCAGCATCCAGTTGCGGGAGATGGACAAAGGCCCCTGGTTCCTTGAAATCGGCGATCTGCAGGGCAAAATTTTCAAAACACTGCGCTTTAGCATAACGGACTGATATGCAATACGATCTTATTCTATTTTTAAACGGCATCCGGTGGCAGGACATCGTCGATATTACCTTAAACAGCTACATCCTTTTTCGGCTATATGTTCTTTTCCGTGGAACCAATGTGTTTCGAGTTCTCGCCGGTATTACCCTGCTCTGGATATTTCAGCGTATTGCCGCTTCAATCGGCCTCATTGTAACCAGCCTGGCCTTTCAGGGAATCATCGCGTTTGCCGCACTCATTATTATCATTGTTTTTAAAAATGAAATCCGTAGCGTTTTACAGACCAAAAATGTAAAAACCATTCTCTGGGGCCTGCACTACAAAACAATAAAAACGCCCATAGAGATTTTGGTTGAAAGCATTTACGAATTGTCGCGCCGACGCAGCGGAGCACTGCTGGTTTTCCCGGCGGCCGAAGATTTAAAGGAGTTTACACAGAGAGGCATCACCTGGAACGGGCAGATATCCGGAGAGATGATTCTCAGCATTTTCTGGCACGACAACCCGGTCCATGACGGGGCTGCCGTCATAAAAGGTGATCGCATTACCGAGGTCGGGGTTATTCTGCCGTTATCAAAACGCAAAGATTTACCATCCTGTTACGGAACTCGCCACCGGGCTGCCGCTGGTCTGGCCGAACAAACTGATGCGCTGGTAATCGTTGTATCTGAAGAACGCGGTAAGGTTGTGGTCGCCAAAGGAGACCGCATAATCGATATCCATGACAACCTGGAACTGGAACAGATACTTAAAGATCATGTCGGGATGTCGACAAAACATCTCTTATCCCGTAAAAAAGAAAATTTTCGCTTGGGATGGGCCGCTGTTCTTGCTTTTTTTTTCGTTTCAGGAATATGGTTCAGTTTTGCACGCGGCCTTGAAACCCTGATCACACTTGAAATTCCCGTCGAATATATGAACCGCAGCCCCCAGATGCAGATTCTGGAGACCTCTATAAATGATGTCCGCCTGAACCTCCGCGGTTCAGGGACCCTTATCAAATCCATCCGTCCCGAGCAGGTCAATGTACGACTGGACCTGAGCAAGGCGGTTGTTGGAAGCAATACATTCACCATCACCCCGGAAAACATTACGCTGCCGCCCGGAGTACTGTTAAACAAGGTGACTCCCCCGGTAATAAAGGTGACACTGGATGTTTCCATAGAAAAAAATTTACCGATCCAGGCGGATTGGATCGGTAAATTGCCCAAAAGCCTGATTCTTGAAAGTGCTGCTATTGCACCTGCAAAGATCAAAATTATCGGTGCCAGAAATGTCTTAAACAAAATAACGACGATCTACACGGAAAAAATTCAGCTTGACAATATTAAAAAATCTGGAGAAATGACGGTCAAACCCGCTCTGAGCCCTGCTTCTTTAAAAGTCGCTCCCGGGTCACCAGCCAAAATCACCCTTATTTATGTTGTAAAGGATAGGCCGCCTGCCGGCAATGCAAAGTAGTTTCTCAATACTATCCATTCAGCACACAACATCCAACTGCTGCGATGAATCGTTTTTACGCTTGAACAAATCCGGCATTGCAATTACCGGAATATTGTGCTAAAAAGCAATAATAACACGGTAAACATAGGTCGGACAAAACGTTTGAATATAGAACCGGAAACCCCATTTCAAATTTTTTTTAACCTTCACCCTATGCAGGAGGAATTCACATGAAAACAGGAAGAAAAATATTTGTAGTGCTGATTGTCGCTTTATTTTTCATATCACTGGCTCCCATGGCGTCTGCGGCTGACGGCGATAAGATTAATATCAATACCGCCACGGCGGAACAATTGACCCAACTGAAGCGAATAGGGCCTAAATATGCCGAAAGAATTATAAGTTACAGGGAAGCCAATGGCCCCTTTGCAAAGGTGGAGGATATCACAAAGGTAAAAGGGATCGGGCCCAAGACGCTGGAAGAAAATCTCGATACCATGACAGTTGAATAAACAGTAGATCCAACTTCCGGTAACGGGTTATACAAGAAGTAAAAAAAACGCTGGAACGTTTTAATGTTCCAGCGTTTAAATGTCTTTACTCCTCTTTTGGGTGTCCATTTTCAATCTATTATTTTTACACCCCGTTTTATGAACAAATAAACTCGTTGGTGTTGATGGCTCCGGAATATGAAAAATGCAGGAATCTACCTTGTTTTTTTTCGCATGGTCTTTATTTCCATAATCATCAATTTCTGCACCCATACGAGCATTCCATAAAATCCGCTTCGAAAATCGGTTCTACAATTAACAGCACCGCCGTTTGTATCACCCGATCACGGATCGTGGGAATCCCCAGCGGACGTTTCCGACCATCCGGCTTCGGTATATACACGCGACGTACCGCTTCCGGTTTGTACGTTTTGGTCTTCAGGCTTTCGTGGATATCGCTCAAAAATCCAGTCACGCCTTCTTCGCTACCCTCTATTGCCTTAAGGTAACTCCGTCCACACCGGCTGCGCCTTGCTTCGCTCGTGCAATTTGATACGCACTGCTGAGTACATCTTGCCGAAATCTTGAAAATATCCTGCAAACATAGTGACACCCAACCAGGGCCGACAAAGTCACAGGGCCCACGAACCATGAAAATCTTGTAAATCCCGCCTGCCCCGTAGCTTTGGCAAATAGTTTCGGATTGATAACGCATTTATCAGGATAAATGAGCAGTGATCGAATACCCTCTTTTATTCACGAAGTGAACATAGACGAATTGTCTGTGTATTTCTGTGTGGGTCCGTGGCCAATTAATATTGCTTTTATCCATGTAAATCCGCGTTCATCCGTGTCCCATGCCCTTCACTCAGCATTCAAAATCCAGCTGGTTGTGATAACTATATGATAGCAACGATTAAATTCTAATCTTGACTTTATAGATAAATGTAATTACAATAATTACCAAATAATTTTAATGGCATTTAAGGAGCACTATCCATGGAAAAACAAATACGTACAAGGGATATTAAGCTGGTTCCTATTGGAAATTCCAAAGGAGTTCGCATACCCAAGTCACTCCTTCAAAAATATGGCCTTAACAATTCC
>CAYQNS010000030.1:0-29602 GCA_964418755.1 uncultured Desulfobacteraceae bacterium
GTGTAATGACGGTGCCGATACCAGGCTCACTGGAAATTTTAACACTGCCCTGATGATTTCTGATAATGCCGTAACTGACCGACAGCCCCAGTCCGGTTCCCGTTCCACTGGATTTGGTCGTAAAAAATGGTTCAAAAACTTTTTTCAAATTATCCTGGGGAATCCCGCAGCCATTATCCTCAACCTCCACAACGACCCTGTTTTTATCGGACTGCATTCTGGACCGTATGGTAATCATGCCCTTTTCTTCGATGGCATGGGCCGCATTGAAAAGTAAATTAATCAATACCTGTTCCATCTGATTGTCATCCAGAAAAAAACTCTTAATATCCGTGTCAAAATCCTTTACGACCGTAATACGTCGGATAAACAGTTCATTTTCCATTAGTGCAAGGGATTTTTCGATGATCCGGTTAAGATTCGCCCTTTCTTTCTGAGGCTTTTTGCCCCTGGAAAAATCAAGCAATCCCTGGATTATCTTTTTACACCGCTGGGTTTCTTCCATGATGATCCCCAGGCCCTCTTTGGGCGGTCCAGCTGAAGCCTTTTTGAACAGGTTGGAACTATACAGCAAAATGCCCGTCAAAGGATTGTTGATTTCATGGGCGATGCCTGCCGCCATCCTGCCCAGAGAGGACATCTTTTCGATTTTAGTGGCAAGCCGATTGTACTTAAGGATATGGGTTTTTATCTCTTCGGCGTGGTTAATGGCACATGCACTCTGCTCTGCAACGGCCCAGAGAAAATCGATCTCATCTTCTGAAAGTTCCCTTTTCCCCCCAAAATAGACCCGGGTAAATCCAAAGACATGCCCCTTGACTAAAATCGGGACATCTATGATCATGCGGATTCCCTCATCCCATGCCTCCTGGGGGTATTGTACCCTGGGGGCCCTGAAAAGATCCCTGATGATATGGATCTGGTCGTCACTCTCGGGCCAGCGCAACAATTCGGTTCCGCTCAGCGGTTTCAGATTAAGATATTTTTCAGATATACCGCAGGAGGACCTGATCTTATAATACCCGGAATCCTTATCCATGCACAGCGCCGCCCCTTTTCCATCTATCCCCTGCACCAGCTTGGCTACGACCTGATCAAGGACATCGTCCAGATCCTTTTTGGCATGAACCACCCGGCTGATATCCCGAAAAAGCTGATAAAATGTTTTGTATCGTGCCAATTCCGTCATAGGGCATCCCATTGATTAATGGTGACAAAAAAATAGTTGAGCAATAAATTGCTTTACTTAAACTTCACGCAAATTATTGTCAACTATTTATTAAACATTATCTCAATTCAATTACAAACCGCCATTGCCGCTATTCATCCCTACTATTACCAGGCTTCCCTTTCAAGGCGCTTAAAAACATACATGAGCTGTTTCTGGGTCAGTTCGCCCACATTCTCGTTGATCCATTTCAGGTCTCCAGAGGCAACAGCCGCCTTTGCCTCGTCAGACAGGGTGTACCCTTCCAGGGCCAGGCTTCCTTTTTCCATGAGATCCACCCAGAAGCCCTCATCCTCGGAGGTTCTGTTCAGCACCTTTAATACTTCCCTCTTCTGAATGGACACATCGATCATCAGGTCGTGCGAGGCACCGGCTTCCGTTTTTTCGGTACCTGCCGCATTAGCAGCCAGGGCTTCAGCAATGGCGGTTTTAATCTGCTCTTCAGTAAAGGGTTTGGCCAAAAAATCACGGGCTCCCAGTTTCATGGCATCGACGGCCAGTTCACTGGTTGCATATCCCGTCATGACAATGACCTCTGTCTCGGGCCGGGTATCCTTCACCTGTTGGATCACCTCCATGCCGTCGATATCAGGCAGACGGAGGTCGGCCATGAGAAGGTCGTAATCGGCCTGGTCCATGGCATCCATGGCCCCATGTCCTGTATGCTGAAGATCCACATCATAGCCATCTTCATCCAAAATCATCTTCAGCCCCTTTGCCAGATTTACATCATCCTCCATGATAAGAATGTGAGGGGCGACGCTTCCCTGAACTTCGCTTACCGCACTTGCTGTTTCCATAATTTTCTCCTTTATATTAAATTAAGATTATTTTATCATTTGTTTTTGGTTAATGCATTTCATGTGCCAGTCCATGATAAAAAAATAGTTATCGATATTTTATCATTTAAATATAGATAGTTATCGATTAATAAAAAGAAGGGGCAATGGGAATTATCATCGAATACAATTAATTTTGTTATTTAAATTTAGAAACGTTGAGATATGGGATGTGTGGTTTAAGAGGATATTCGTCGTAATTCTTGATACGCATGTTTCCGAGACAATGCTGCCGGCTTCCGCAAGTGGGCCTAACATGATGTATTTATAGAATATATTTTGGAGATTAGCAATAGATATAAAAAATGGGCCGATTTGGACGCAAAATGAAAAAAAAGATCGGATTGCAATTTTCGTATAAATGAATATACGCCTGCCCGGGACAAAAGTGGCTTATTTGCCGCCATTCAAGGGAAAGGGAGCCGTATAAAAAAATATATGGAAATCAAGGGAAATATATACGCTTGAAAAGGATTACATGGCCCCTCACGGCTTCAAGGGCTGAAGGGCATATTTTTTCACAAGAGCTGAAAAATTTGATCGCTGCATTCCCACCTTTTTGGCAGCTCTTGTTATATTCCCGTCTGTTGCTGAAAGCGCATTTTGTAAAAACATTTTTTCGACCCGGCTGAAATGATCTTCCAGGAAACGCTTTTTGGCCGACTTGAGATCCTCAAGGCTCCGGGGGATAGGATCGGAAAGCCCCATCCGCCTGGTTTCAAGATTGTCCATAAGAAACTCGTGATCGAGCTGGTGGCTGTCGCACATGATCACCAGACGTTCGATCACATTTTTCAACTGCCTCACGTTGCCCGGCCAGTCAAAATTAACCAGCGTTTTAAGGGCATCATCCGAGAATCCGGATATTTTTTTCCCGGCCTTGCGGCAAAAAAACTTGAGAAAATGATAAGCAATCTGGGGGATATCATCCTTTCTGTCCCGCAACGGTGGAATATATATGGGGAAAACATTGAACCGATAAAAAAGATCCGGACGAAATTCTTTTTTGTCCACCATTTTTTTCAAATCCCGGTTGGTTGCCGCAATCACCCTGGCCCCGGTTTTTTTTACCCTGCTCGACCCTACGGGCTTATACTCCCCAGTCTCCAGCACCCGCAGCAGTTTTCCCTGAATATCAAGGTTCAGGTTGGCCACCTCATCCAGAAACAGGGTGCCCGCAGAAGCGGTTTCAAAAATTCCCGGCTCATTGCTGTCGGCCCCGGTAAAGGCACCCTTGACATGACCGAAAAGTTCACTCTCCAAAAGAGAGGCTGAAAAGGTGCTGCAGTCCACTGCCAGAAACCTGCCTGCGGCCCTTTTGCTGCGCACATGGATGGCATTGGCAAACAGCTCCTTTCCCGTGCCGCTTTCACCATCCAAAAGAACGATGCTGCCCATGGGCGCCACCCGTTCTATTTTTTTAAAAACCTCCAGCATCAGGGGGGTTTTGCCGATAATATTGCTGAAATTAAATTTGTCATAAAGCTGTTTTTTTAAATTCCGGTTCTCTGTAGCCAGGGTTTTATTCTCCATGGCCTTGACAATGGCCTGAACCAGTTGCTCCTCTGCAAAGGGCTTGGTAATAAAATCAAAGGCGCCCTTTTTCATAGCCTCGACGGCATTGGCAACAGTGCCATGGCCTGTCATCATGATCACATAGACGTCCGCCATTTCCTGTTTTATTCTTGTAAGAATTTCAAGGCCGCTTATTTCAGGAAGTTTTATATCCAGAAGTACCAGGTCAAAGGTAGTTTTGCCCAATTTTTCAAGCCCCTGGCGCCCGGAAGCTGCCACATCCACTGAATAACCATGTTCATCAAGGATCATCCTGCATCCGCTGCAAATGGCCGGTTCGTCATCAATTATCAGAATGTTTGCAGTCATCATTTTTTTATTATCACCGGTTAAAGTATTGCTTTGGATATTTTTTGATGGAGTGAGGGGAGCATAATTTTTTCAAGCAAAGCCCGCCGGCGTTCGAACTCTTCTTTGGTTTCGGGAACCGAACAAAAAATCATATCGCCGAATCGAAGGGTCACCCTGGCAAATGGCTTAGGAAGCATAAAGGTATCCCAACTATTGAAATACCAGGCTTTGTCCGCATCCGCATAAACAGGTACAATCACCGCATCGGCGGCAGACGCCATACGGATGGCCCCGGCTTTTACAACCCCGACGGGCCCCCTCGGGCCATCTGCAATATGTGCGGCAAGGCCTGTTTGCTTTAATCTGAGGACCATCCCGTGCAACGCAGAATGGCCACCCCTGGAGGAAGACCCCCGTACGGTATACCACCCCGTCCGGTTGGCAACTCCGGCAATGATTTGTCCATCGGAGCTTTTACTGATCATGAGACCGGGTTTGTACTTACCATATTTTTTAAAATAACGAATTGCAGAAAAAAACTGCTGATGCCAGGCGCAGAGCAGCACTCTGCCGCCGTTATGGATATGATTCAGCCATTGTTTTTCATTTTCAACGGTGAGACGAAATGTCGCGGAGTAAAGATGAATGAACCAGTAAAGAAAAAATAAAAACGGCTTTGATGTGATAATGGCAACTTTTATCTTTTTTGACATGCGACCTCGTTTTTAAATTTTTCCCAAAGACAATATATATGACAAAAACTGTTGCAGTCGATACAATCAATGAGTTGATCCAGGGCGATTGCATCAAAATCCGGCATGAATTATGATTCTAAACATATCAATAAGCTACAAATGCCGCTTTAAAAAAATGCACTGATAGGCAGCTTATTGAATTATGTAACTATTTGATGTTTAAAATTTTGAAGGCAGGCGTTATAAAAATCGCTTTTCGGCAAGACTCTGGCTGAATCAAGGTTTTCGTCGGCATAATCCAGCCATCGTTTTGTATCATCTTTCATAGAAAATCTCACCGTTTTCGATTCCCGCAAGAATTGCCGCATCAGCGGCGTCAGGTCTCACCGAGAAAATATCCACCGGAATTTTAACCGCGATATTTCTAACCATTCTACGCTCTCCTTGTTTTCCCCACAGATATAACTTCAGCGCAGTATAAGGGTTTTGTCAAATTTGAGGGGCTCGTGAAAAATATCAGGGATGAAAATATTTCAAACCGATCATTTTTCATCTCTAAATGACCTTTGAATTATGGCCTATACAAATAAAGACAAGCCTGCAACGATATACTGCGCATTTCACCGGGTAGAGTGACGACTGAGTGAAAATGGATATTAAATGGCACGATTGATTCCAAGATAATTCTTAAAAAGGAATCTCATCATCCTTGTCTTCAGCCAGCGGTGGACCGGTGTATTCAGGTATCGCCGCCGGACCGGCCGCGCTTTGTCCAGAGCCGGAATCCTTGGAACCGAGCATTTTCATTTCATTGGCCACGATCTCGGTGGTGTAGCGCTTGTTGCCGTCCTTATCCTGCCACTCACGTGTCTGGATACGGCCCTCGATATAAACCTGCCGCCCCTTGGACAGGTATTCTCCGCAAATCTCACCCAACTTGCCCCATGCTACGATTTTATGCCATTCGGTTCGTTCCTTCATTTCGCCACTGCTTTTGTCCTTCCACCTATCCGTTGTTGCAATGCTGAAATTGGCCACCGCCATACCGCTGGCCGTGTAGCGAATCTCCGGATCCCTTCCCAGGTTACCCACAAGTATTGCCTTGTTGATCAATTTTCACCTCCATATTCCCAAGCGATGATTAATAAATTGTTTTTCTTAAAATTTTATGCAAGAATTTAAAAAATTGCAACTCAAATCTCATGCGACGGCTTTGCGGACAAACAGCCAGAGCCGTCCGGTACAAAAAACAGGCAGGAAATTTACAAAGATGGCTGGAAAACCAGCAGCTTCCGACTCACATCTGATAGGCGTTGTTTCGGACACACACGGTCAGCTTCCCGATGGTGTGGTTACAGCCTTTAAGGGCGTTGACCTGATCATACACGCCGGTGACATCGATAAGCCGGCCATTCTCGAAGCCCTGGAAAAAATCGCCCCAGTGACGGCGGTGCGAGGCAACATGGATCGCGGAGCATGGGCTGATAAGCTTCCCATGACCGAGGTTGTGGAGGTCGGCCAAACCATACTGTATGTACTCCACGACTCCTACGCACTTGACCTGGAACCGGATGCCGCCGGATTCAGTGCCGTAATCAGCGGGCATACTCATAAGCCGGCGCTTGAAACTAAAAACGGCGTGCTTTTTCTGAGTCCGGGAAGCGCAGTGATGCCGCGTTTTAACACGCCGCCGTGCGTTGCGCTGCTTCGCATACGGAATGGCTCACTGGAACCGAAATTCATTGAGCTTTCCTAATACTGCAAACCGTGAACGGTTACAAATATTTCAACTATTCCCAGGATGCCTTATATGAAAAATTCCGTGCGCAAATCAATGGGAAAAAAAAGGCCCCTGATATTCGACATCATCGATTTTTTTCAGATCGGCATATGGCACATGAAAATCGATGAACTGCCGCGCATCAAGGCACTTTTTATCCGTATGGCCCGCGTCATTACCCTGTCCCTGCGCGGTTTTGTCCGGGACAACTGCAGCTTGAGGGCTTCGGCCCTGACACTGTATACGCTGCTGTCCATTGTGCCGGTGGCGGCCATGGCCTTTGGGATCGCCAAAGGATTCGGCTTTGAAAAACGGCTCCAGGCACTAATTCTAAAAGAATTGTCCGGCCAGCAGGAAGTGGCCGTACGGGTCATTGACTTTGCCCGTTCCATGCTCGAGAATACCCGGGGCGGGATTATTGCCGGTATTGGTGTTGTTTTTCTTTTATGGACCGTCATCAAGGTTTTGGGTAATATTGAAAGTGCCTTTAATCATATCTGGAAGGTAGAAGCATCACGAACCTTTCTTCGAAAAATCAGTGATTATCTCTCCATTATGCTGATCTGTCCTATTCTTGTTATTATTTCCAGCAGCGCCACCGTCTATATCACCACCCAAATCACAGTGATAACAACAAGCGTTGCCCTGCCGGGCATGTTCAACCATCTGATATTCTTTGTGCTCCGACTGGCGCCCTACTGCCTGATCTGGATACTGCTTACATTTGTTTACCTCCTGATGCCCAATACCCGGGTACGCTTAAAATCAGGGCTCATCGCCGGTGTTGCGGCAGGCACCGTCTTTCAGATCCTGCAGC
Source organism: uncultured Desulfobacteraceae bacterium (assembly GCA_964418755.1). GTDB lineage: Bacteria > Desulfobacterota > Desulfobacteria > Desulfobacterales > 4572-123 > 4572-123. The sequence continues at coordinate 7,226 of CAYQNS010000030.1, forward strand.
TAGGCTACATCTATTTTCAGGTGCGGGTGACCCGGTTCAACGCCATCTACGGCAGCTTTGCGGCCCTGCCCCTTTTTTTGATATGGCTCCAGATGAGCTGGCTGATCGTCCTTGGAGGTGCAGAAATATCCTGCGCCCACCAGAAAGTGGACCACTATGAATTCGAACCTGATTTTCCGGATATCAGTCCCAGGCTGAAAAAACTGCTGGCCCTGCAGACCGCGCATCTGATCATAAAACAGTTTGCCCGGGGAAAGCCGCCTTTGACCGCCGGCCGGATTTCCCGAACACTTCAGATCCCCATCCACCAGGTGCGACAACTGCTGGATGAGCTTACAGAAAGCCGCATTCTTTCCACAACCGGAAATACGCCTGCTTTTCAGCCGGCAATGGATATACAAAGGCTCAGTATCAATCGTATTCTCAGTGCACTGGAGAATCGGGGCAACGATGCCCTGCCGCCCCATCATGGCGTTGAACTTAAAGCGATTTCCGAAACCCTGAACCAATTCAACGCCCTGATCGATGCATCGCCGGACAATCGGCTTTTAAAGGACATATAAGGAGCCAATTATGGAACAACTTGACCAGATTGCCCAGATCATCGCCCTGAGCATGGGGGTTGCATGGGCCAGCGGAATCAACCTTTATGCCGCCATCCTGGTGCTCGGCCTGCTGGGCGCAAGCGGCAACATGGCCCTGCCGCCCGACCTGCAGATACTCACCAATCCAATAGTTCTTGGTGCTGCCGGCATTATGTATATAGTGGAATTCTTTGCCGACAAAGTGCCGGCGGTGGACACGAGCTGGGATGCTTTGCATACCTTTATCCGAATTCCGGCCGGTGCACTGCTGGCCGCCGGAGCTGTCGGCGACGTCAATCCGGCCCTGGCTCTGGCCGCAGGCATCGCAGGCGGCGGCATTGCTGCAGGCACTCACGCCACCAAATCCGGCACCCGGGTCCTTGTCAACACCTCACCTGAACCTTTTTCAAACTGGGCGGTATCCATTGGTGAGGATATCGTGGTGGTGCTTGGATTGTGGACCGCCATCCAGCATCCGATACTGTTTATTCTGCTGCTGATTTGCTTTATCCTGCTCCTGATCTGGCTTCTCCCCAAACTCTGGCGCGGCATCAAAACGGTGTTCCGGGGTATTGTAAGGCTATTTGGCCGAAAAGAGCCCGCTGCTGTCCCGGAATCCAATGCCGGGGCAAAGCCCGAGGGAACACGGCTCATTCAGGATTTGGCCAAAACTGAAAAAAATCAATAAAAAAATAGCCACGGATTCACAGAGTACACAGAGGCTTTTGCATAAAAAATGTGGTTCTCTGTGCCCTCTATGACTCTGCGGCCAAAATAAGCCGAAAATGATTTGATTTTTAATCATAATGATGTATTGAGTGAATATCTTTGTTCTGGTGCCGCCGATCAGGCATGGGCGGCGGAAAGGGAATACGGTGAAAATCCGTAACGTTGGACCGGCGCTGTAAGCAGGGACCGGTGTTGCGAAAGGCCACTGCTGTAAAAGGCGGGAAGGCGCGGCACAGGGACGATCTGCAAGTCAGAAGACCTGCCAGAACAAATCACCGGAAATTTGTCCACAATATTCCGTGTTGCAGATTTGTATTCTGCAACACGGTTTTTTTTTGGCCAAAAATGACGGTCTCGTAAAAAGTCCAAGTTAGCGCTACGCTTCACTGCGTGTCTGCGTTGCGCTGCATTTCGCAATCATTCAACGTACGATATGTACGCCTCATGATTACAAAATTTACACGCCTTGAATTTGAACTTTTTACGAGACCGTCTAAATTCGACTTTTTACAATAGGATCAAAAATAAAAACCTGTAACATGCACTGCAAGGAGAAAAATAACCATGAAAACATTGGAAAAAGCCATCCGGAATATCACCGAACCTGACAAAAAAATGGTGGCTGCCGCCGAAAATCGCCTTCGTGAACAGGCCCGGCCGGCAGGGTGCCTGGGACTTTTGGAGGATGTGGGCGCCAGACTGGCCGGCATTTTCGGCACCCTTGACGTACGGCTGCAGAACAAGGTCATCGTCACCTGTGCCGGGGACCATGGGATCTGTGCCGAAGGGGTCAGCCTCTTTCCATCGGATGTAACCCCCCAGATGGTCTACAATTTTGTTAACGGCGGGGCATCCATCAATGTCCTGGCCCGGCATGCGGGTGCCAGGGTCGAGGTGGCCGACCTGGGCGTGGCCGTTGACTTTGAGTCCGAGCTGCCCATCTTCCATAAAAAGGTCCGGAAAGGCACCGATAACTTTGCCCGGGGCCCGGCCATGACCCGGGACGAGGCCGTTAGAAGCATCGAGGCCGGCATCGAAATCGTCGACGAACTGACGGCAAAGGGCCCAATTCATCTGCTGGGTACCGGGGATATGGGCATCGGCAATACCAGCCCGTCCACGGCCATTATTGCCGTGTATTCGAAATTGCCGGTGGCCGACCTGGCCGGCAGAGGAACCGGTCTGGACGATGATGGATTAAAACTGAAAATTGCCGCCATCGAAAAAGGACTGGCCGTCAACCGCCCGGACCCGTCCGATCCCGTGGATGTGCTATCAAAGGTGGGCGGTTTTGAGATCGGCGGGCTGGCCGGGTTGGTGATCGGTGCGGCAAGTCACGGCATCCCGGTAGTCTGTGACGGGTTCATTTCCACGGCCGGGGCACTGCTGGCCTGCAAACTGGCACCAAAGGCCCGTGATTACCTGTTTGCCAGCCATAATTCCGTGGAAGTAGGGCACCGCTACATGCTGGATCACCTGAACCTTATCCCCCTGCTCGACCTGGGGTTTCGGCTCGGTGAAGGCACCGGGGCGGCCCTGGCCATGGAACTGATAGACGCGGCTACCCGGATTCTTTGCGATATCAAAACCTTTGAGGAAGTTGCCATCGCCGATGCACAGGATACTTAAGATATTCCTACGCTGCCGGCCCAGAGACAGTCTGCAAAATGACCGGTACTGATTTCTCGAAGTTCAGGTACCTTCTTGCGGCAGATATCCCTGACAAACGGACAGCGCGTATGGAAACGGCAACCCGGGGGGGGGTCTATCGGGCTGGGTACATCACCCTTTAGGAGAATTCTTTTGCGTTTTTTTTCAGGATCCGGTATGGGCGATGCCGAAAGCAAAGCCTGGGTATAGGGATGCAGTGGATTTTTATAGAGCTCTTTTCTATCGGCCAGTTCCACGATTTTACCCAGGTACATGACGGCCACCCTGTCGCTGACATGCTCAACAACGCTCAAATCGTGGGAGATAAAAAGATAGGTCAGCCCGAACTCTTCCTGCAGATCCTTCAGCAGGTTAATCACCTGGGCCTGGATGGAAACATCCAGCGCGGATACGGCCTCATCGCATACGATCAACTCAGGGTTGAGGGCCAGTGCCCGCGCGACACCGATCCGCTGGCGCTGTCCGCCTGAAAACTGGTGCGGATAGCGGCGCATATGCTCCTTTCTCAAACCCACCACCTCCATCAGATCCAGAACACGCTTTTCCCGCTGTTTGCGGTTTTTCATGCCGTGGACCAGAAGCGGCTCGCCGATGATATGAGATATATTTTTACGGGGATTCAGGGAAGAAAAGGGATCTTGAAAAATAATCTGCATCTTCCTGCGCAAAGCGCGCATCTGTTGTTTATTGTAAGAAAGGATATTTTCGCCTTCAAAATAAACCGTTCCGGAAGTCGGCTCCTCCAGCCGCAGCAGATTTCTTCCCAAAGTGGTCTTACCGCAGCCCGATTCGCCCACCAGCCCCAGGGTTTCTCCGCGCTTGATGCCCAGGCTGACGCCGTCCACAGCCTTGACCGAGGCGATCTCCTTCATCATTACGCCGCCCAGGATGGGGTAATATTTCACCAGATTATCTATCCGGACCAGCATCTCTTGCGTTTTTTCAGCCTCAGGCATATTTTAAACACCGCACCTTATGATTTTTATTCACGTCAACCATTTCAGGCCTTATCCTGTGGCAATCGCTAAAAGCATCCGGACAACGGTCACTGAAAAGACAACCCTGCGGCAGATTAAAGAGCGAAGGCACAACACCGGAAATCGTTTTTAACCGCCCGTCCCGGGTTTCGCGTCCGATCGCCGGTATCGATTCCATCAACCCGACGGTATAGGGGTGATGGGGATCAGCGAACAGGGTTCGCACGTCGGCAAATTCCATCATCTTGCCGGCATACATGACAGCCACGTTCTGAGCCATCTCAGCAATAACCCCCAGATCATGAGTAATGAAAAGGATAGCCGCCCCTGTTTCCGCCTTGAGATTATTCATCAAATCGAGAATCTGGGCCTGGATGGTCACATCCAGCGCAGTTGTTGGTTCATCGGCGATCATCAGTTTCGGGCTGCAGGCCAGGGCCATGGCAATCATCACCCGCTGGCGCATGCCGCCGCTCATCTGGTGGGGGTAATCGGTCAGACGGGTTTCAGGATCCGGAATCCCCACCAGGCGAAACATATCGATAACCCGGTTACGCGTCTCGGCAGCCGACAGTCGCTGGTGCAGCCGGATAACTTCGCCCACCTGATCTCCCACCGGAAAAACCGGATTAAGGGAAGTCATGGGTTCCTGGAAAATCATGGAAATCCAGTTGCCCCGGATTTTACGCATGCGGGCCTTGGAAAATTTCAACAGATCTTCATTCTCAAAAATGATCCGGCCATCGACAATTCGGCCCGGAGGTATCGGAATCAGCCGGATAATGGAATGAGCCGTAACACTCTTGCCGCAACCGGACTCTCCCACCAGCCCCAGAGTTTTACCGGGCTCAATGGAAAAACTGATGTCATCCACCGCACGTGCCACGTGCCCCCGGACATCGAAATAGGTTTTAAGATTTTTGATTTCAAGTAGATTATCGATGGTCATACCCTATCCTCATACCCCTGCAGCTTTAATCTCTCAACCGTGGATCCAAAGCATCCCGTAATCCGTCTCCTAAAAGATTAAAACCTAAAACCGCCAGCAGGATGGCGATGCCCGGAAAGGTCATTACCCACGAAGCTCTTAGAATAAGGGAGCGGCTGCTGGCGATCATAGCGCCCCATTCCGGGGTGGGCGGCTGGGCCCCCAGGCCTAGAAAGCTAAGGGCGGCTGCGTCCAGAATAGCGGAAGCAAAGCTCAGAGTAGTCTGGACAATCAACGGTCCCAGGCAGTTGGGCAAAATATCGACGAAAATAATTCTCCAGTCCTTGGCGCCAATCGATTTTGCAGCCAGGACGTAATCTTTTTCACCTTCCTCCAGAACGCTGCCGCGCACAATCCGGGCAAAACGCGGCACATAGGTAATCCCGATGGCAATCATGGCATTGCGCAGGCTCGGCCCCAGATAGGCCACTACCACAATGGCCAGCAGGATATAGGGAAATGAGAGAAGAATGTCCATAAGCCGCATAATGACATTGTCCAACGTACCCTTGTAATAACCCGAAACCGCACCGATCAGAGTACCGCAGAAAAAGGCAATACCCACTGAAAACACAGCCACCAGCAGGGACACCCGAGCGCCGTAGATGATCCGGGACAAAATATCGCGCCCCAGATCATCCGTACCGAGAATGTTTTTGGATGCCCCGCCCTCGGCCCATACCGGGGGTTTAAGCTGATCGTAAAGGGATGCTTCCACAGGATCATGAGGGCTCAGGAATGGTGCCAAAATCGCAGCCGAAAAGAATGTAATCACGATCACAAGACCGACAACAGCGGTTTTGTTGCGCCACAACTGGCTCATCTGGTCCAGCATGGGATGCCGGTCTTCAGGGTTTTTTATTGATTTTTCCTTGTTCATATAAATTTACTTCGTGTACCCTGATTAAATTGAATATTTTTAGTATCGCCCTATTAATTGAATATTGAAAAATGAAAATTTATGGCATCGCTCCGCTCTGTCTTTTTATAAATACAATCGATAGAATACCTTAATTATTCACTATTCAATTTTCACTGTTCACTATCCTAGCCTACTGCACACTGATCCTGGGGTTGATGACGGCATAAAGGAGATCAACTGCCAGGTTGATCAGAATAAAAAGGGTGGAAATAAACAGGGTGCCGCCCTGAATAACCATATAGTCCCTCTGCATGACCGCGTCGTACATCCATTTCCCCATACCGGGCCAGGCAAAAATGGTTTCCGTTAAAATCGCACCGCAGAGCAAAACGCCAAATTGCAGACCGATGGTTGTGATGATCGGAATCATGGCGTTGCGCAGGGCATGCTTGTATACCACTTTGAATTGTGAAAGCCCCTTGGCCTTGGCCGTTTTGATATAATCCTGCTGCAGCACCTCCAGCATGGCCGACCGCGTCATACGGGCCACAATGGCAGTGGGAATTGTACTCAGGGTAACGGCCGGCATGATGATATGCCAGATGGCGTCTTTGAAGGCAATCCAGTTGCGGGTCAAGGCCGCATCAAGGATATAAAAATTGGTAATGACGTTCAGATCCACGTCAATGCTGAGCCGTCCGGAAATTGGCAGCCAGCCGAGGTTCAGGGAAAAAATCAGCATGAATACGAGGCCGAGCCAGAAAATTGGCATGCTCACCCCGATCAAGGCTCCGAGCATGCTCAGATAGTCAAAAATGGTATACTGTTTGGTGGCCGAGATGATGCCCAGAACAATCCCCATGACGCAGCTTATCATAAGGGCTACAAAAGAAAGTTCAAGGGTGGCCGGGAACCGCTGCTTGATCTCGGTCCAGACCTTCTGGCGTGTGCGGATAGTCTCCCCCAGATCACCCTTCATCAGCCGCTTCAAAAACATGCCGTACTGAACATAAAGAGGCTCATTGAGCCCCAGATGCTCCCTGAGCGCATGCAGGGACTTTTCCGTAACCCGCTCGCCCAGCAGCAGTTCTGCAGGATCTCCGGGAGTCAGGTGAAGCATCGTAAAAACAATGAGCGACACCCCGAAGAGAGTAGGCACTAAAATAAATATACGCCTGATAATATACGCCAGCATAACAAGCTGTTTCCTCTTTATAAATTAGCCTGCGTGCAAGTATCGAATCGCGGGAATCAATATGTTTGACAAGGGTTTTACCGGAAAACCGGGAATATCCGGCAAAGGGTGACATCACCCCATGCCGGATATGGATCTTATCAATCGGAAGGTATTACTTTATCCAGACATTTTTCATCCGAACACTTCCGGTGGGATGCAGCTTGAAGTTCTGCACCTTGTTCAGGGTCGGCCAGATAACCGTTGAATGGGCAATGGAAATCACCGGACACTCATCATAGATCAGTTGTAAGGCCTTCTTGTAAATCTCGACCCGCTTTTCCTGATCCACAGTCTGTTTACCCTGTATCATGTACTTATGATACTGTTCGTTTTTCCACTGGGTCCGGATGGAAGAAGATGCCATACCGTCAAACAAAACCGCCAGGAAGTTGTCCGGATCACCGTTGTCACCGGTCCACCCCAGCTGGAACAGATCCATATCAGCAGGCTGTTCACGCTGCTTCTTCAGATAGGTACCCCAGTCATAGCTAACGATTCTGGCTTTTATGCCGACCTTGGCCAGGTCGGAAATCATGGCTACACCTATTTTCAACCCCTCGGGGTTGTATGGCCGGGGAACCGGCATGGACCACAAGGTAATCTCGCCAAGGCCCTCACCGCCGGGGTAACCGGCTTTTGCCAGTAACGATTTAGCCAGTTCAGGATCATATTTAAAGCCCGGAACATCATTGTTGTAGCCCCACATGGTCGGTGGAATGGGGTTTTTGGCAACCTGTCCCATTCCCTGGTAAATATTGTCCACGATGGCTTTGCGGTTAAGGGCGTGAGCTACAGCCTTACGCAGATTGACGTTGCTTTTCCAGGGTTCCTTGGTGTGGTTAAAGGACAGGTAGCCGATGTTCATGCCCGGCTGGGAGATCAATTTTATATTTTTATCCTGTTTGGCCAGCTGAATATCGGCCGGATTGGGGAACTGGCAAACATGAATATTGCCCATTTTCAGCTCAAGAAAGCGGACTGAATTTTCCGGAATGCAGCGAAAAATCAGTTTATCCAGGTAGGGGCCACCGGTTTTGTCCCAGTAGTCCTCATTTTTTACCAGCACAATCTTGTCATCGCTGACCCATTGGACAAACTTGAACGGACCGGTACCCACTGGATTTCTTAGAAATCCCTTGGGATCTTTCAGAAAGGCGGCGGGGCTGATAATATCGGCAAAATCCATGCCCATGTTAGCCAGAAAGGGCGCTTCAACGCGCTGGAGCTGTACAACCACGGTATATTCGTCTACTGCCTCGATGGCACCTATGGTATCATCCATTTCCATGGAGACCCAATACTCGGGCGGTCTTTCCTGGGGCGGAACATCAAAGCCCTCGCCGATAAATTTAAGGTTGGGTTCTTTCATCATGCGACCGATGGAAAAAACCACCGCATTGGCATTAAATGGCGTGCCGTCATGAAATTTGACGCCCTTGCGCAGATGGAATGTATAGGTTTTGCCGTCTGCAGAGATGTCCCAGGACTCTGCCAGTCCGGGTTCCAGGCTGGTGGACTCGTCGGCATAGGCTACCAGGGCTTCAAAAACATTATCGCAGACCATGAACGAATTGCCGTCTGTTTCATAGGCCGGATCCAGCCCGACACTGTCGCCGCCGCGCCCAAAAACCAGGGTGCCTCCCTGCTTGGGTGCCGCCATAGCTAGTCCTGTGCAAAGGAATACAACAACCGTCAACAACAAAATAATTTTTTTCAACATACGTTCCTCCTCCCTTTGGTAATAATGGATTTTACTTCCTATACGTCACCTCTTTGGAACAATAGACTATTATCAGGAAAAAAAATATTTGTCAAAAACAACCTGATATTAAAACGGGTTGATTCAGTCCGAGGAGGATAATAAGTGCCGATTTTCTACAGCCTTCCTTCTTCCACCGCATGGCAGGCCAAAAAAGTGCCGCTATTGAGCCTGTTCAGCACCGGCACCTCTTTTCGACAACGCTCATCGGCATGAATGCAGCGCCCGTGAAACACGCAGCCTGGCGGCAGATGGATAGGAGTGGGCACTTCGCCCGTGAGTTTGATGTGACGGGATTTTCTCTGGCTGAGCCTTGGAATGGCACTCAGCAGGGCCTGGGTATACGGGTGTCGTGGTGTTTTGAACAATTCGGCAGCCGTTGCAATCTCGCACAGGGTGCCCAGGTACATCACCGCCACCCGGGTGCTGATATGTTCCACCACCGAGAGGTCATGCGTGATGAACATATAGGTCAATCCCCGCTTTTCCTGGGCATCCATGAGCAAGTTGAGAATCTGGGCCTGGATGGACACATCCAGGGCCGATACCGGTTCATCTGCGACGATGAACTCCGGATCCACCATGAGGGCTCTGGCGATGGAGATGCGCTGACGCTGGCCCCCGGAAAATTCATGGGGATACCGGCCGGCCCATTGGGGATCCACCCCCACCTGTTCCATGACCTGTGCCACCCGATCCTTTACCTCACCGTTGTGAATGGACGGGTTATGGAACCGGATGGGGCCCTCCAGAGTCTGGCGAACCGTTTTTCGAGGGTTCAGGGATGCATAGGGGTCTTGAAATATCATCTGCATCTTGGCCCTGAACGGGAGCATCTGATGAGCGGTGAGATGATCGATGCGTTTGTCGCGATAATAGATTTCCCCGCTGTTGGGGGGGTAAAGCCCCAGGGTCGTCCTGGCCAGGGTGGACTTGCCGCAGCCGCTTTCCCCCACGACACTCAGTGTTTCACCGGGCAAGATGGTAAAGCTGACATCGTTAACCGCCTTGACCGTGGTTTTTCGGCGACGGATACGCCCTTTTTGAAACGCCAGCTGCTCCAGCAGTCCGCCGGAAATATCGAAATGCTTGACCAGATTTTTTAATTCCAGCAATGCATTGTCATGCGCCATGATGCATTCCTTCCACCGGTTGGGTCTCTGAAACGGAAGGGTACCATCCTTTGGTTTCCGTTTTTGCCGCAACCATATGGCATGCGGCCGTCTGCCGGGTACCGGGCAGGTCGAAAAGTACCGGGGAAACCTGTTCGCACAGGCTGGCTCGAAACTGACAACGGGGATGAAAGGCACATCCGGGGGGGATATCCGTCAACGTGGGCATCATACCGGGGATCTGGTTCAATCGCGCCCCTGGCTGAAGGCTCCCGGGAAGCGCTTTGATGAGCCCCTGGGTATAGGGATGTCGCGGATCCTTCACAATCTGTGCGGTGGGTCCGGATTCGACGATTTTCCCGGCATACATGACAGCGATATTTTCCGTGACCTGGGAGACAACGGCCAGGTCATGGGTAATCAGAATCAGCCCCATATCTTCCGAGGCACACAGATCCAGAAGCAGGTCCATTATTTCCGCCTGAATGGTCACATCCAGAGCCGTTGTGGGTTCATCGGCAATGATCAGGGCCGGATCGGTCAAGAGGGCGATGGCGATGACAATGCGTTGCCGCATGCCCCCGGAAAATTCATGGGGATACTGCCCCAGACGTTTTTCCGGTGAAGGAATCTGCACCTTGCGAAGCTTTTCCAGGGCAATCGCCTCGGCCGCTGTCTGGGAAATCTGTCGGTGGGCCTGGAGTGTCTCCACCATCTGGGTACCGATGCTCAGCACCGGATTCAAGGTCATCATCGGGTCCTGAAAGATCATGCTGATCCGGTTGCCGCGAATATCCCGCATCTGTTCATCGGGCAACCGGGCCAGGTCCCGTCCCTCGAAGGTGATGCTGCCCCCGGAGATATAGCCCGGTTTGCTGATGAGGTTGATGATGGCAAATCCGGTGACCGACTTGCCGGCCCCGCTTTCCCCCACCAGCCCCAGGGTTTCTCCCTTGTCGAGGGTAAAACGGATGCCGTTAATGGCGGTCAGATCGCCGAACCGCAGTGCGAATGTAACCTCCAAATCCGTAACTTCGAGTAAATGCCTCATATGTTTGTTTACCTTGTCCGCCGGGCCTGTTATCCCTTGTAGAGTTTCGGGTTCATGACATCCCGGAGCCAGTCCCCCAGGAGATTGATGACCAGCACAAAGATCACCAGTACAATACCGGGGAAAAGGGTGATCCACCACGACCCGGAAAAGATGTATTCAAACCCGGAATTGATCAATGACCCCAAAGAGGGCTTGGTCACCGGCATACCCAGTCCCATGAAAGACAGGGCCGCTTCGCTCATGACCGCATTGGCCACCTGAATGGTGGAGATAACCAGCACCGGTGACAAGCTGTTGGGCAGGATATGGGCCACCATGATCCGCTTGGAGCTGTATCCGGTCACCCGGGCCGCCTCCACATATTCCTTGTTTTTTTCCCCGAGAACAGACGCCCTCACCGTCCGGGCATACTGGGGCCATTCGGCCACACCGATGATAATCACCAGAAGGGGAACGGCCATCTGTTCATACTGGCTGACGCCAAAGGCCACCTGAAAAATAGCGCTGATAATAATGGCCACCATGAGGGTGGAAAAGGACAGCTGAACATCGGCAATCCGCATGAGAATAGCGTCTGTCTTACCCCCGGCATATCCGGAAATCAGGCCGATACTGATGCCTAAAAACGCTTGGAGCATGACGGCGCCGCAGCCGATGAGCACCGACAGCCGCATGCCGTGAATAATGGTACTGAGGAGATCTCTGCCCTGAATATCCGTGCCGAGAATAAATTTTGCACTGCCTTCATCCATCCACGATGGCGGTATCTCAGCGTCCATTATATCGATGCTCGCCGAGTCATAGGGGTCAAACGGCGCAATCAAAGGCGCCAGAAGCGCCGTGGCAATCAACACCATCAAAACGATAAAACTGGCAATGGCCACCGGGTCCCGCTTGAAGCTGTAGAAAAAATAGGATTTTTTGAATCGCTGCCAATAATTTTTCATGCTCTGCCCGCTATTCTGACCGTGGGGTTGACCAGCCCGTAAATAATATCCACAACCGTATTGACCACCACAAAAAGTGCTCCCACAAAAATGATGTATGCCACCAGCAGCGAGGTATCCGAGCGTTCCACCGCCTCAAGGAACATGAATCCCATCCCCTGCCACTGAAATACCGTTTCGGTTAAAATCGTATAAGCAATGAGGATACCCAACTGAACCCCGCCCACCGTAATCACCGGCAACAGGGTGTTCTTGAATGCATGCAGAAACCAGATGCGTTTTTTATGCAACCCCTTGGCCCAGGCGAATTTGACGTATTCGGTTTCCAGCACCTCCATCATTTCGCTTCGAATCAGGCGAATAAACAGGGGCAGCATGATGGAAGACAATGCAATACTGGGCAGAACCAAATGCTTCAGTCCATCTATCGTAAAAAAACCACTGTGCCACCCCCAAAGGTTCACCGTGTCACCCCGACCATAGGACGGCAAACAGTTGAGCCCAATGGCGAAGGCATATATCAGCAGAATTGCGGTTAAAAAAACCGGTATGGACACACCGACGATACTAACGCCCATGGTAATTCGGGAAAACCAGTTTTTGGGGTAGATGGCCGCATACATGCCTATGGGAATGGACAGGAGAATGATGATCAGACTGCTGACCAGCACCAGCTCAATGGTTGCCGGCGCCTTGGCTAGTATCACGTCCAGACACGGTTTTTTGAAAAAAAACGAATGGCCCAGGTCCCCATGAATGGCATTTACCAAAAACCGTCCGTATTGCACCAGAAACGGATCATTAAGGCCCAGATCTTCCCTGATGACCTCTCTTTCCGCTACGGATACCGAGACACCGACAATATCGCGCACCGGGTCCCCGATCTGCTGTTTGATGGAAAATCCGATGAACCCTATTACCAACATAACAAAAACAGCTTGGGTGATCCGTCTGATAATAAATGCAAACATGGTTACAACCCAATTTTTCCACTAACACCCGGCAGGTGTCACGGCCTTAACGATTTAGGGGCAGAACCCATCTGTTATCTGAGGTCCTGCCCCGTTATCAACCAACCTCGGCATGCGCAAAGTATACTTTGCCTGAAAATATCTGCACGCCGTTGATCCTTCTATTCAATAACAAGATCCCCAAAATAGGGGAAATTTTGCACATTGACAATGGGCTCAATACGCAGGGCTTTTTTGCCGGCCCAGGAAAGATTCTGCCAATGAAACGGAATAAAAGCCGCTTCATCATAGAGAATCTGCTCGACCTTCTGAAGCATCTGGGACCGTTTTGCCAGGTCGGTTTCACTCTGGCTTTTGATGACCAGATCGTCTACCTCGGCATTGCAGTAGTTGCCACTGTTGTACTGGCCGTAACCGGTTTCTTTGTTGGGGCACATGAGCAGAAACTCAGTATAATTGGCCGAGTCTTCGGTGTCCGGATGCCAGCCGATGAGCTGAATATCAGCCACCTGAGCATCGAACTCATCCCAGTACTGGGCCTTGGGCATGGCCTTGAGGCTAACCTTGATATTGATCTTGGCCAGCATGCCCACCACGGCTTCGGCAATCTTTTCATCGTTTACATACCGGTTGTTGGGCGAGATCATGGTGCATTCAAAGCCATCGGCAAAACCGGTTTCCGCCATAAGGGCCTTGGCTTTTTTCAGATCATAGCGGGGCACCAAATTTTCCTTGTAACCGACAAAGCCCTTGGGGGCCTGCTGGCCGGCCACTGATGCCGTGCCCTTCATGATCTTTTTGACAATACCCTCATTGTTGATAGCATACGCCATGGCCTGACGGACTTTTGCAACCCGGAACGGTGCCAGACGCTTCTGGTTGAGCTGCAAGGTGATAATCCGGCTGCCGGACATGGTCACGAGTTTGGTATTGGTATCTTTTTCCAGGCGTTTATAGTCCTGGGGGGGGACCGGCATGATAAAATCCACGTCACCGGAAAGCAGGGCCGCCACGCGGGTGGCATCGCTTTTGATAGGGGTCAGGACAATGGTATCGGCATTGCCGGGGCAGGCTGAATCCCAATAGTCGGCGACTCTCTGAAAAACCGTCTTTACGCCTTGCTCCCGTTCAATAACGGTCAAGGGCCCGGTACCGGATTCATGGGTCAAAGCAAAGGACGGACCAATTTTAACAATGGCTTCCTTGGGTCGATTATTTTCATCCAGGCCCATATAGAAAAGCATGTCCATGGGAAAAATATAGGTCGCCATGTTCAACAACAGGGCATAGGGTTTTTTGGTGACGATATCCACCGTGTAATCGTCAACAATCCTCACTCCCGCAAACGGTTCGAAAAGCCCCTTGTAATCCTGGCTGTTCTTCAACCGCTCCACGGTCCATACCACGTCTTTTGCGGTAAAGGCATTGCCACTGTGAAACTTGACGCCCTTGCGCAGATAAAACCGCATGGTCAACTCATCGATCCGTTCCCATTTTTCGGCCAGGCGCGCATCAAATCCCCCGGACTTGTTCCAGCGGACCAGCGGATCAAAGACCATGTGCGAATATTGCAGCATACCACCGGAAAGCTGAACATGGGGATCCAGGGAAACCGGGTCGGCATCCATTGCCAGTTTCATGGTTTTGGCAGATGCAATACCGCCAAGAGACAGAACCATGAAAAGTACCAGACAAATTACAATTGCTTTTTTCATCTTATATCCTCCTTAATAAAAGTTTATAGAAATAACTAAATATAGCTACCAAAGAAGTGATAAGGGGTCAAGGAAAAGTAATCATCGACCCGGACAACCTAATGCGGAGTAATTATGGACGAGGCAATACCGTCAGGGAATATTTTTCATAAATTCATCCAAAATGGTGTACAATTCCAGGATGCTGTCAATGTTGACATGCTCATCCAGCGCATGCTGGCTCATGTCACCGTCAGCCCCCCAGACAATGCCTTTAATGCCGTAGTCGGACAAAAACCGGGCATCACTGGCACCATGGGCCGCCCCGGTACCGGTTTTGTCCGCGATTTTCAGCAAAAGATCCAGATAGGGGGAATCTCCGCCCCAGAAAAGGGGTTCCCGGGATTCTTCCAGAAGTTCTCCCCGGATTGCCGACCGCATCTGCTCAAGCAGCTGATCAAGATTATCCGTTTCGGTGTAGCGGATATCAAACAGAGCCTCAGCATAATCCGGTACCTGATTGAGTGATTTGCCGGCCCGTATGATGCTGAAATTCAACGTTCGATGCCAGTGCTCTGCTCCGGAATCCGCAGGCGGATCGAAAAACGGTTTTATCAGAGCATAATCATCCATCAGTTTTTCAATGGCATTTTCACCGAGCCACGGCCTGGCACCATGGGCTGTCTTTCCCCTGGCAATCAATTTTAATCGCCAGATACCCTTTTCTTTTATCACTATATTTTCAATGCTGCCGCCGTCCAGGGCAATGCAGAATTCGGTATCGACCAGTCCCAGTGCTTTTTTTGCGCCGTTGGCTCCGCCGATCTCCTCGTCACCGGTAATAAGGACACCAAAGGGCAGATCATCCTGCCTCTGCCCTGTCTTTCGCAGCCGCTCAATGTAATCTTTGACCAGGACCATGGACAGAGCCACGGCATATTTGTCATCAATACTTCCCCGGCCGTACAATTTTCCATCTTTTTCCACCGGTTCAAACAGTTCAGGGGGGGCGTCAACCACGTCAATATGCGCCATCAGAAGTACCGGAACCGTTTTGCCGGCCGGGAGAACGAGAATGGAAGGGACGCCGGCATGTTCCACCTGCTTACAGGTAATGTTGTAATTCTTAAAATATTTTTCAATAAATCCCGCACAGCGTAAAATTTCTTCCGGGTTTTTATGCATGGTTTGAAAACGAATCAATTCTTTGGTGAGCTCGATTATTTCCTGCATGGATTTTGTCCTTTCATGGCGTTGCGGGCGGCCTTGCACGCACTGAATTTTTCAGTTGATAAAATAGACAGTCCCGGCAATGGTTTTTATGGGGTCCGGGGAAACTACCGGTTTATTAATACTACCGATCCGGGATCTATGGCAAGCTGAATTTTCTGTCCTGCCCGAGGTGGAACAAAATGGTTGGGAAGAAAAAAAATCAGGGCTCGACCGGATTCGGTTATCAGGGTAATCCGATAGCTGGCTCCCTGAAAACAACAATCGGATATCCTGCCGCTGACTGCGGGCACAAATTCGGATACTCCGCCCCTTTTCTCGGGCATATGGGCTCCCTCCGGCCGAATCAGGACGGTCAGTTCCTGATTGACGGGCATTGAACCCGTATCGATCCGCATCGATCCGATTTCGGTGTCGATCCGCCCTTTCCGGATGACGGTTCCCGGTATCAAATTCTGAAATCCTAAAAACCGGGCCACAGCGCTCGTAGACGGATTTTTGTACAAAATTTCGGGCGCATCGACTTGCTCGATCCGACCGGCATTAAACACCGCAATTCGATCGGCCATGGTAAAGGCTTCTGCCTGATCATGGGTTACAAAAATAGCGGTAATACCCATTTTTTTGAGAATCCGGCGCAAATCCTGAATCAGACGCTCCCGCAAGGCGCGGTCCAGCGATCCCATGGGTTCATCCAGCATCAGCAAACGCGGATTCGGCGCCATGCTGCGGGCCAGGGCCACGCGCTGCCGTTCACCGCCGGAAAGCTCATCAACGCCCCTTTTCTCCTTGCCCTCCAGCCCCACTATTTTTACAATTTTGTTTGTACGATTTTTTATCCGGCTTTCCCGGTAGTGCTGCATATGAAGACCAAAGGCCACATTTTCAAAAACATTTTTGTGAGGGAAAAGGGCAAATTCCTGGAACATCATGCCGAACCTGCGATGGTGCGGCATGACCCCGGCCATGTCCCGGCCATCAAAAAAAACATGGCCCCGGTCCGCATTTTCCAGGCCCGCAATGATGCGCAGCAGCGTGGTCTTGCCGCAGCCCGAAGGTCCCAGCAGGCAGAGAATCTCCCCGGTGTCTACGCTTAAATCAACTCCGCTTAGAGCCGGTTCGTGGTTAAAATTTTTTGAAATATTCAATACTTCCAGTAAAGTCACTTTAAAACTCTCCCATGCCGCCGATTCTCACTTTTTCCAGCAGCAGAAACCCCACGGCGGTCACCATCATCAACATACTGCTCATTGCCATGGCCTGCCCGTAATTCATGGCCCCGGGCTGCCCCAGAAAACGATAAATTGCAAGCGGCATGGTCGGCGTCTGAGGCCGGGCTACAAAAGCAGTGGCACCAAATTCTCCAAGGCTGACGGTAAATGCAAAAACGGCCCCGACCAGTAGGGCCCGGCCTACGATGGGCATATCTACGGCCTGCCAGACTTTTAAAGGAGATGCCCCGAGAAGGGTTGCCGCCTCCCTGAGGCTGCCCGGAATACTGCGCAGGGCCGGTAGAATACTGCGCACCACGAAGGGAAAGGCTACCAGCGTATGGGCCAGGGGAACCAGCATAAGCGATGTGCGCAGGTTCAGAGGGGGCCGATCCAGTGCAATAATAAAGCCGAATCCCAAGGTCACGGCGGACGTGGACAGGGGCAGCATGAAAATCGGGTCCAGCAAGGCCCCGAGGCGCTTTTGGGGCGCCGCCAGAAACGAGGCAGCCGGCAATCCAAGCAAAACGGCCAGTACCAGGGTAACACCGGCAAAACCCACGGAATAGCTAACTGCCTGCATGGGCGGCACAAAAAAGATGGACTGGGTCGGATTTTCAAAAAGTGCCCGGTAAAAAACAAGAGACAAACCATTATCGGTTGAAAAAGATCTGAATATCAGGGCCAGCAGAGGCATGCCCAGTAAAAAAATCATCAAGGCGGTATTGCCCCCTACGATGATTCGGTCCCGGCAGGAGGCCACCTTGCGCTGGGACCTGGCCGATGATGCAGGCGTAAGATTCACGGCGGTCTTGCGCTGCAGGGCCGTATATACTCCCATGAGCGCAAAGGTGAAAATAATCTGAATTATGGACAGGGCTGCCGCCATGGGAAGATTAAACAGATGAACGGCCTGTCGATAGATTTCTACTTCAATGGTGGCAAACCTGGGCCCTCCCAAAATCAGAATTACCCCGAAACTGGAAAAACAGAAAATAAACACCAGCAGGGCTGCAGCAAATATGGCGGGGCTCAGGAGCGGCAGCGTGATTTTGTAAAACGTCTGCCAGGGGGAGGCCCCCAGAACCTGGGCCGCTTCGGCCAGAGTACACTCCATACGGGACCAGAATCCGCCGACGATTCTCAGCACCACCGTATAGTTATAAAACACATGGGCCAGCAGGATAAACCAGATGGTATGATTCAAGTGGATTGGCGCATAAGACAGATCAAACCACTGCATGAGCCATATATTGATCAGTCCGTTCGGCCCCAGCAGGGCCTGAAACGCAGCGGCTACCACCACAGTAGGCAGTACAAAAGGCACGGTTGCAAATGACTGAAGCAGATTTTTACCAAAAAATCGATAACGTGCAAAAACATAAGCCCCGGGCAGGGCCAGGGTCAGAGTAAGGATGGTGGAAAGTGCCGCCTGCCAAAACGTAAACCAGAGAGTGCGGGCATAAAAGGTGCTTGAAACGAGCTTGTGCAGTTTCCCGGGGCTCCACACTCCCTCCGGCATAAGGCTGAGGCTGAAAATTTTGATCAATGGATAAAAATAAAAAATCGCCAGAAACAGCAGGGGCATTGCGACCAGCAATATGCGGTATCGATGTTTATTAATTTTTTTCATCTTAAAACGGTATCGGTCCAGGCCTCGATCCATTGTTCCCGTTTAGCTGCGATTTCAGCATATGGCACCTGGACAGGCCGGTCTGCAATGCAGGCGTATTTGACAAAGACCTCGGGCAAACGGGCCGAGTGATTCGCCGGAAAGACAAACATCTGCAGAGGGATATCTTCCTGAAACTTTCGGTCGAGCATAAAATCAACCAGCTTGCGGGCCAGATCCTGTTTTGGGGTTCCCTTGAAAATACCCACGAATTCGATCTGCCGGAAGCAGGTTTGATCACTGGTCACGGCAGCCGTGGGGGCCTGATCCGGCGGTGTCTTTGCATAGTACACTTCCGCCGGAGGACTGCTGGCATAGCTGACCACGATGGGTTGCCGACCTTTTGATGCGGCGCTGAAACAGCCCCAGTAAGCTTCCTTCCATCCGCTGGTAATCATCACATCGTTGGCTCTCATTTCTTTCCAGAAATCAAGATATCCGTTTTCTCCGAAATGTCCCACCGTGGCTAACAGAAAGGCCAGCCCCGGGGATGATGTGGCCGGATTTTCAACCACTGTGAGACCTCTGTAGGCCGGCTTGACCAGATCCTCCAGGCTTGCCGGCGGCCGGAGTTTTTTTTGGGCAAACCATTTTTTATCATAATTCAGGCAAACATCACCGAAATCCACGGGCAGGAGCCGATTTTGGGGGTCCAGTTTAAGATCATCCCTGATTTGGCTAAGCAGTGGTGATGCATAAGCCTCGAAGATATCTGCTTCCAGGGCTCTGCTCATGAACGTGTTGTCCACGCCGAAGAACAGATCGGCCAACGGGTTGTTTTTCGACAAAATGGCCTGGTTCAGGGCGGCACCGGCGTCTCCGGCCTTGAGAAACCTGATTTTGGCATTGTGAAGCGTTTCAAACGACGCCACCACCGCTTTGCTTATACTGAAGCTGTCATGGGTCATCACCGTAATCTCGTTGGCAAAATCGGCAGCCGTTGTCAAGGGGATGAAAAATCCCAGAAAAAATACACCAGTAGTTATCCAAAGTATTGCTTTTTTCATTTTTTTCTCCTTTAGTAATATCCACCAAAATAAAAAAGCCATCCGGGAGATGCGGATGGCTGAAAAAAATCTGCATTTTCCTCCACCGGCATTATCCGGATCAGGTTCAACGGTAGGGCCCACAGCGCGTAAGCAAGGGTTCCTCTCAGCCTGGTTTGTCCAGGCTCCCGACAGATGGATGTTGTGTTGGTTCTATTGCAATTTATCGTTTATTATTCTATAAGCCTTTACACGATGATGTCAAGCGATAAAGAGTGGCTAAATAATTTTCTGTGGTGCGGATTAATGTTTTTCCCGAATTGAAAAAGGAGGATGACCATGTTTATGCAATTGATCAGAAACAGGAGAAGTGTCCGCAGTTATACCCATCGACCTGTAGAGAAAGAAAAAATTGATATCCTAGTGGAGGCGGCTCTGCGTGCGCCCTCATCCCGAAGCGTTAATCCGTGGGAATTTATCGTGGTCACGGACAACTCCCTGCTGGAAAAAATCTCTCTGGCCAAACCACACGGTTCGGCATTTTTAAAAAACGCCCCTTTGGGCATCATTGTCTGCGGAGATAGCGAAAAATCCGATGTCTGGATTGAAGATACCGCCATCGCGTCGATATTCCTGAACCTGGCGGCCGAATCCCTGGGACTGGGCAGTTGCTGGATTCAAATCAGGAAAAGGATGCATGACGGCCATTGCACCGCCGTTGAATATATCGCCGATCTGCTGAATATTCCATCCCGCCTGACCATTGAATCGATCATTGCGGTGGGATATCCGGAGCAGAAAGAATTACCGCATACCAAAGAGACGCTGCAGTATGAAAAAATGCATTACAACCGCTATGGGACCCGGTAAAAACTCATTTGGAAAAAGTCGGTTTCAAAAAAACAAACATAAAATTTTTACGAGTTTATCAAGTTTATTTCAACGTAAAATTAACCCGGTTCCCCTGTTTTTCACTGTCTTTATCCGAATCAATCACCTCGGGCTGAAGAATAAAAATTCGGTCTTGGGTTATTTTACCGCTTTTCAGCAAAAAATCCTTGACATGACTGGTCCTTTCATAGGCCAGTTGATTCAAATCATCTCTGGTAATCTCAATGTTTGTATAAAGCAGTTTTTCCATCTCACTTGCCGCCAGGACTTTCACTTCTCCAATTTCATTGCGAGGCTTGGCGAATATGGCCGCATCATACGCCTGGACAAGCAGCGCTTCATATTCATCAGGAACGATACGAACATCCTCCAGAGACATTAGGCCGGCACCTTGCTGCAGCATGAATTTTAATTTTTCCGCCTTGAGCAGGTTATCGAACCGGTCACCCCTGATTTTTTTGCTGTCATTGACGGAATCGGCGGTTCCCTGAATTTCCAGTTGCAGAGACGGACGATCATAAAGGGCCTGGGCCAGGGTGTCCAGTTTTTTGACCTGGCCATCGGCGATGGCAAAACCGCCGTAGTCAAATTCTACATGACTTATCTCTTCACCGCCGCCAAACACCGATGACAGCAAAGCAAACGGCGAGGTAATGGCCTTGGTAATCAAATTGACAATGGCTTTAAATACGATGCTGCCCAGGCTGAATTTCGGATCAGCCAGGTCCCCTTGTACCGGAAGATTGACATCAATTTTACCGCTGCGGTCCGTCAAAAGAGAAATGGCCAGGCCCACTGGAAGAGAAGTCGCATCCGGGCTGTCCACTTTTTGCCCCAGGGTCAACTGATCAAAAATAACCCGGTTTTTACCCTTTAATTTGTTATCGGCCACCTCATACTGCAATTGAAAGTTCAGCTTTCCCTTTTGCAGGGTATAGCCAAGGTATTTGCCGGAGTAGGGTGTAAAGGGACTCATTTCGATATCTGAAAAATCGATTTTGACGTCCACGAAAAGGTCCTTGCTCAGCGGGTTGATGGCTCCGGTTATCTCAAGGGGCGCGTAATTGTTCAGACGGCCCTCGATCAAGACGTCCCCACGGGTCCCGGCCGACGACGAAAGTTCGGATATCCGTCCGCCCAATTCCATGAGCTCGGCATTGAAATTCGGCTGAACATAGCGATCCGAGAAACTGATCCGCCCCCCCTGCAACGTGATGCTGCCGATTCTGATCGGTAGCACCCCTGCATCCTGGTCGACATCTATCGGCGCCTGCTCAGGTTGCTGGTCAGGGGCCTGTTTTTCCTGCTTTCCGAGGATTTGGCTCAAATTAAGGCTACCATCGGAGTTGACAATCAACCGGGTATAGAAATCCGAAAGGGCAATTTCGCCCAGAAAAATTCGGGTCGGATTTACGGAAATGTTCAGATCCGCCAAGTGCAGGTCGCCCCAGTTTATAAACTCTTGGGCCGAGTGCTGATCCAGCGACGCAAAGCGATTCAAATCGGCCCATCCCTGATAAGCAAAAGAAATTTTTTCGCCCTCGGCCTGTGTCATCAACATCTTCCCGGCAGTGCTGAGGCGGCCGTCCGTAATCAGTAATTTTATTTTATCGGCCAGATAGGGCTGAAAGCGTCTGATATGGATATTGTCCACATTGACTTTAAGATCGGCTTCCAGCGGATTTAACACCACGCTTCCCCGGGCCGCCAGTTTATCCTGCCCTTCAATAGTAAGGTCCAGCGATACCTGGTACGTTTCCGAGTGACAGATGGAGGGGAGGCGAGCGAG
Source organism: uncultured Desulfobacteraceae bacterium (assembly GCA_964418755.1). Classification (GTDB taxonomy): domain Bacteria; phylum Desulfobacterota; class Desulfobacteria; order Desulfobacterales; family 4572-123; genus 4572-123. The sequence continues at coordinate 29,590 of CAYQNS010000030.1, forward strand.
CCCGCAGGGGATA
>CAYQNS010000031.1:0-29405 GCA_964418755.1 uncultured Desulfobacteraceae bacterium
ACGTTTCTTTTATTTGAAACTTTCATACAATCATGCGACCTTGAAATCATTTTTAACACACGGGTTTGACAGATACGGTCAAAGGAAAACAATAAAACTACATTTGCGTAAAAAAAAGCCGAGAGTCGTTTTTTCAGGAATTTTACATCTTGAAACAGTTTTCCTTGAATAAATAAGCGATCGCTTTTGAAAAATTATTACGGCTTCAATTTCCGGACTTGACATCAATACAAATTGCTTGCTATATAATTTTGATAAATAATCTGGCTTTACTATTTTTCATGCTATCGTGGGTTAGATCGAATTTATTGTATTTAAATACATGATGGTCTCGTAAAAAGCCGAAAGTTTAAATTTCAACCGCAATGGATGGTGCTCAATGGATTTAAAAAGCCTGTATATTGTGTCAAAAATATTTTCGGTGGACTTTTTACGAGAGCGTCAATACATTGATTCGGGTTTTATTTATTTCGCCCGGTCCATTGGTAATTAAATTTAACCACCGCCGAATAAACCAGACTTGAATTTTACAGCAATGCAATCCAAATTTGGTCTACTCGTTACCTATTTTTAAAATATGCTGCCGCAGAAAAAGAAAAAACCCGGAAGGTTGTTGCTTGATGTAAGACACACCCGGGCCTGGTCTGAAGACTTTTCTTTTGTGATGCAACTGGGCCTCACGATGGCCGGGTGCATTTTTTTTTGTTTTTTTATAGGTAAAACACTGGATAACCTTCTGGGAACAAAGGGAATATTTCTAACAATTTTTATTTTTTTAGGCATCATCGGAGGCGCCAACGTTGTCTATCGCCAGATAATGGACATGGTAACGCCGGAGCAAAACAAAAACAAACCATCAGGACATCTGTGAAATGGAACAGGTTAGACAACTCCAGAAAAAATACTGTTCCCGGGCAATAATTATTGCAATTATTGCCGGGTTTTGTTTTATCCTTGCAGGTTACCGACCGCTTGGAAAAGGATTGGTCTTTGGTACCCTGTTCAGTATTTTTAATTTTATTTTAATGGGTGAAACCCTCCCCATGCGAATCAACAAAACCCGGAACATGACTTTGCTTCTGGCTTTGGGGTCCATCTTTTTCAGATATGGTTTGATGGCGGTTCCACTTGTTCTGGCAATCAAACTGGATCAGTTCAACCTTTTTGCAACAATCGCCGGACTTTTCCTGGTTCAGGCGGTTATACTCGGTGATCATTTGCAGCATCTATTCATTCCCGCTCGGGAAAATCAACCTTGAGGTGATTAACGACAATTATGGAAGAATTAGGCAAAATTCATCAACTCATAGTTCCGCTTTTCGGGCATAATATGGTATTTAATCTGGAAGTCATTTTAATGACCTGGATTGTTATAGCCATCCTGATTGTATTTGGTGTTGCCACAACCCGGGGAAAAGGCATGTTGCCCGGATCACTCCAGGTGGTCGGCGAATTATTTGTGGGCCAGCTTTATGACTTGACCGAAGACGCTCTGGACCGCGAAATGGCCAAAACCTATGCGCCGTTGATATTTGCGCTGTTTTTGTTTCTGTTTCTGGGTAACTGGATCGGAATGGTTCCTCATCTGGAGGAACCCACCAAAGATCTTAACACGCCTTTAAGCCTTGGCCTGATGGGCTTTGTCATTGCCCACTATGCCGGAATCAAAAGCAAGGGATTCAAGGCGTATGCCAAAGAGTATTTCCAGCCGATTTTTTTTATGATGCCGCTGAATGTGATCGGAGAACTTGCCAAAATAGTATCCATCTCCTTTCGTCTCTTCGGTAACATCATGGGCGGTTCGATTATCATCCTTGTAGTATCTCATCTAACCTGGAGTATTGTGTTTCCTCCTTTTTTAAATGCTTTTTTCGGACTGTTTGTGGGCGCAATTCAGGCCTTTGTTTTTACCATGCTTACAGTCGTATATATTTCGGTTCAGGTAAAATAATTATGGCCTACGATATTCAAACCTGGGTTAACCTTGCTGCTTTTATAGGAGGCGGCCTGGCCATGGGGTTCGGCGCGATCGGAGCAGCCATAGGAGAAGGCTATACCGCGGCACAAGCCAATACCGCCATAGCACGCAACAATGAACATGCCGGAGAGATTTTTAAATCCATGCTGGTGGGGCAGGCAATTGCAGAATCGGCATCAATTTTTGCCCTGGTTGTAGCAATGATTCTGCTGTTTACCAATTTTGCCGCCCAATCTTATATAACCATAGCGGCGGTAATGGGGGCAGGCCTATGCATGGGGCTTGGCGCGATCGGCTCCGGAATCGGCTCCGGATTTCCAGCCGGGGAGGCGTGTGTCGGGGTTGCCCGACAGCCGGCAATGAGCGGACGGTTAACCACCAACATGCTCATCGGATCAGCCGTATGTCAAACTCCGTCCATATTTGCATTGGTGACATCCTTTATTCTTTTGTTCTCGGATTTCTCAGCCAACCCGGCTTCGCCCACCTGGGCCGCTATTCTGGGCGCGGGTCTGGCTGCCGGGCTCAGTGCCATTGGTTCGGGTATCGGCGGCGGCGTAGTGGCCAAAGCAAGCTGCGAGGGCATCGCAAGGCAACCTTCGGCAGCCACTCCGGTCACCAATATTATGCTGCTGGGGCAGGCCATTACCCAGACGCCTGCTATACTCGGTCTTTTAGTGGCATTTATTCTTATTTTCAGAGGATATCCCGCTTCCGAATTTCTTGGCCCCCCGATGGCACTGCTGGCCGCCGGGCTATGCATGGGCTTCGGTGCCATTGGGCCGGGAATCGGTGAAGGAATAGCAGCCAGCGGCGGAGTTAAATGGGTGGCTCGCAATGAACGGGTTATCGGCGACATTACAAGATCAATGCTGGTTGGAATGGCCGTAGCCGAGTCCACGGCCATCTATTCAATGGTTATCGCCCTGGTTCTGATCTTTGTCGTATAAATTCAGGCCGAAAATACGAAAAATATGTTCAATATCGAACGGAACACCGGGCATATTGAGATCATAGTTGAATATTGTGTTTTGAATCAAAAAAAATATGTAACGTGTTGAAAAATATAAGTGTGGCGGGGAGATGCCGTTAAAAATCTTAATGCTCAAAAAAACCCGTGGTGGGGTTAACATACCGTAATATTTTAAATAATTTTGATCCGATAATCATTACTACACAACAATCAATCTAAGTAAGGAGGAAAAAATGGCAATTGAAGGTGCGGATATTATCAAAGCGGCGGCATTTTTAGGGGCTGGGTTGTCCATGGGGCTTGGCGCCATAGGACCTGGGGTCGGAGAGGGCATGGCAGCAGCCAAGGCATGTGAAGCCATAGGCAAAAACCCCAGGGAAGCCGGCCTCCTTACACGAACAATGCTTGTGGGGCAGGCGGTATCCGAGTCCACCGGAATTTATTCCCTGGTAATCGCTTTGCTGCTTTTGTTTGTAGTTTGATTTCCGGAGCAGTGTAGTCCTCAATTCAGTAAATAAGGACGAGTGCTCGGCTGATACGCTATGTGCCGGCCGGCAAACGCCACACGGCACGACAATCAAAATCGGAACTTTTATTTTCCCCGAAGTCTAACGCCAAAAAAACAGGTTTAAAATCAATTTATGCAGATTATCAGTAATATTGCATTGATCAGTATTAACGAGACACTTGTTGTTCAGTTAATCTCTTTTTTGATTTTTCTTTTCATTATCAATCGTATCATGTTTCGTCCGCTGAGACGAGTGATGATCGAAAGGGACAATCATTTAGAAAAAATAAATCTGGATATTATTGATGCCGGAGAATCACTTTACAGTGTAACGGATCAGATTAAACAAAAAAAAACTGCGGTCCGAAGCGAAGCCTTTGAGGTGAGTGAAAAAATCAGGGAACAGGGAATGCAGAAATCTGCAAAAATGCTTTCGGCGGTCAGGGCCGAAATCAATGATTTACAATCAAAAGCCCGTACTGAAGCCGAGGCCCAGCTTACGGAAGCCAGAAAAAAACTGGAGAATGAGTCGGAAGTTTTATCGATAAGTATTATGGAAAAGGTGTTAGAGCGGAGGCTGGTTCTATGAGGGACAATAATCGAACGGTATACAGCCCATATTTGCTGCTCGCGGTTTTGTTGTCTGTGTTTATCTCCTGTGGTAATGCCTCTGCGGCCGAAACAGCCGCAAACTGGCGGCCGACCTATGACATCGTTATGATGTGGATCAATTTTCTGATTCTTGTTTTTATAGTATTCAAATTTGGCAAAACACCCCTAATGGAGTTCCTGGAAGGGCGGAAACTGGAAATTTCTGAAGAAATCAACCAGATAGAGGGAAAAAAGGAACAATTAACCAACCAGGTCAAACAAGCGCTTAAAACGCTTGATGAAAGTGATATTCACCTTGCGAAATTTAAAGAAAAAATCGTGGAACAGGGCGAAAAGAAAAAGCATCTGATCATTAAAGATGCCGAACAGCAATGCCGGTTCATGCTGGAGACTTCCCAGCACAAGATAAAAAACCATATTATGCAGGCCGAAGCCAAATTCAGGGCCGAGCTAATTGATGCGGCCACAGAACGCGCACTTAAAATCCTGCCCCGGAAAATCACACCGGAAGATAACCGGAAAATGCTGAATGAATATCTTGAATATACCTTGTTGATTCAAAAAACATCCACATAATTCCCATATTAAAATTCCTTGGCTGACTGCCACTCTCTCCCTTATAAAAGCAGGACCAGGCCCTCTATTGAAAATGCCTGTATGCTTCTTCATCCCTTCAGCTTTTATGCATTGCCCCAGTGGATATCTGCAAATCACAACTGAACGCCAAACAACAAAAAGCCACCGGAGGCAAAGTGGCTTTTTGTTTTAGGGGGAGGAGCTATGAAAAAAAATCAAACGAGTTATAATCCGGGCACCTTTTGTTGCCCGGCTGTATTACCGTTGTTTTAAAAAGTTGGGCTTAAAAGCGCAGGCGGCAACCAAGGCCATCAATATCCAGCAGGCCGGATACCCGGGGATTGAAGCAGCCCCCGTACCGGCCGCCGCACTGATAAAGCACCCGCCTCCTCCGCCACCACCACCGGACCCGTCACTGGTGGAATCAACGGGATCGGCAGCAGGTTCCAGGCTGATGCTGCCAAGCCCGGAGGGATCGAGAATCATGGAATTGACCTGACGGTCGTTATCACCGGAACCGCCGTCCGTGAGCACGATGGTCACCTGGTCCCGGGTCTCGTTAAAATCACTGTTGCTGCTGTAATCCTGCCAGCCGGTTGCATCGCTGTAATTATACCAGATGGCATCTTCTGATGCGCCCTCCGGCAGATAAACGGTCAAAATAACCGAACCGCCGGGGCTCAATGCCCTGACATCCATATCGATGAGTCCGTAGGGTAAAAATTCGGGTCGATCCTCGGTGCCGTCTGTAGACTCAGGGTCCACCGCTTCTAATCGAACCAGGTGACCGCCTTCATGAATCTGAATGGCCAGGGGCTGGTCATCAATGGAATAAAAAGTGAGGACATCGGTTGGAAATCCGGTGATGCCGTTATCCTGGACAATCACATCAATCCGGTCATTATCCTCGAGACCATCTTCATCCGTTACCTTCAAGTTAAATGTCAGCACCACGTTATCATCGGAAATTGGTGGGGGTACAAAGGTCGGAGTCGCAGCCGTCTCATCCGAAAGGACGATTTCTACTCCGCCGATCTGCTCCCACTGATAAGAATCAATGCTGCCGTCCGAATCATAGCTGGCAGATCCGTCCAGGGTAACGGTGCGGCCTTCCATAACCGTCTGATCAAAACCGGCCATTGCCACCGGGGTCTGGGGGGGGATTGAATTTTCATCTGCCGGATTGGTTTGATACTGGTATTCCAGAACATTGCTGAAACCGTCACTGTCGGCATCCTGCCCGGCGTCATTGTTCAAAGGATCGAGGCCGTATACAACCTCCCAGGTGTCGGGCATTCCGTCGTTGTCGTCATCCGTGTCCTGGTTGTTGCCGATTCCGTCCCCGTCGCTGTCAAGCCACTCATTCGGATTATCGGGAAAGGCATCCTGCTCATCGGCCACGCCGTCCCCATCTCTATCCGCAGAGACAAGATCATTGACACTGATCGAAACCGTATCCGAATTCGTTAATCCGCCATTGTCGGTTACGGTCAATTGAAATGTCAAAGTCGCACCGGAAACCGATACCTGGGGCGCAGTGAAACCGGGTTTAACGGCAGCAGTATCGGATAGAGTGACTGCCGGACCAACGGTCTGCTGCCAGTGATATGCTACAATGGATCCGTCGGAGTCACGGGAGCCTGAACCGTCCAGAACCACCGGGTCTCCTTCAGGAACAATACGATTGGAACCGGCATTTGCAGTAGGCGGCTCATTCACCGCTCCAAAAGTTGCAGAGATGGTATGATTCGTGGTAATATTATTAAATGTATAGCCTGCTACTGCACCGACCGAACTGCCGTCCACCTTTACATCGATAATATGATAATTGGCATCGGGCGTTATTGCATAAACCTTGCTGTCGCCATCATTCACCGTTACCATACCGGACGGGGTGATGCTGCCGTTGGATACTGCTTCGGCCGTGATGGTATGGGTCGTGGGAGGCAGAGACGGCGCCTCAAATATCACTTCATTGGAATATCCGCTTTCCGCACTGTCATTATAGGCCGTGATAACCAGGTAATAGGTCTGGCCATCCGGCAAACCGGTCAACGTGAATGCTGGATTTTCAACATCTTCTATGTCCTCTAACGGAAGGGCGATGCCTGACGGCCCCTGATCTGCACCGATGCCGTCGTAGGGTGCCCCGGAAGAACCGGTTTTATAATATATTTTATATCCCTGGAGATCACTTTCGGAATTGGCGTCCCATGCCAGCTTGACGGTGCCGGCAAAAACAGTAGTCGAAAAAAACAACGTGCAGGAAGCAAAAACAATAACCGGCAAAAACCAGACAAGAAAAAATCGTCTGAATTTTGATTTTGATAGGATAGCGATATGCATTTTCATGTGTCCCCCCCGGGAATTATTTTCTGCGTAACACAGATTCTTTATAGTCGATGACGTCTCGAACCAAATTCATCTGTACAAAGCGCAGCATCCTTTCGAGGGCACCAGCTTTGCTTTCGGCAACCCTGCTGCCGTATCTTTAAATTCCAAAGACTTAGGCCAGCGGTTTTGCGTCCCATCCTTTCGAAATGGTTTGCCTTTATCGAGCTGTCAAAAAGAGCATATTAAAACATTTCGTATATAAGGTAATGCAAAATCAATACCATTTTACAGTTAAATTTTTCCCTAACATTATAGTGAGTTAATCTCGTATCAAAAAATAAAAAAATATCTGCGCCGATAACGTATAATAAAATGCACATTTATTTGCATAAAAATTCACATGGGGACACGGTTGATTCGTCCAGGGCACTACACCGTACACTTGAGCTGTTTAACCCGTTCCCTGAGGCGCCGGAACGCTATCATTCCTTTTCTTAAAGCAATGGAAAGTTTTGGCCTGCAACCAAATTTTTCTCATTTTTGCAAATAGTTGTGCCCGCCACACCAAAACGCTATAACAGCGTATATCGTTTCCCGAATACATTCGCCCCCGACATCGGAAATTTCCAGCTTGACGAACCGTTCTTTAATAGTATATAAGTTTATATAAAGCCCTACTGACTGCCCGTGTGCCACATAAAGTGCGGCACCCTGCAATCTGACATCCTTTCTCTAACTGAACTCAATTGTTTATTTTTAAACAAGCCGTAATCAGAATCTTCTTCAAAATACAATTTTTGATAGCACAGGGTTTACAAAGGTTTCAGTGAAGGGCGCATGAAAAAACACTTTGACCCCTTAAAGCGGAAAGGAGAAAATCATGAGCACTAGTGTTTACAAAATCGTTGAACTGGTAGGAACAAGCTCGGAATCCTGGGAGGACGCAGCCAAAATTGCCGTGGAAACCGCGTCAAAATCACTGAAAGATTTGAGAGTTGCGGAAATAGGCAGGCTGGATCTAAAGGTGGAAGATGGAAAGGTTGTTGCATACAGAGCCAAGGTAAATCTCTCCTTTAAGTATGCAACGGATTAGAAATACATTTTTTTGTCAAAAACAAAAGGGCTGCCCGGTGGCGGCCTTTTTGTATGAAAAACCATCCTGAACTTAGTGGAGACAAAAATGAAACACATCAGGCTGCTTTACACATCAGGTTTGTTTTATTTTTTTCTTTTATGCGGCTGTGGCCTTTTTACGATACCATTATATCCTCAAACGGCGTACGGAATTGAAAACAATTCAGGATTTGCAGCAGTCCCGGTCACCTCAGCTGCAACCGTTAAAACCGTTCAGGTGGACATCGCCAACATCCGCATCAAACCGTCGGTAAAATCGGCGATACTCGTCAAACTGGCAAAAGGCGATCGAGTAGAAATAGTCGGCCGTCAGGATCCCTGGCTGGCCGTAAAACTGCCGGACAGCCGTTTAGGCTGGGCCCACCGGAACCTTTTTTCAAAACTCCGGACATACCCCGTTGATACCGACGCAGGAAGGCTGCTCAGCGCAATCCAGAGTGAAATTATATCAAAAAATGAAGAAAAGGTGACATTTAAATTAAGCGGCGAGTATCCGCCCGAAACGTTTGTCATCAATATTGAACAGCCAAAGGTTGTGTGTGATTTTACGGGCCTGCTTATCGGCATCGGTATCGGGCGGATTATAAAAGTCAACGGAGCCCTGATCAATCAAATCCGGGTTGCCTATCATGAACAACCCACCGCCAAGGTAAGGGTGGTTGTGGATCTTGTTCCCGACCAAAAATACAAAATTAAACAGACATTTTACCGGCTGGAGCACATTTTCGAATTAACCATCCAGCCCGACCAATAGCCGGCCCGATGGCTGCCGGCAACCCCGGATAACCTTTTATTGTCCACCAAAAGATTTTTCATGAATCTGCACAGCCGCATCGCAGGTTGCCCCGATGGCATTCATCTTGCCCAGCGTTACCGGCAGTTGCACATTGATGCAATATTCAGCCCCCTTGAGCTGCCCGTCATAAAATGCCGCGTCTTTGCTTTTCTTAACCTTGGCCCTGATGGCATCGGGATCGTTTCCACCGGAAAGCTTTTCCAACTTTGGCACAGCAATCACAGCCCGCCATAGATGCATCCACGCCATAATGACATCGCCCATGCAATCGAGAAATGGAGAGGCAAAGGAAAACGCCGTCTTAAAATCCGGCGACATGGCGGTCTTGCCCATGTGCATGGCGATCTCACCCAACCGATTGACTGCGGCCTCGACTGCATCCGCCCATTTTTCCAGACCGGCTGTTTTCCTGGCTTCGGAAATGGTTTTTTGAATCTGAGTTAAAAAAGACATGAATACCTTACCTTTTTTCATTCCCAGCTTACGTCCCAGCAGATCCATGGCCTGTATGCCGTTGGTGCCCTCATAAATCGTTGTAATCTTGCAGTCCCGCAAAAGCTGCTCAACAGGATACTCACGGGTGTACCCATAGCCACCAAAAACATTCACGGCCTGGTCGCAAACCTCGAGCCCGCGGTCGCTGCAGTAGGATTTCACCACCGGCGTGAGCAGCTCAATCAACCCCTGCCAGTGTTCCTTTTCCGACTGGTCGGTCGCACATTCCTGTCTGTCAAAGCAATAAGCCACATAAAAAGTAAAGCTGCGCATGCCGTCCACCAGCGCTTTCATACTCAACAGCATACGCCGAACATCCGGATGGCGAATGATCGGAACTTGAGGGGCATTGATGTCTTTGCCTTTGGCCAGATCCCTGCCCTGGAGCCGCTTCCGGGCATAGTTGACCGCATAGAGGTATGCGGCTGAACCATGAAGATATCCCTGTCCCCCCACCCCCAGGCGGGCCTCATTCATCATATGAAACATAACGGCCAGCCCCTTGTTTTCTTCACCCAGCAGAAGACCCCGGCATTTCCCCTTGCTCCCCAGAGAAAGACTGCATGTGGGACTGCCGTGCATGCCCATCTTTTCTTCCACGCCGGTACATACGATATCGTTGAATTCTCCCATGCTGCCGTCATCATTAACCCAGTATTTGGGAACCAGGAAAATGGAAATCCCCTTGGCACCCGCGGGCGCCCCCTCGATTCTGGCCAGCACCGGATGAATGATATTCTCCGTGATATCGTGATCTCCGCAGGTGATAAAAATCTTGCTGCCGGTGATGGAGTAGGTGCCGTCGGCATTTTTCACCGCCGTTGTTGTCAGAGCGCCCAAATCCGACCCTGCATCGGGTTCGGTCAGCAGCATGGTACCGGCCCAGATTCCGGAATAGACCTTTTTCAAAAACAGATCTTTCTGCTTTTTGCTTCCGAAAATCTCAATCATTTTACCCGTGCCGTGACCGAGGGTGGCAAACGCGGTAACGGCAAAATTTGCACCCCCCAGATAGTCATACGCCGCCTGCTTGATGATATGGGGAAGTCCCTGTCCGCCGATTTCGGGATCTTCCGCCATGGCAATCCATTCGCCTTCGGAAAACAGCTTATAAGGCCTTCGAAAACACTCGGGCACCTTGACCCGGCCATCCACCAGGTGAACCCCCTCCCGGTCCCCCTCCGCATAGGTCGGCAGAATCTCCTTAATGGCAAAATTTCGGGCCTCGGTCACGATCATATCAAACATTTTGCGATTCAAATCATTGTATTTTTCCGTCTTGACAAGGGCCTCGATGCCAAGTTGCTCATACAGAACAAAATCGATATCCCTACGTTCCGAAATTAGTTGTGCCATACCTGAACTCCTTTACCTAATTTTTAATAGGGTGCCGACAGCGCCCGATGAAGGGCCTGATGAAAAATTGCATATAGATTAAAAATTATAAAACTATATTATTAAATGACGGTTTGTCAAGATTTTGAATTAGAATTTAGCAGCACTAAGCGGATATTATTTTTCTATTTTTGAATGGTTAAAATTACGCTAAATGCTTTTGATCTCTCTGATCTGGTCATCCAACGGCTCCAGTTCCTTTTCCCGGCCAAAATCACGCAGCGTTTTCCTGAGCTTTTCCAGCTCCTGTTTCAATTGGGGTAAAACCTCTTGTTTCAGCTTTTCACGGGTTGCGGCACCGGATTTTTTCATCTGTTCCAGCAGTTGGCGCAGCTCTTTTTCAAGTATCTTGAATTTTTCCTGTTCCGGCAGTTGCTGCAAGCTGTCTATCATCTTTTGATATTCTTTTTTAAGGTAATTCAAACCTTTTTCCAAATCTTTTTGTATTTTTTCGGAATAGAGTACCAATGTATCGGATCCATTAATGGTCGCATTGTTTTTTAACTGCCTGCCGTCATTTTCAAACAGAAACATTTCAATTGCTTTTTTCCGTGAATCGGCGGGGTCGGCGACAATAGAAAACCGCGAATATTCGGTCGCTGCATTGGAGAACTCCGGTTTTATGGCCAGTTTTACAATATAATTTTCATTCTTCTCATAATCAAAATCACTGACGCTGCCGATCACTTTTGAATCAAAAATTACAGGGCACCCCTTTGCAAGCCCCCCAATCCGGGCAAATCGGACATTAATGTCGAGCCCGCGCTGATTGCAGCTACATGCCAGGACCGCTATGACAAACAAAGCCGTATAAAACAATTTGGATATTTTCGTTTGCATGATGGCTTCTCCTTGAAAAGGTTGATCACGGATTAACCGGCTGTCCCGAAATATGTGCCATGGAAAAATAAATGTCCATAAAACCGGGTTCAAATATTAGCCGCCGTCTTCAGATACTCCACCAGGCACATCCCCAAAATGGCCAGGCACTCCATATCCAAAAATTTTTCAGCCCGTTTTTCAAACAACACTTTACTCTGAGTTGAAAATTCATTGTCGCTGTCATTGAAAAGTAAAAACAGCGGTACTTTAGGAAGCGGGACAAACCACATGGCCAGATCATAGGGCAAATTGATTCCCTTGGGAGCACCGCCGTTTAATATTTTACAGGCCTGTTTGAGTTCATCCATCTTTCCACCGAAGCTTATGGCGATAGCCTGCTCCACATTTTTGCGGTAGGCATCTGCAAACGGGGTTGCATCTTTAAAATCCTGGTAGGCTGCCCACTCATCCTCGTCCGATTCACTGTCAGGGCACATGAGCAGATATTTACTCAAAACCACGCAGATGGCATGATTGGGCCTGTCACCGGAAGGATCGGAGATACCGGTGGGTGAAACCCTGTGCGGAATCCCGAAAAAGGGAATGATCACCTCGTCTCCATCCACTTTAACACCCAGCCTGGCAGGTAAGGTTGTCAGATCGATTTTTGCAATTTGAGTCAGATAATTTTCATAGGTTGTTTTAAAAACAGCTTCCTGTTCCTTCATGGTGGCATTCCTTTTTTGGGGGGACACGGATTAAAGCAATTGTCTTTTCAGCAGTTGCTGATTTAATCTTTACCCGCGTGTATCCGTGCAAATCTGAGTCCCATTCGTTTTTATACATGTTAAAAAATTTGATCAAACAATTCCATCGCCTGCAGTTTACCTGTAACCGTTACTGCGGGTTGTCTTTTTTTTCCCGTGCCACGGTTGAAGCGGGAGTAATCCCGTAATCATGGCCGGGCCAGATAATAGTTTCCTCCGGCAGGGTATAAATTTTCTCCCGAATGGCACGGGAAAGCTGTCTGTAGGACCCCCCGGGCAGATCAGTTCTTCCTACAGCCCCTACAAAAAGGGTATCGCCGGTAAAAATATTATTTTCCGCCAGAAGACAGATCCCCCCGGGCGTATGTCCCGGCGTATGAATCACATTCAGCACCGTGCTGCCGACGGTGATCACATCATTATCTTTGAGCAGGATATCCGGCCGGGGCGACACTTTGCCGCCGAGCATCCGGGTAAAGCTCCGGTTCAGCATCTTCCCCAGATTTTCGGCATCCCGTTCATGTATCAGCAGTTTGGCCCTTGTAGCAGCGATAATGGCGGCATTACCGGCGGTATGATCACTGTGGCAATGGGTGTTTATAACATGAGTAATACGATATCCTTTTTCTTTTACAATCTCCAATATCCGACCGGTTTCAAAGGCCGGATCGATCAAAGCACCGGTACAACTGCCTTCATCGCCGACAAAATAACAAAAAACAGCCATTTTATTGAGGCGTATCTGCAAAATCTCCATAATGTTGACCCTTTCTTTCTCACTACTCAAAACTCAACGCCACGACTTTCATAAAAACCGGGCAGATATTGACAGCCTGCGGTACCATCAAAGACTGCAAGCGAAAAAAACTTAAAAAAAACCGCCCGAAAGCATCTTAAAAACGATTTATACGCATCAACCAATCATTCTTTTTAAATTTAAAAGGATTCAACACAAAGCATATATCTTTTAAATACAACAGCATATACTCAACCTACCACCGCACAAAAAAAACATATCAAAAAAAGAAGGCACCATCGCAAAAAAAGGATTGCTTTTCATTTATTTTGAATTTATAAGCCCCTCAATGCAGTCTTAAAAATTAAAAAAAGGATTTTCAAAATGGATATATATGCTAATAATAACACATGTTACCACTATTATTCGAACGAAATGATATCCCGCTCGGCAGCCAGGCGATGCCCCTATTGCAGACACGAAATGCCCGAATGCGATTGCGGGTATGGTTTGATAGCCCTCGAACCCAAACCGTCGGTGGTCGGGAAAAGTATTAGAAAACTTTTTACCCTTGTTTATCTTACGGGGAAAAAACTTTTTACCATCAAAATTCACAGGCACGCACTCCATTCCAGATAGCCCGGGGCTTTAATGACCCCTGAAAGTCCAGGCGTTCAAGATCAGGACATAATGGGGCGTAAAAACAAAAAATAACTCATTACAAAAAAAGGGGCGGCAATTTATTTGCCGCTTCTTTTTTTCAGGACCGGCCGGGTCATAGGGTTATTCAAAAAATCGGGTAAACACGTGCAATTCTTCCCGCGGTGTGCGGTAGCTGTTGACCTTTGCCTGAATGTCCTCATAACCGAGTGCCATACCGCACATCAAAATGCTTTCATCCGGATATCCCAAAGATGTTTTTACGATATGCGGGTATTCACCCAATGCAGCCTGGGGGCAGGTGGCAAGCCCCTGCTCAACAGCGGCGAGCATGACAGATTGCAAAAACATGCCGTAATCCAGAAACGAGCCTTTTTCCATATCCGGATCTATAAAGAAAAACAGAACCACCGGTGCATCAAAGGCCCTGTAATTGGCGGCCCATTGCTCAATCTGTCTGTCCCTGTCTTCCCGGGTTATTTCAAGGGTCGTATACAACTGAAGCCCGCAGGCCCTGCGTCGCCCCTTATACGGTTCTTTCCACGTGCGGGGATAATATTGATAGTCCATTTCCCCTTTGACGCCACTTCGAAAAGCATCCTCCAGCCGTTTTTCCAGGTGCGCCTTTGTATCACCCGTAACCACGGCAACCTGCCAGGGCTGCGCATTGGTGCCGGAAGGTGCATGTTTTGCAGCGTCCAGTATTCGCTGGATCGTTTCACCGTCAACGGCCTTGTCAAGGAAGGCCCGCACGGCTTTGCGTGTTTTTAATGCATCTGTGACATTCATACCCACCTCATTGCATCATGAAAATCAGAAAACAAAAAAATACCCCATGACCAAAAATACGTTACATTTCCAGCAACGATTTGACCAGATCGAGCAAGGAATCCTGCAAGGTTCTCCATACAGGATTCAGTGCCCTGTCTCTCTGCCAGGTAAACTCCACCGCATCATATCGTTCCGGAATTATTTTTTCCCCCTCCGCCCCATATATTACCGCCGGATAATATTCCACCCAGAGCACCCTGCGCGGGTCCAGTTTAAATTCCCGAATGACACTGGTCGAGATATGACTGCTGAAGTTGCGGATCGATGTTTTACTTTCAGGGACATCGGTCACCACAACGATCACGGGCCGCAGAAAAACGGTTTTTCCGGATGTCTTTTGAAGATCAAAAATTCGCAGCCGACATTTGCCGCGCCCCAGTCGCAGGGCCCCACCCCACCCTTCCCAGGAATATATATCGTCGTAGAGCAGCATATCGCATCCCATCGGCAAACAGATTGTTTCACAATTTTCAACAGGGCCCCCGGCACTTCATGACCGGGTCAGGGCACTGTATATTCTAAGCAGACGGTCCGGCAGTTCATGCACATTGGATATCACATTGTAATTCACCGCGCCATAGAGCGCATCCAGTTTTGCATCATGATCAATATTGACGGTTATGGCGTGGGTGAATATCTGTTTTGAGCGTGCCTCGAAAACAGACTTGCGCGTATCGGAAATGGCATATTCCCGTTTATATCCGGTATCATTTGGAAAACCGTCGCCCAGAATGATCAACAGCCGCACTTTCGAGGGCACTTTTTCAAGCCGGGCCGTTGCATGGCGAATCGCGGCACCCATGCGGGTACTACGTTGGGGGGCCATGGCATTGATGCGCTGTCGGATGCGTTCGTCCATTGCCTCGTCAAAATCCTTGATCTTAAAATAATCCACCCCCAGCCGACCGGTACCGGAAAATCCGGCGATGGAAAAGCGGTCCCCCACCACGGAAAGAGCCTCGCAGAAGAGAACAATGGCTTCTTTTTCAATATCCAGAACGGTGACCGGCAGCCCCGAAGCAGACCGGCCGACACTATTGGCAGTGGACCGCGACAGATCCACCAAAAGCAGCACAGCAACATCACGCTGCTGTTTGATCCGTTTGCTGTACAGCCGCTCCCCGGGCATCCGGCCGGTTTTTTTATCAATCGCAAAATCCAGAAGGGCATGATAGTCGAATTCATCGCCTTCGAGCCAGGGCCGCAACAAAACGAGGTTTTCGGGTTTGAGAAGCTCAAAAGAGTCGCAGACATGCTTTACAAGGCCCCGGCAGCGCCGCAGGGTATGGGTGTAAAAATCATTCTTGATTCCGCTGACAATTTTTTCCACAACCCGGGTATGATCGTTGAGGTAGTCATTGAGGGTGCAATCCCACTCCCGATACCGGAAAGCGGATCCGCCGGTGTTGCCGATTGACGGATCAGCAATATCCTTTTGTCTCAAAATTTTGTCAAGATCCAGCCAGGAAAGATCCACAGACGGCCCTGTCTGCCGGTTAATGCCGGAATCGACAGATCTGCGGGCAGACAGTACAAGCTTTCTGATATCATCCAGATCAAGATCGCCTCCCTTTTCGGCCAGAGTACGCCTTATATCTGATTTGTACACCCGGATATTTTTTTCCGCAAGAATGGCTCTTATAGTGCCGGCAATATTTTCAGATAAAGGGTTGGCGGCAAAATACAAATCCGGCCTTATACACCACCCGAAAGGTGTCTGCAAAGAGCAATAACGCTCCGTAACATCGGGCAGGCCCGGCCCCCTGAAAAGCATTGCCGCCATGCGATCATATACCGCTGCCGCCAGTTCGGCACTGGTTTCCACAACAGAATCTTTCCCCATGCGGCGCCTGAATAGCGTGAGTATTTTTTTTAACGCCGGTTCTTGCTCTGCATCGATGTAAACCGGCGGACCCGGAAAAATATCCAGCGCCACGATCAAATAAAGCCTGAAGAGCGCGGATGGCGGCCCTTTTTTCAACATCCGCAGAGCCTCTTTTGCAAACAGGGGCCGGGCGTTTTTTACAAGGCCGGGATAACGCCGGGTCAGACAAAGCCGGATACGCCCATGCTCAAAAACGGTAAACAGGTCGGATGCCAGTTCGGGCACCGGAAACATGGAAAAAAAACTTTCCGGATCGGAAAGATTCTTTTCCCCCCGCATTTTTGCCGGAGCCCTGTATGGTTTCCCAAAATCAGGAAGGCAATCGCCGTCATGGGGCCATCCTTCTTCCAGTTTTTCCAGATCAAAATCAAATGTGCCGAACTCGTGCAGGCCGGCCTCAACCCTTGTGAGGCATTTGTAAAGCGTTTCATTTTGATTTTTTTCAGGAAAATACCCGATTGTCTCCGGCAGATAGATCGCTTCCGCATCTGAAAAAACAGAAATAGCCCGATTGTCAGCCCTATTCATTTTCAGCGGAAGCAAAGATATGGAACGAACCGTCAGGCCCGGACCGGTTCTGGCGCAAAGATAACAATTAAGGTTGGGACGGAGTCCGGCCAGCCCCACGGTAACCTGCAGATCATGGAACCTCTCCATACCCAGGTTGGATACCAGGGACAAAAATCGGATTCCGGCATCCGGATTTTCCCTGAATTTTTGTAATCCGGTGGAGATAAATTGCTCCAGGGCCTTTTCATGCAGCAGATCCAGCCCCTTTGCCAAACCATCCAGAAACGGTTCGACAAGATGCAGGTCCGTCCGGATAATCCTGGCGAGCTGCCGGATCTGCCAGGCCCTCTGCAACGGTGAAAAAGAGTGTACGGCCCTGGGAAGGATACAGGTAAAATGCATGCTCCGATTATAGGACAGAGATTGGCCGAATGTATCCTGCAGGAGATCCAGGAAAGCCTCAGCACCCGATTGATCGCCTTCATCCAGCAAACATGCCAGCACATCCAGGGGGTCTTTCAGGGTATAGATCCCTTTTCGTACCATAACCTGCACGGTTGCCAGAAAATGTTCCAGAAAAGCTGTATTGCCCCGGCGGATAACCGGCACGAGATAAGTGGCCATGAGCCTGCCCATGGCCGGACCTTTCGTTCCGGCCCCATGAACGATTTGTGCGTATTTCTTGACCCCGGCCGTGTCCGTGTCACCCAAAAGCTCTGCAAACCCCATAGCCACAGCCTTGCCAAAGGTGGTTTCCTGTGAAAGCGCCCATATGGTTTCATTTGCCATGATGGCTCTGTCTTCGAACCCTGCAGCCTTGTCTTTACACTGCAGATTCTCCTGCACCCTGGCGGCAATTGCCGGGTCGGCGATAAAAAGTTTCTCGATGGGGTCTGTCATCGGATCATTCATGGTATAGTTTTTTTAAAAAATATCTTCTATCAGGTCATGCATTATTTGCTGCAGCCGTTCATCATCGGTCAGGGGCAGGCAAACGGCGGAACGGCAGGCAGCCTGGGTTTCCACGCCTCTTTTCATCAGTTGGGCCGCATAGATCAGAAGACGGGTACTGGCCCCTTCGGTCAGGCCGTGCTCCCGGATATTCCTGATTTTTCGTCCCAGCAAAACCAGTTTTTGGGCCGTCGGCATGTCAATATTACTTTCACGGGCGACGATTTCAGCCTCCTGTTGCGCCTCTGGATAATCAAAGGCCAGGCTCACAAAACGCTGGCGGGTGCTTTGCTTGAGATCTTTTAAAATAGACTGGTACCCGGGATTATACGAAATCACAAGCATAAAATCGGGATGGGCCCTGACAATCTCCCCTTTTTTATCAATGGGCAGGGTGCGACGGTTGTCGGTGAGCGGGTGAATGACCACGGTGGTATCCTTGCGGGCTTCCACGATTTCATCCAGGTAGCAGATAGCCCCCATCCGAACGGCCCGGGTCAGGGGCCCGTCCATCCATACGGTCTCGTCGTTTTTCAGCAGATACCGACCGATCAGATCCGATGCAAACAGATCTTCATGGCAGGCCACCGTAATCATGGGACGCTTCAAGCGCCAGGCCATATATTCCACAAAACGGGTCTTGCCGCAGCCGGTGGGCCCCTTTAGCATTACCGGCAGCATAGCATCATAGGATGCTTCAAACATGACGATTTCATTATTCACAGACAGGTAGTACGGTTCTCTGGCTATCATATAGCTGTCAAAATTCGGCATTGACGACCTCCGGCAGGGTTTTTTAATTTTGAGATGAAGATGCGATTATTCCCGGCTGCATTGACATATGGGATCTAATATTTATTTTTATAAATTAACTCTACAACAACGGCTGATGATTCTATTTCTATAATAAAAGGAATATATACAAAATTCAAATGACAGACAACAGCAATATGGTTCATCACCTGAAATTCGATGGCCGGGAAGTAATGATTCTGGGAACTGCGCATGTATCCAAAGAGAGCGCCGATCTTGTCAAAACCGTAATAGAGGAAGAAAAGCCGGACACGGTTTGTGTTGAACTCTGCGAATCCCGATTTCAGTCGATTCGACAGAAATCCCGATGGCAGGACATGGATATCATGAAAGTCATCAAGGAAAAAAAGGCGTTTCTGCTGCTGTCCAACCTGCTCTTGGCCTCCTTTCAAAAACGAATTGCCGAAAAATTTAATATCAAACCCGGTGCTGAAATGATTCAGGCCATTGAATCCGGTGAAGCCGTAGATGCCCGCATTCATCTGGCGGATCGGGATATTCGGGTTACACTTTCCAGGACCTGGCGGGTAATGGGCCTGTGGGCAAAACTGAAAATCCTGTTCCAGATGCTTCTTTCCATGGGTGAGGTGGATGATATCACCGAGGAAGATATTGAAAAGATGAAGCGGGAGGACATGCTTGAATCCCTGCTTGCGGAAGTCGGCAAGTCCCTGCCGGTGATCCGGGAAATTCTGATTGACGAACGGGACCGCTACCTGGCTGAAAAAATCAGGACCGCTCCGGGCCGGAAGATAGTTGCCGTGGTGGGAGCAGGTCATGTGCCCGGAATTAAAAAATACTGGAATACCGACATCGATATCCGGGCCCTGGAAAAAATCCCACCCAAAAATAAATTCAGCGGCGTTGTCAAATGGCTCCTGCCCATTGCCATCATGGCGCTTGTAATTGCAGGCTTTTTTTACGGAGGTGCAAGCGCCGGGACCGATATGGTTGTCTGGTGGATCGCAGCCAACGGTATCATGGCCGGTTTGGGAGCCATTATTGCCCTTGCCCATCCTTTGACCATTCTGGCCTCGATCCTGGCAGCCCCCCTGACTTCCCTGAATCCCATGATCGCAGCTGGCTGGGTGTCCGGCCTGGTGGAAGCCTTTTCCCGAAAACCCAAGGTCCGGGATTTCGAGCGCCTGCCCGAGGATATCGTATCCATCAAGGGATTCTGGCGCAACAAGGTAACCCGGATTCTCCTTGTGGTTGTTTTCACGAACCTGGGCAGCTCCATTGGTACATTTATCGCCATTCCACTGATGGCCAAAGTCTTTTAGGCATATTTTCCCTTAAAACCGGGCTTTTACACAAATCTCCCCTCATACTCCGCACCTGCGGCAATGGATAAACACGGTTTCAGGGCATTGCCCCATATAAATGCTTGACATCTTTCCCCCTATACCCATACCAAATACCTGACACAATCAATTAGCCTCGGCAATTTTCCATACAATCATAAAAACAAGGAGCAATGATATGAACCGGAATAAAGTTACGGTACTGGATGTGCAGCAGGCCAAGAAAAACGACCGCAAACTGGTCATGGTGACCGCTTACGACTATCCCTTCGGCCTGATGGCGGACCAGGCAGGTGTAGACATCGTCCTGGTGGGCGATTCGCTGGGCATGGTGGTCATGGGCCTGGACGGCACCGTGGAGGTGACCATGGAGCATATGATCCATCATACCCGGGCTGTGGTGCAGGGTTGTAAAAATCCTCTGGTGGTGGGTGATATGCCCTTTATGAGCTACAACACAGGTATACGGGATGCCATCATCAATGCCGGTCGCTTAATGAAAGAGGGCGGTTGTGATGTGATCAAACTGGAGGGCGGTGTCGATTTCGCACCGACCGTCAAAGCCATTGTCAAGGCAGGCATCCCGGTGCAGGGGCATATCGGTCTGACCCCTCAGACGGCCAGTGCTCTGGGCGGTTTCAAAATGCAGGGGAAAGATGTGGCCGCAGCCGGAAAAATTATCGATGATGCCAGGGCACTGGAAGATGCAGGTGCTTTTTCCATTATCCTGGAGGCGGTTCCGGCTCCGCTGGGCAAGTTGGTGACCCGGGCGGTCAAGGTACCGGTCATCGGTATCGGTGCGGGCTCGGATGTGGATGGCCAGGTGCTGGTAACCCACGACATGATCGGTCTTTTCGACAAATTTATTCCAAAATTCGTCAAACAGTATGCCAATATCCGGGAAATCATCATAGAGGCCATTGGCGAGTATAAAAAAGAAGTTCAGGAAATAAAATTCCCGGGTGCGGAGCATTCTTTCAAGATGCCCGCCGAAACCCTAGAACAACTGATAAAAGGTCAGAAATAAAAACAGCAACTGTTCCCAGTTATCGGTTCACCGTTTTTCCAACCGTGAACCGATAACTGCAAACCGTGAACGGCCCTGTTTTACAGCCCTGCCACCTCTTTTCCGCAGTGTTTACAGATCTTGGCCCGTTTTTTGATGATTTCCGCGCAGAAGGGGCATTCCCGGGTAAAATAGCGTTCATGGATCTTTTTTACCGCTTCGGTCACGTTTTTCTGCAAAATCTCATTGCCGAACTTCAGATTCCGAATCGGCTCGATGGCCTCCAGTTCCCCGATGTCACCGATCATCTCGGCGGCTTTAGCCCTGACCCGCATGGGCTGGGTAACATCCGTCAGCAGGCCCAGAACAGTCACCCCATCCTTGTTGATATAACACTCGGCAAGTATGGAAAACCCTTTCTTGGTATTTTCCTTGAGGATTTCCTCTTCCATTAAAACCTGTTCATCAATGATCTGGCCTGTGGCTCCCATGGGACTGAAAACCGGCATCTTTTTTCATCTTTCCCATTCAGAATTCACGAATCAACAGTTCAGATTTTCGGTAAACCTTGAACCGTTGGGTCCTAAACATATAAACAGCTAAAAAAATACAACGGCTAACCGGAATATTCCGATTAGCCGTTAAGGAGGAGAACAGATGAAAAAATTATTAGGTTATTTATGGTTATAGCAAATAGCCTGCCAACTTATGCATTTTTTACGATTAATTTTAATTAATTAATTTTGCCTTTTATTTTAAATAGTTACAAATACCATCCGGTTATAATAATTTTACCGAATTATCTGTTTTGCAGTAATAATGAGAACAGAGAACCCGGCAGGGTTCAAAATTTTAAACCCTTTTCGGCCCAACAGATACAGCATACTGTTTTTAATACAAATATTTAACTTCCGGAAAAGTTCAAAATTTTAAACCCTGCCGACTGAAGTCGTTTCTATCTTTCGGCAAGGCTTTTGGCTCCCATTTCGTATTTTTTTAATAAGTATCCCCAATATATTGATGGGCCACGAAGGTGCAAGGGAATTATTCGCCTGGTACTTTATTCCCGGCCTCTAAAACCATGGATTGAGATAAATATTATTGCCCATCGCTTATATTATTACTATGAACTGCCGGCATATCTTCCCATATCTGATCAAACATTTCGCAGGAAGCGGTGTAAGCGCTTTGAGGATCTTTACGAACTATCGCTTTCATGATGGCGGCGTGAAACGGTTGGGAGGCCAATATTATGTCAAAGTCACGAATGTCTGCCTGACGCGCTGTTTGAACGGCATGGCGCATAGTCCGCCCGATTTGCGCCAGCAGCTCATTGTGAGAGGCCTCCAGGATGGCCGTATGAAGGGCCATGTCAGCCTGGAGATATGTCTCGTAATTAAATTTGACTTCATCGCTCATTATACCTTCCAGCCGATTGAATAGGAGTTGGATTTCAGCGACTTCTGCTGCTGTAGCGCGCTCAGCCGACAATTTTGCCGCCTCGGATTCAATAATCCTCCGGACTTCGGTCACTTTTGCCAGAAATTTCAGTTGGTGCCCGGCTTTTAATTTCCAGACCAAAACATCCGCATCAAATAGATTCCATTGGGTTTTCGATTGGATCTGGGTTCCGATCTTGGGCCGCGGCTGTACGAGTCCTTTTTTCTGCAGCACCTTAACAGCCTCCCGGATGACGCCACGGCTAACGCCGAATTCCGCGCAGAGAGCATCCTCATTGGGCAATGTGTCCCCGGGTTTATATTCACCCTTGATGATTCGCAAGCCGATTGCCTCTTCCACATATTCATAGAGTTTGCGGTGCATGGTGCCATAAGCCATATTATTCATCTCTTTAAGCATTTTATCATTCATAATAATGATACTTTAGAAACAATTCCACAGGTTATAGAGAATATTGCATAGTATTTTTTTCTTGACAAGCAGATTCGTTTTATTATATATAAATTTTATGATTATATCATATGATGATTATGGGTTATTAAACAACCCGTTATGGTTACATCCTTTGAAATTACCCAAGAAACCGATGTCAAAATAACGGGTGCGGAAAATGTGTTGGAGTCACCGGTGTCGATTGTATTCGACGAAGCCGAAAACCGGGTGCATACGATCCAGGCGGTCATGGTTGCCACATTGGGAAACTAAAGCTATACACAATCAATAAACGGAGGAAAGAAAATGGTAGAAAATGTCATTATCATGGGCGCCGCCGGGCGCGATTTTCACAATTTCAATGTCTATTTCAGAGACAACAAACGCTATAATGTCGTCTGTTTCACCGCCACCCAGATCCCCGATATCGATGGGCGCCAGTATCCCCCCGAACTGGCCGGTTCCATGTACCCCGACGGGATTCCCATTAAAAGCGATGATAAACTGATGGATCTGATTAAAGACAATAAGGTCGATCTCGTAGCGTTTTCCTATAGCGACGTACCCCACACGGAAGTCATGCACAAGGCCTCGCAGGTCACTGCGGCAGGCGCCGATTTTATCATTATCGGTGCTCAATATACCATGCTGGAATCTTCCAAAAAGGTGGTATCGGTTTGTGCGATCCGCACCGGATGCGGAAAATCGCAGACCAGCAGGCAGATCTTACAGATACTCCAGGATGCTGGGGAAAAGGTTGTTATCGTGCGTCATCCCATGCCTTATGGCGATTTGACAAAGCAGGTTGTGCAACGTTTTGCAGCCTATGAAGATTTCGAGAAGCATGCCTGCACCATTGAAGAGCGCGAAGAATATGAGCCGGTCGTTGATATGGGGGCCGTTATTTATGCGGGTGTCGATTATGGCAAAATTCTACGACAGGCCGAAGAAGAGGCCGATGTGGTGATCTGGGATGGCGGCAACAACGATACACCATTCTACAAACCGGATGTAAACGTGGTTGTTTTCGACCCCCACCGCGTTGGTCACGAAACCACCTTTCACCCCGGTGAAACCAATATGCTGCTGGCTGATATCGCCGTGATCAACAAAGTGGACAGCGCCGATCCCAAGGATGTGGAAACGCTTAAACAAACCATTGCCAAATACAACCCCAAGGCCCGAATCGTGCTGGCCGATTCCGAAGTAACTGCCGAAAATGGGGAGAGCATGGCCGGCAAGCGTGTCCTGGTTGTGGAAGATGGCCCGACCCTTACCCATGGTCATATGAAATTCGGTGCCGGTGTCATCGCGGCCCAGCGCTATGGGGCGGCTGAAATCGTCGATCCGCGTCCCTACCTCGTCGGGAGCCTCAAGGGAACTTTTGAGACCTATCCGGGCATCGGAAAGGTGCTTCCGGCCATGGGGTATGGGGATCAACAGGTCAAAGATCTGGAGGCGACCATCAATGCATGCGATTGTGATATTGTCGTTTCAGCGACACCCATTGATCTGACCCGCCTGGTGAACATTGAAAAACCCACCTTACGGGTTGTCTATGCCTATCGCAACAACAGCAAACCCACCCTGGGTGAGCTTGTTACGGAAATGATCAATTCCTGACACAACTGATGGTGATGTGGCTGGATAGGCAAATCCGATTCGGCCACATCGCCATCAACTATTGCTTAGCAGAACGCTCACAAAATACAGGCCGCATAGACTGTAGGCTATAGGTTGTCATATATTAAATTACCCAAGACCAGAGGAAAAAGGCTGCATCATATGACGACGACCGATACGCAATGAAAGTAAATAGCCGGCAGTCTACATTTTAAGGAGATAATGACATGAATCATAGTTCCGGCAGCGACACAAAACCCACCCTGCTCATTGCCCTTGGCGGTAATGCCCTGATCCAAAAAGGTCAAAAAGGAACCATTACCGAGCAATTCGAAAATCTCAGGATTTCCATCCGCCAGATCGCATCGCTCACCAGCGACTACAGAATCATCATTACCCACGGCAATGGTCCCCAGGTCGGCAATCTCCTTCTGCAACAAGAATCCTGCGATGCGGTTCCCAATCTCCCCCTTGAAATTCTTGTGGCCCAGACCCAGGGCCAGATCGGATACATGATCGAATCCGTATTGGATGAAGCCCTCATGGAACAAGGCGCCGGTTTCAATCCACTCGTTTCCCTGATCACCTATGTGGTGGTAGATGAGAAGGACCCTGGTTTCGCCAATCCCACAAAACCCATTGGGCCGTTTTTCACCGCCGCCGAAGCTGAAAAACTGGACTATCCCACCATGAAAACCCCCAAGGGATTCAGGCGTGTTGTCGCATCACCAAAACCGGTCACCATCATTGAAAAAAGGGAAATTGAACAATTAATAAAATCCGGATTCATCGTTATCTGCTGCGGTGGCGGCGGGATTCCCGTGGTTAGGAATGGACGCGCGTTCAATGGGGTGGATGCGGTGATCGACAAGGATCTGGTCAGCGCACTCCTGGCCACTGAAATCGGCGCCGATGTGCTGGTGATCGCCACGGATGTTGATGGTGTTTTAGCTGATTTCAATACCCCTGACCAGCGACTTATCCCTCGAATGAACGTCGGTGAAGCCGAAAATTTTCTTCGCAATGACAAAAGCGGCAAAGGATCGATGGGGCCCAAGGTGGCGGCCGCTATGCAATTCGTTCAAGGCGGCGGAAAACGGGCGGTGATTACATCCATCAAAGCCATTTGCGACAGCGTGCAAGGAACGGCCGGGACCCAAATCATCCGAAATGAATAATGATACACCGCCCCGTACCGTGGTTGTGCACCAATTCTTTAAATTTTATTCGTCATCTTTATCGCATATATTACTTGCTCCCCTAAAGGGGTCTCTATGCAAATCAGTGTCATAACTGTCTTTAACCTTTTCGTGTTCCTGCTGATTCTTGATATGTTTTCGCACTTTCTTCTCATCCAATCCAACGGTACTTACATAATATCCGCGTGCCCAAAAGTTATGCCCTCTGAAATTCCTTCTATTTTTAGGGACTCATACTATATGATTTACATTCCCAAACTGTGGTGCTAATCTTCTTTTTATCGCTTTACTCCTTTCGAATTTTGATCACAGAAACAGCACTGTACTCTTTATTCGAAAGGAGTATTTTTTCAAATACTATAGCATAGCTTTTTCTATGCTCCCCAGCGGAGCTGGGGGTTTAGCTCTGGAATTATAAGGAGAAAGCGTTTATGAAAACGTCAGAATATATCGACCTGGAAAACGAATATGGTGCCGGTAATTATAAACCCCTGGATGTGGTGCTTACCAGGGGCGAAGGTGTCTGGGTATGGGATGTTGACGGCAATAAATACCTGGACTGCCTTGCGGCCTATTCAGCGGTAAACCAGGGACACTGCCATCCTGAAATCCTTAAAGCCATGATGGACCAGGCCAAAAAACTGACCCTGACGTCCCGTGCTTTTCGAAATGATCAGCTCCCGCTGCTCTATGGAGAGCTGTGCAAACTGACCAATTCTCATAAGGTACTTCCCATGAACAGCGGGGCGGAAGCTGTTGAAACCGCTATTAAATGCGTTCGCAAATGGGGTTATGAAGTCAAAGGAGTTGAACAGGATATGGCCGAGATCATTGTGTGCGCCAATAATTTTCACGGCCGCACCCTGACCATTGTCGGGTTTTCCACGGATGAGAATGCAAGAGACAATTTCGGCCCTTTTGCACCCGGGTTTACAATCATTCCATTCGGGGATTCAGATGCCCTTGAAAACGCCATTACAAAAAACACGGTGGCCTTTATGGTGGAACCAATCCAGGGAGAGGCAGGGGTTATTATTCCGCCCACGGGATATTTTAAAAAAGTCAGGAAAATTTGTGAAAAAAACAATGTGATGCTTATACTGGATGAGATTCAGACAGGCCTTGGAAGAACCGGAACGCTTCTGGCAGAGGAGCATGAAGGAATTGAAGCCGACCTGACCCTGATCGGCAAAGCCCTTTCAGGTGGTTTTTATCCCGTGTCTGCGGTACTTTCCAACAAAGAGGTCCTGGAAATTCTAAAACCCGGCCAGCATGGTTCCACATTTGGCGGGAACCCCCTTGCCTGCAGCGTTGCAAGGGCGGCGCTAAAGGTACTTGTGGATGAAGGCATGATCAAAAACGCCAGGAAAATGGGTGCGTATTTTCTTTCTGAGCTTAAAAAAATTGAGAATAAAAACATCAAAGATATCAGGGGACGTGGCCTGATGATCGCCATTGAGCTTCATGAAGGCACCAGAGGCGGCGCCAGGGCAATTGCTGAAAAATTGAAGGCTTTGGGGATCCTGTGTAAAGAGACACATACCGATACCATACGGTTTGCACCTCCCCTGGTTATTAAAAAGGAAGAGGTTGACTGGGCATTGAAAAGAATTAATCAGGTGCTTGTCCAATAAAAATCATACCCGTAAAGAGCCGAACCTTTATTTCAAACTTGGTTGACTGCATCATCATTCTGGGGGTAATATCCCCATTGCCATCAACTATCTCCACCTTTATGGCTTAGTTCGAATTGGTTGATTGTATCCGGGGGTATCCCATACTCTGGTTTCAAAGAAACCAATATTTTCATTTAAAAGACCGCTCTGTTTCTGCTCTGATAAAAACTGGTCAAAGAGATGATAAAGAGTTTTAAAATAGATGAATTCCGGCTTATTTTCCGTATAGAGTTGTTCTATATATTTCAGCACTTCCTCTTTGACATCTTCCACCAGGCCTGTATCATCATTCCATATCTCTTCAAACCAGTTTATAAGATCTGTTCTGTCCCGATCATCCGTCACTTCCATATTTAATTCTATATTGGGATTGCCTCCCAAACCAAGACCGTTGACTGTAAAATTAGAACTGCCAAGAGCGGCTTTTTGGACCCCGTTTTCTTTTTGAATATGATACATTTTTCCATGAAGAAAATTCGGTTTGACCATGGATTTTATATTTACTTTTTCACTTATCCAATCGCTGCACTCTTTCGCAACAGACTTTTGTTCCAATCGGTTTTCAAGAGGAATTATCAGCTTATCGTCTTCAATTTTAAATTCTTTTTTATTGGTATTCGCAGGATCTACGGATTTTATAAACGTTGGCTCTCCAAACAGGAAATTCAGAGATTCGATATTATCCAAATTGTCTTTGAGCTTTTTGTATGCAAAAATAGTGAAATATGCAGAAACAATAGAGAGTTTACTGCCTGTTCCCACCTGCTCTTTTAAAAACCCGCCGACACTTCCTCTATTACGGTTATCTCTTATCGAAGATGGTATGCTGTTTGTTTTATTTTTCATGCCTATTCTTCAGTTATCTGCATTCATTAATTTTGCAATTTTCTTAAAAACACTGCTGTTTTCAGACATAGGCTAAACGACAGAGGGGATATAGCCCCCCCCTGACCGATTGATCGTTTGGTGTACGCCCGGCATGGCGTGAGCTAATATGGGGCAAATCCTCTATACACAAACCCGGTCAATAAGCCTTCAGATTTATTAGCATAAGTATTAACCGATGGCAAGTCGCTGATCCGAAATTTTAAACATGGGACGAAACCATGAGGAAGTCTTTTCTATCTTCTCGATAAGGATTTTGGATCCGGACAAAGGGGACGGTTCCTTCGAAAACCCGGGGTTCCTTCACTATGTGATCCAGCCCCATCAAAAAGTGCGTAACAACCTGTAATTTTTTTTAAAAAACGGCCTTTAATGATTTTACACAATTAACTTGACATTACTTTTCCTAAGGAATAGGAACGATTCCAATCTCCTAATTTTTCTTGACATTTTTTACAATCATAAAAAATTAATATTGGGGGTACTAATGAAATTTGTTACCTATAACATTCGATATTCTTTAGGAAAAAATCAGCAAAAAGACTTACAACGTATCACGGATGCAATTAAGGGTGCCGATGTCATCGCTCTGCAGGAAGTGAGGCGCGGCTGGCCGCCCGAGATGACGGAGCAGCCCGAGGAAATCGGCAAATTGCTTCCCGATTACTACTGGGTATATGGGCCGTCCTTTGATATGGACGCCAGCCAAAAACAACCGGACGGCACCGTGATCAATCGGCGACGACAGTTCGGTACCATGCTGCTATCAAAACAACCGATCATTTCAACCCGACTGCATATTTTCCCGAAACTGGCCTCAAGTTCCCATTTCAACATGGACACGGGCGCATTGGAAGGTGTTATCGATATTAATTCAAGGCCTATAAGATTCTATTCCCTGCATTTAAGCCACCTGTCCAGTAGAGAACGGTTGCTGCAACTTCAACGCCTGTTCGACATCCATCGGAATTGTCAGGTCGAAGGAGGGGCCTGGAGCGGCCTCGCAAAAACAGGAACTACAGACTGGAGCGCCGGCCAGCCCA
>CAYQNS010000032.1:0-29107 GCA_964418755.1 uncultured Desulfobacteraceae bacterium
GTTCGTATTCTTTTTTAATCAGTTTGATTTTGGTGATCAGATCTCTTTTTTTGATAATCTCACGGCGCAGGGCCAGCAGGTGGTCCAGCCAGATCAAAGAAAGGGACGGCAGACTGAAAAATTTCAGAGACAATGCCGTGGGAGGCATATCAAAAACAAGAAAGTCAAAATCGGCATAAGCTTTACAGATATGCTTATAGGCCAGAAGGACGGCATACTCCTCCAGCCCCGGTGAATGCTTGATGACTTTGAAATGACTTTCCAGATTGAATGCGGTCAGGTAGGCATACGCTCTGTTGATCTGCTGCTGAACATCCTTGAGATAAGTTTTGATCCAGCGTTCCTGCTCGACCTCGATGACAAAAAGATTTGAACCGACCTTGCGCGCCTTGTCTGAAAATCGTCTTTCAAAGATATCGGACTGGTTATGGGCCGGGTCTAAAGAAACCAGGACAACGCGGTATCCTTTTTCTGCAAGAAAGATGGAATGCAGGGCCGCTGACGTTGACTTTCCAACCCCCCCCTTACCCATAAAAAAAATATTTTTTGCTCTGTTCATGGCTAATCAATACTCAGTGTCGAAAAAAGCTGGGCTATGGGTTCATTGGCCGTATCCACTTTTTCCATCATTAATATCAACTCTTTTTCCATCATCGGCATCAGTTCGAGTGAAATTTGCATGGGAGGTGAAGGCAGGCCGATAAAAACTCCCAGCACCAGGATTCCCAGTATGTGATCCAGTTCTTCGAGTTCAACTTCCAGTGTCTCAACCGCCTTTCCCCGGGCTACTTCATCGGAGATCTTCCAGAACGCGATCATTTTTTTTTTGATGGATTTAAACGTAAACGGCAAATTAATATCCTTTATTTTGCCCGGAATATTTTTTTTTCAAAATCGATTCGTTTGTTTGAGGGGAAATAATAATAAGCACCATACAGAGCCGCGATAAAGGAACCGCTGAAGTAAAAGCCGGGCAATTCCAGAAAATAGGCAATCAAGCTCAAATAGGGCGCTACCAGAGCTATGGATATAAGCTTACGTTCGAATCCGGCCAGTTCCGCAGCATCAATGCTCTTTCTGTCCCGGATTCCGTGGGCAAAAAGCGCTCGCATAAAAATGGGCAGGGCAATGGCGAAAAAAAATGATAAAATAAAAATAAAGACCCCGATTACCTGTGGTGATCGCACTTGTTCCCATGATAGCAGGTTAAGTGTTTTAATCGCATACAGGATAAGAAATCCGGCTGCTGCCGGTATCAGAAAGGCAAAATATGTTTTTCGTAATCCACTTACCATGGGGTAATAAATATCTGGCATAAAATCGCCCGGCTGATTCTTTGGATTCAGCCGGGCGAATAAGGTTTTTAATCCACAGATTTCGCACATTACAAAGAGTACGCGCTGTTGCGAAATTTGTTGGGTTCAATTCCCCGCAGCTTGTTGGCTGCGGGGTAGTTCATTCGATGCGGATCAGGTAGTTTCAGGCGTGGCACCATCAGCGCCTGTTTCAGATGGTGAAAACAGTTTGATGACACCTTCGATGACGATCCAAACCGCCAGAACCAGGATAATGCCGTTGATCACCTGTAAGAGCAGGTTGTTCTGAGTGCCGAATTTGGTCTGGTTCATCACAACCGCCCATATGGTCATAACGGCCATAAAGCCTGCCGGAATGCCGGCAACCAGCCATTTCAGGCCGCCTTTGGTCTTTAGATACAGGGCTATAATCAGCAGGGCCAGTCCCGCCAGGGTTTGATTCACCGCGCCGAACAGGGGCCACAGCTTGAGGGCCCCCTTGCCGCCGGCGCCGGTGGCAAAGGCCAGTATCAGGGCTGTAATGACGGCAATACTGGTGGCGATATAGCGGCCGGTTAAAAAATTCATTTTTAAATCTCCAAAAAGTTCAGCGACCACATATCGCTGAATCCGGGTGGCGGTGTCCAGGGTGGTCCCGGCAAAGGATGCCACAAAAACACCCATAATCGCCAGGGCGATATTTTTGGGGAGTCCAATGCTTACGATCATGTTGGCCGAACCATCCACAAAAGCACTTATTTTGGAGCCCAGGCCGGCAGCCGCGGCCCAGGAGGAATAGTGGGTCGTCCAGGCGGCAACTCCGGTCAGGACTTCACCGGCCTTGGTGGTGTAGCCCATGCCGATCCCGGCGGATACGGCAATGATAACCAGTGTGGCCAGGGTACCTTCCATCAGCATGGAACCGTATCCCACGAAAAGAGCATCGGTTTCAAGACGAACCTGTTTGGACGATGTCCCCGATGAAACCAGGGAATGAAAGCCGGAGATGGCTCCGCAGGCAATGGTAATAAACAGGAAGGGCCACATGGGCGGTGCCTTGGCCGGATTGACCTGCAGGGCAGGTGCCACGATTTCAAGATGGCCGCCGAAGGCCGAGACCAGCACTCCGAGAATCAGCAGGGCCATAGCCACAACCAACTGGTGGGAGTTGATAAAATCACGGGGCTGCAGCAATGTGGTGACCGGCAGTGTGGAAGCAATAAACGCATATATCAGCAAAATAATGGTCCATACGCCTGTGGGGGGAATCCCTGCAATCGCCGGTATTTTTATCGGCAGATAAGCACCGATAAAGACGGTAATATACATCACGACAATGGCAAGTATCGACCAGGTCATGATGTTGGCCCCCTTTTTGTAAATCATGTAGCCCAATGCTATCGCGATGGGGACTTCCAGCCAGACAGGCAGCACTGTGGCCGGATACATGGCGAAAATCACGGCAATTACCAACCCGAATATGGCGATGACGATCCACAACTCCAGAAAAACAATTAAAAAGAAGAAAAATTTGGTGCGGTTGTTGATGTATTTTGCGGTGTATTCGGAAATCGATTTGCCCTGGTTGCGCATGGAAATAATCAAAGCGCCGAAATCATGCACCGCGCCCATGATGACGCTGCCGATAAAAACCCACAAGAGTGCCGGCACCCACCCCCAGATAATGGCGATGGCCGGGCCGACGATGGGGCCTGTGCCGGCGATGGAAGTAAAATGGTGCCCGAAAATTACCTCTTTTTTGGTCGGTACATAGTCGATGCCGTCTTCAAGTTTCACGGCAGGGGTGACTGCGGTACTCGACAGTTTGAAAATTTTATTGCCGATAAACTGCCCGTACCACTTGTACATGATGATGTAGCCCGCAAAAGCAAGAATCATAATCAATAGAGCGCTCATACAATGTCCTCCTTGTTTGGGTTGGAATTTACTTCTTAAAAGATAGATCTGATTACGTGTCTCTTAGGAAGTTATAGATAAGTGTATTATTTATATAAAAATAGCTGTCGGCATGTCAACAGTAGATTCACAATCGGGGGGAATTTTTCTTGACAGCCTTTGGGCTTCATGGAGCCTCGGCAGACTGCTCGGCGGATGACAGGGGTTGTGTCGGATTGGTGCCGGCGATAGCCTGTTGAGAAATAATCGCGGATAAATTGTGGTTAAAGAGAGTGATAATGGAAGTCGGCCAAATTTAATCAGAGGAATGAATTGGAGCAAGGTATTAGAAAATACCTGATATAATACCCATGTTTTATTGATAACAGTAGTACTTGTTTTTATGATAATTAAATAAACAAAAGTTTAGAGATAATTTTCAGACACCGCATATTAATCACCAGTTGGAATATGACGCTTGCAGTGAAAAACCCGGCAGGAAAAAGGAACGCCTCAAGAAGGCAAGTGCGGAGGTAAAAAAATGTTGGAGAAATATGGCATGTATTATATTGACCCGCCACCGGAAGGCACACGTGTGGATGAAAACGGGCAATACCGGTTTCCAACCATTGAAATCCATGACAAAAACAACCTACCCTTGTCCATCCGGAAAGCCCGGGTATCAGATGTAAAAGGGATTATGAAACTTGTCAACGGATTTGCCACCTCCAAACTCATGCTGTCCCGCGGTCCCCAGTATATATATGAAAACATCAGGGATTTTATCGTAATTTTTCTTGATGCCGACGGCGATGCACGGAAAAGATCCGATGAAAACGTAGACGGCGAATTGATCATTGCCTGTGGGGGGCTTCACGTGCTCTGGGGCGATATGGCGGAAATACGATCCACGGCGGTTCATCCCGACTTTCAATGCCGGGGGCTGGGTAGCCGCCTGGTGAAGTATATGAAGGAGGACGCCCGGCGTCTGGGGATCGCCAAGTTGTTTACCTTCACTCTGGCGGAAGGGTTTTTCAGGTCCCTTGGCTTTGAAGTCAGAAATCGCGACCAGCTTCCCCATGTCGTATGGGCTGAGTGCAGCCGATGCCCGAAATATTTTAAGTGTGACGAAATTGGAATGATGCTGGATTTGTGATAAGACGCACTTCCAGTTTCGGTATCCTGAATCGGGAAAAATCATGCCTTGTAAAAAAAAGTGTAAACCGATAAATGAAGGACGCTGAAATAATAATTTGTTTTTTTATGACGATTTTACTATATTTCAATTAAGAAAAGGAGCAGCAACATGACTGAAAATAAAACCATCGTTAATTCCTGGAATGATTTTGATCCCCTGAAGCATTTGATCGTCGGTAAGGCGGACGGGACCTGTATCCCTCCTTCAGAAGCTCCCAGCGAATGCAAGATTCCTGAAGACAGCGATATGAAGGGGATGTGGGGTCCGAGAACACAGGAGACTGTGGATAAGGCAAATGCTCAGTTGGACAATTTTACTAAAATTATTGAAAGCCGCGGCATCAAGGTTGACAGACCCGATCCGCTTAATTTCAATCAGGAAGTCGGAACCCCGGACTGGAAAAACGGCTCCATGTTCGGCTGTATGCCTCCCCGGGATGTGCTGCTGACCGTTGGAAAAGAAATCTGCGAAGCTACCATGTCTTATCGTTCACGCTGGTTTGAGTACCTGTGCTACCGCCCGCTGCTCCGGAGATTTTTCGAAGAAGATCCCAATTTTAAATGGGAAACCGCTCCGAAACCGCGCCTGACCGACAAATCCTACAAACAGGGCTACTTGTCGGAAGGCATCGACATGGAAGAACGGCTGGAGATGGTTCGGAAACTCGACTTTGTTACCACAGACTATGAACCGCTGTTTGACGCAGCCGATGTCCTGAGAATAGGCAAGGATCTTTTTGTACAGCATGGTTTTACTACCAACCTCAAAGCCATGGACTGGATGGGTCGTCATTTCCCCAATCACAGGATTCACGCGCTGAACTTTCCCGGCGATGCATTTCCGATCCATATTGATGCGACCTTTGTTTCGCTTCGCCCGGGTCTGATCATCAACAACCCGGCTCGTCGCCTGCCAAAGCCGTTGAAAAAGATTTTCGAGATCAATGACTGGCAGATCATCGATGCGGCACGCCCGGTTCACCTGACACCGCCTCCACTGTGTTATTCCAGTGTATGGCTGGCCATGAACTGCCTGGTGATCGACCACAAGACCGTTTGCGTTGAAGCCAGCGAAACAGGCGTGATGGAACAACTCGACGGCCTCGGATTCGAGGTAATTCCGGTACCGTTCCGCGATGCGTATCCGTTCGGCGGCGGCCTGCACTGTGCTACCGCGGACGTTTACCGCGAAGGGACCTGCGATGATTACTTCCCGAAGCAACTTGAGTGGGACGGCGTATATCCCAAAGGTTACCTGGAAAGTCTGTAATTAAAGCCGGTAAATGAAGGATATCAAAAATTCTATGTAAAGAAAGGATACTATCATGGCATTCAATTTGAGAGATCGACATTTTTTAAAACTGCTGGATTTTACGCCGCAGGAAATCAAATTTCTTCTGGATCTGTCCCTGGATTTGAAAAAAGCAAAATACGCAGGTATCGAGCAGCCGAGACTGACAGGGAAAAATATCGCCTTGATATTTGAAAAAGCATCCACCCGAACCCGTTGCGCGTTTGAAATAGCGGCCTATGATCAAGGGGCGCACGTGACCTATCTCGGGCCGACAGGTTCCCAGATCGGCAAAAAAGAATCCATGAAAGATACGGCCCGCGTGCTGGGTCATATGTATGACGCTATTGAATACCGCGGTTTCGGCCAGAATATTGTTGAAGAACTGGCCAGATATGCGGGTGTTCCGGTATGGAACGGCCTGACCAACGAATATCATCCGACCCAGGTTCTGGCGGATTTCCTGACCATGATGGAATACAGCGACAAGCCGTTGAGCCAGGTAAAATTTGCATATTTGGGCGATGCCCGGAACAACATGGGCAACTCCCTGCTGATCGGCGCTGCTAAAATGGGTATGGATTTCCGTTCGGTGGCTCCGAAAGCGGTTCAACCTGCCGATGAACTGGTGAAACAGGCCAGGGAAATCGTCAAACAAACCGGTGCGAGCATTACCGTGACCGATGATCTGGAAGCAGGCGTAAAAGACTGTGATTTCCTATACTCCGACGTATGGGTATCCATGGGCGAGCCGGATGAGGTCTGGAAAGAGCGAATCGACCTGCTCAAACCCTATCAGGTAAATCAGCGTGCAATGGATCTGACCGGAAATACCAATGTAAAATATATGCATTGCCTGCCGGCATTTCACAACCGCGATACCGCCATAGGGGATGAAATTTTTCAAAAATTCGGAATGGACGGCATGGAAGTGACCGAAGAAGTATTTGAGTCCCCGGCATCCATCGTTTTTACCGAGGCGGAAAACAGAATTCACACCATTAAAGCGGTTATGGTGGCGACCCTCGGAAGCTGATAACGTTATTATTTTAGCTGATACAGGTTTTGTGGATCGATTTATAATTATTTTTGTTTGCAGTGAGTTGAACTCGTGCAATATCTATCGTTATTGAGAAGATTCAATTGAATCAAGCCGCAACACCGGCCAAAGTGTTGCGGCTTTTTTATTGAATTTGTGATATCATCCGTAACCACCGAAAAATGGCTTTTTAACGATACAAGACCGGCAGACCCGTTCAAAAACGGAGATTTTGGGAGATGAAAGATACCTACAAAGGGGTTATTTTCGATATTGACGGCGTACTCGAATATCAGGGAACCGTATTCCCGCAAGCACCGGAGTTATTGGATTTTTTAAGAAACAAAGGGATTGAGATCCGAATTTTGACCAACAGCACTCTGAAAAGCCGAAAATCATGCAGTGAAAAGCTCAACGCCATGGGCTTTACGGTCCACGAACATGAAGTCATTACGGCATCATTTGCCACTGCCCGGTATTTGAAAACGTTGAATCCCAAATCGTGCTGGGTCCTGTTGAAGCGGGAAGGCCTTGAAGAATTTATCGATTTTGTTCAAGATACGGAAAATCCGGAATATATCGTTCTGGGCGATTATCGGGAGGACTTTTGTTTTGAAATAATGAACAAGGCAGCCGAACTGCTGGTCGGGGGCGCTAAACTTATCGTCATGATTACTGAAAAACTGGACGCCGGTATGGGCGGCGTTGAGATCACGGTAGGTGCTTACGGCCAAATGCTTGAAGATGCTACGGGCGTCGCCGCAACCTATATCGGCAAACCTAATCGGTATGTATTCGATATGATTTTGAATACCATGAGCGTTGCAGGCAACCGGGTTTTGATGGTAGGTGACAAGCTGGCGACCGATATCGTCGGAGCACGAAATGCCGGTTTGACGTCGGTGCTGGTCAAAACCGGTGAATTCAGGGAATCGGATCTGGATAATGAGATCAAGCCTGATTTTATTTTTGACCATGTGGGACAGCTGCGCCGGCTGTTTGAATAATTGTCCTTTAAAAAACCAACCCCTTGCACTGTTTCCAATATACGCTTTATTTTTTTGTATTCTGCACAAGCTTTTCTTCAGGGAAACTTGTTTAACCACGTTTTTAATCATTTTTCTCGGAAAAAATAGTAAGTTATCAAGGGAGCAGTGACGGTAACAACAATCATGAGTGTGGCCAGCACATTGATTTCCGGGCTCAGTTCCGTCCTGATCATGGAGAAGATGCGAATGGGGATGGTTGTGGTGGAAGGAGTCGCCAGAAACTGAGTGGCGGGGTATTCGTCAAAAGAAAGGGTAAAAGCAAGAAGCGCTCCACCGATAATGCCCGGGGAGATCAAAGGCAAGGTTACGGATTTAAAGGCCTGGAACCGATTGGCGCCCAGATTCATGGCAGCTTCTTCAAGAGAACGGTCAAAGCCGGCCAGTCTCGCCGCTACGACAACCACCACAAATGGAAGAGCAATCAGACTGTGAGACACCACTACGCTTAGATAGCCCCTGGGAAAGTGAACAAAATCAAAGAAAGACAACAATGCCACTCCCATGACAATAGGTGAAATGAGCATAGGCGCGAATATCATGGTATTTAGCACCTCTTTTCCTTTGAATTCAGTCCGGACTATGGCAAACGCGGCCAGAGTCCCGATGACGGCAGCAAGCAGGGCCGCGCTGAAACCAATGGTCAAACTGATGCGTAATGAGTTCAAAAGCTCGTAATTGGTTAAGAAAGAAGCATACCATTTCAAACTGAAACCCGGCAATGGAAAAGAAACAATTTCCCTGGGATGGAAAGACATGAGAATAACGATGGCAATGGGGGCGAAAATAAACAAATAGACAAGTATTGTGGTCCATTTTAACAGTCTGGTTCCGTTAAAAATTTTTTTCATTTTACACCATCCCATTTAAATTAAATATTAGTATCTAAATTCTAAAATTCGTGTTTTTTATGTTTAAAAATAAATCCCAATAATCAAAAAACAAATGACAAATAAATCACAATGATTAAAATTCCAAATTTCAAAACAGGGAGAAATCAACATAACTTCAGGCTTTGTGTGAGTCAATAATTTGCGTTGGCCCTTATTTGAGATTTAGATATTGGAATTTGTTTGTTTTTTGGTGCTTGAAATTTGTAATTTTCGGTTTATCCGGCTTAGCGTTTTTTATTAAAGCCAAAAAGTAGTTTGCACTTTGTTGATTTTTCATATTGGCGGTAAAATTAACAATTTTTACATATTCATTATCCGGCGCAGCCCGATCAATCGGTTATAAACCAAAATGAACAGGAGCATGATGACCAGATAAATAACTGCCGCCGCCGCCCCAAAGGGCCAGTCGAACAGGGTGAGAAAACGCTGGGTAATTATCTGGGTGATCATGATATCACTGGGTCCCCCCAAAAGGGCGGGAGTGATGTAGGAGCCAACGGTCAGGATGAAGACCAGCAGACAGCCCGCAGCAATACCCGGCATGGCCAGCGGTAAAGTAACTCTCCAGAAGGCCTGGAAATTATTGGCCCCAAGATTTTTAGCCGCGTTGACCAGGTTGAAATCAAGCTTGTCCAGAGTGGAAAAAATAGGAAAGACCATAAAGGGAAGCACAAAATGGATAATCCCCATAACCACTGCGAATTCAGTATACAAAAGCTGGATCGGGGCATCAATAATCCCGAATTTCATGAGATAAACATTGATTACCCCCTTGTTGCCCAGAACCAGAACCCAGGAATAGGTCCGGATCAGGTAACTGGTCCAAAAAGGAACGATCAGCAGCAGAATCAGAAATATTCTGTGTTTTATTTTGGTTGTGGCCATGTAGTACGCCGGAATAAAACCGACCAGGAGGGTGACTATTGTGACTTCCGCACCGATTCGTAACGATTTGATCAGGACTTTGCGGTAAACCGGAGAGGCAAAGAAGTGGGTGTAATTATCCACGGTAAAAATGGCCTCTATGGTTCCCCCCGTGCCCCTGGTGCAGAAACTGTAAACCAGAATTACCACCAGTGGAGTTATGAGGAAAAAGAGCAGCCAGCATAGCACCGGGGTTAATTGAATTCCCTTTAAAAATTTGGGGTTGCTGGAGAGCCTTTCCATAAAGCCGCTCTGGTCCTGTAAAATGAGTTGACCCGCAGTTTCCTCGACAACTATAGAATCCTGTTTTGGCATGACAATACTTCCTTACGTTATCTCAATTTACAATTTGGCAAAATTTATATTTTACGGTTCAATCAGCACACGTGTCATTCAGTCAGGAGGCGGCAACTTGCATAGCTGATTTCCAGAAAAACATTGTCGTTTGGCTGCAAAGGCTTGCCATAGTCGCTGGTCTGCTCAATGGCCATCATCAACTCGTTGTTCTCCAGCCGGATATAATAATGGACATTGCCGCCCAGATAGGCCAGATTTTCAATGACTCCTTTGATAACGTTCATCCTGTCCTGTCCATGTTCACGTCTTGCTTTGCCCAGAACTCTGATTCTCTCGGCCCGGATCAGTAATTCTCTTTGATCACCGGCTTTAAACTGATCGCCGAATGCGGCGTTGAGCGTTAAATCACCTTTGAGAGAAACTGTGACCGTATCGTCCTGAACTGCTTGCACCCTGGATTGGAACAGATTGGACTGGCCTATAAAACTGGCTTCAAAAGTTGATTGCGGGGTTTCATAAATTTCATGCGGAGTGCCGATCTGGGTTACCCGACCTTGATCCATGACCGCGATGCGGTCGGACAGCGTCAGTGCCTCCTCCTGATCGTGGGTGACAAACACTGTAGTAATTCCGAGTTCCTTCTGGATCTGCCGCAGTTCTATGCGCAAGCCTTCCCTGAGTTTGGCGTCCAGATTGGACAGGGGTTCGTCCATGAGCAGCACCTTGGGCTTTATAATCAGGGCTCTGGCCAGAGCAACCCGCTGCTGCTGCCCCCCGCTCAGTTCCGCCGGTTTGCGCTCGCCCAGCCCCGGGAGTTCAACCAGCTCCAGCATCTC
Organism: uncultured Desulfobacteraceae bacterium; assembly: GCA_964418755.1. Lineage (GTDB taxonomy): Bacteria > Desulfobacterota > Desulfobacteria > Desulfobacterales > 4572-123 > 4572-123. Next base: position 10,715 of record CAYQNS010000032.1, read on the forward strand.
ATCCACAAGCCCCTTGACATCCGGCTTGGCCACCTTGCGGTAACGAAGGCCAAAGGAAATATTGTCAAACACAGTCAGGTGGGGAAACAGTGCGTAATTTTGAAAGACCATGCCGATATTTCTCTTATACGGAGGAAGTTCGGTAACTTTCCGGCCTTGAATAAAGATATCTCCTTCAGTGGGTTCTATGAACCCGGCAATCATGCGCAGGGTGGTGGTTTTCCCGCACCCGCTCGGGCCAAGAAAAGATAAAAATTCTCCTTTTCTCATGGCTATATTAAAATCTTGGACAGCGGTGAATGAGCCGAATTTCTTGGTTATCCCTTTTAGTTCCAGATCCCTGTCTTTTATATTCACGGGTAGTTACCTCTTTGTTGTGGTTCCTGGTACGTGCTGCCTGAAAGATAAAAAAGAAAACCGGAGGAGCTGTCGCATTTAAGAATATCCAAAATTTTCAGCCCCCTCCGGATCTCCTGATCAACAAGGGGAGGATTACCCGCCCATCTTGATTTCATTAAACTTGTTGGTCCATTCTATGTTGTGTTTTTCCTTGTAGCCGTAATCAACAAATTTGTATTTGGCCAGTGTGCCCGAGGGATCATAATCCGGCAGGCTCTTGATTAAGTCGCTTGCTTTGTATTTGGCCGGATTCTGCCCGTTGGGATAATTGGTCAGCTCGGACATCGCTATCCCGGCCTGTTGCGTGAGCATGTAGTTCATGAGTACTTCCGCGGTGTACTGTTTTTTGGAACCCTTGGGCACGCACCAGCATTCCACCCAGGTGGAGGCCCCTTCCTTGGGAATACAGTATTCCACGGGAACACCCTGTTTCTGAAGGTTCAGGGTCCTGCCGCTCCAGAACTCTCCGGCCGCGATTTCACCGTTGGTGAATAACTGCTGCATTTCCACCCCTGAGCCCCAGTATTTGAGCACCAGTTTACGCTGCTCCCGAACCGCATCCCACAACCTGTCCCAGTCCGTTACATTATTGGGGTCCATGCCAAGGTACAGGGCAGTGGTGAAGACGCGGTACCAGGCCATTTCATTCATGCAAATCTTTTTGGCATATTTTTTGTCCCAGCACACTTCCCAGGAATCAGGCTTTGACTTTACCATGTCTGTTCTGTATGTCATGGCCGTAGTCCCAAAGACGCTGCAAACAGAGTGAATTTTCCCTTCTTTCACCCCGGGATCATAAATCGGTTTTTGCAATGGTTTCATAATCCGTTCGAAATTGGGGATATTTTCAAGCCTGAGGGGTTCAAACAACCCTTGAAGCACTCCGGGATAGAAACCACTTTCATTTATGGTAATAAGATCATAGGAGTCTCCACCGGAAACGCGTATCTTGGCCAGAACTTCTTCCTCTCCTCCATAGCTGCCCTGAATGATTTTTACACCGTATTCCTTTTCAAAAGGTTCAATAACGGCTTTGGTCAGATTTTTTTGCCAGCTCCCCCCGTAAGAACCGAAACGGATGCTGTCCGCCAGCTTTGACTTGTCTACCTGTTTGCCCAGGACAATGGCTGGAAAACCCGTCCCCAGCAAAGAGACAGCACCGGCAGCGCCCATTCCCTTTAAAAACGTTCGTCGTGTGCAGTCATTGTTTTTTTTCATTTGGTAGTCCTCCTTAGAAATTTGTGTAAAAAAAGTTCCTCAACTTTTGGTGGATTGGCGGTCGTCCATAGGTTCAGGACTCACGAGTTAACGGTTCAGATTTTCGGTAAACCCATGAACGGTTCCGTGGGTTGTTACATACATATCTATATCACCTCCCCATGAGAATATAATTTATGTAAAAAATGAAAACTATAATCGAAGGCAGGTCGTCAAACGGTTTTTTGTGTTTAATCATATAGTATATGATTCGGACCAACCTCAGACCCGGAGGTTTTCCACGTGCGGAAATTTGAACAGACACATAATGCGAATCAGGATAATTCGGTAGGGCTTTCCTGATTTTAGTGGATCAACGTGTCTGAATAATCAGCGAATAAATTTCGCACAGGCACTGGATCTTTTTTATGATGGTTGTCGGATTGATTCAGGTTTAAGATCAACTCCGGGAAGACACCCATTCATTTCTTTACTCGTTTAATATTACGAACTATGACAGAAAACCCGCAAAAATCAAGCCTCTCAATCGTGAAACTATTATGTGGAATTTGGCAGGTAAAACCACATGGTTTTAGAGTAAACTATCTACTGAAGCGATTGGAGGTATGTTTTTAAATTTATTTTTTTCTTAATAATTCCTATTTTTTTACGGATATTATGTCGATGAAACTCCACAGAGCTTGCGGAAAGATACAAAATTTCGGCAATTTCCTTGTTGCCTTTGTCCTCCTTGATCAGGTTTGCCACCTGTATTTCTCTAGGGGTAAAATTCATATACCGGGCCGACAGCTTCCGGGAAAAGGGCGATACAATACTGTTAAGATTGGACCGCAGGATATCGACATAAGATCTCCGCATCTCGGCGGAACTCGTTTTTTCCAGTTGGTCAAGATACGGAACCACCAGATCCTTGATATTGAACAATATTTTTTCTTCCATATCGGACTTGTCCGCATTCCGCTGATCGAGAAGCACCCGGAGGGCGGTGTTGACATCTTCCAGGTTCCGGGATTTGATTTCAAGTTCTTTTTCCCGTTTGTGCAGGGCGTGTTCGGCCTTTACCCGAGCGGTAATATCCGCATAAGTGACCAGGTGTTGAGCTTCGGATAGATGGACAAAACGAATGGATATATATTTTTCCTGTCCGTCCCGGCATCGGACTCTGGATTCGGAGGGTTCCACGTCCTCATCCGCCTCCGATCGCTCGACGGCGTTTTCCCAGGCTTCATAGGCCTTGCGACGGTAGGCTTTGTCCGGATAGGCCTTTTCAAACCAGACATCCATTCTCGGGACGTCCTCAAGCTCATACCCGAATATTTCTTTAAATCTCGGGTTTACATAATGCACCGTTCCGTTGCTGTTCATGATGGTCAGCCCGAACGGGATGTTTTCAACCAGAGATCGGAACATCCGTTCATTTTTCCGTATTTCCAGTTCGGCGCACTTCAGGCGGTCGATGTCCACGTGAGTGCCGGTCAACTGAAGAGGCCGGCCGTCTTCATCTCTTTTTGTGACCCGCCCGTGCCCCAGAATCCATTTCCATTTCCCGGACTTGGTTCGGGCGCGATATTCGGCCTCGTAAAACTGCGTTTTCCCTTCCAGGTGATCCTGCAGACCCTGCCGGACATTGGGCCGGTCTTCTGGATGTGTCATTTCATCCCATTTCTCCGAAGTGGATCCCAACTCTTCCAGGCAATAGCCCAGCATTTGAGCTGAATATTCGGTAAATTTCATTTCACCGCCCACTATGTCAATGACCCAGAGGCCCTCATTGGCGCCTTCCAGGGCAAGCTTCAGACGGTTTTCGCTTTCCTCGAGGTGCCGGGTTCGGGCCTTAATTCGCTGATCCAGCTCTTTGTTCAGCAGATTCAGGGCCTCGTTTACCCGTTTGAGCTCGCTCTGCGTCTGTTTTTTCCGGGCAACATCCCCAATTCGATGGATATTATCCTCTTTTAACCGGTTTTGAAGTCGGACAATTTTTTGTTCCAGTTCCGTGTAGGTTGGTTTTTTATTCATATTAAAACTTCGGCTTGTGCCCCTATCCGGCTCTCATAATTATGAAGCATCAATATCGAGTATAATAATTGTGCAATCGGTCCACCCAGCCTATAATTACTTTGCGTCTGAGATTCTGAGCGATGTCCTGGTCTCTTTTAGATAGGACCTCTATTGTATCTTCAATTTCTTCAGCTTCCATATTCACTTCCGACATGATATCCATCTCATCGAAAGTCAGATGCCAGGCACGTAGCGTCTGGTCGTAAAGCAATTCTGAAAGTTCCTGCAAAGTCCTACAGTTTGCAGCCTGAAACAAGACTGCCCGGAATTTAGTATCCATCAAAACCAATTCTTCTCGGGTCCGTTCCCCTTTTATTCGTTTGCAGAAAATAAGAAGATTTTTCATTTCCAAGAGTTGTTTATCGGTGATATTCCGAGCAGCGAGCCGGCCCAGCTCGCCTTCAATAAGAATTCGACTTCGATATATATCTTTTAACTCTTTAAAATCGATTTTAGTTACTCGAATGCCCATTCTGGGAAAAATTTTTACGAGTTTTTCCCATTCCAATCTCAATAACACCTCTCGAATCGGGGTTTGGCTGACACCCAGTTCATCAGCCAGTTCTTTCAGGTTGAGATTTTGTCCGGGCTCGTAAGAAAGGTTCAAGATTCGTTGTTTGATTTTTGTATAAATTCTTTTATTCATGAAATTACATTCATACTGCACTGTTATAACAAACTACAACAATTAAACTCCCAGTCGGTGGCCTTTGATATATTTCGTAATATATCAAAGGTCGGGATTCGTCAAGTATATTTTGCCGTCAACTGCAATCGTCGATATTTTTATCAGCATCTTCACAATCGAAGTGAAAGTTTTCCTTGACAGTCCACGTGTTCAAATGGTGTTAACAGTTTAAGACGTTGATGATTTGACAATACAGATTTCATGATCAAAAAGGGAGGCGGAATCAATGGATCAAAAAGAATATATCCAAATGGAAGATGAACTCGGTGCCCATAATTACAAACCCATAGATGTGGTTTTGGCCCGCGGCAAAGGCGTATGGGTATGGGATGTGGACGGAAATAAATACCTGGATTGCCTGGCGTGCTATTCGGCAATGAACCAGGGGCACTGCCATCCGAAAATTTTGAGGGCCATGATCGAACAGGCCCAAAAGCTGACGCTGACTTCCAGGGCTTTTCGGAATGACCAGCTTGCTCTTTTTTATCGTGAACTTTGCGAATTAACCAACTCTCATAAAGTACTGCCCATGAACAGCGGTGCCGAAGCGGTGGAGACCGTTATCAAAGCCGTTCGCAAATGGGGCTATCAGGTTAAGGGGGTTGCCGAGAATAAAGCTGAGATCATTGTGTGTGAAAACAATTTTCACGGCCGCACGATTTCCATTATCAGTTTCAGCTCGGATAAGAACGCGCGCGACAATTTCGGCCCATTCACGCCGGGGTTTAAGACGATCCCGTTTGGCGATGCCAAAGCCCTGGAAGGGGCGATTACGCCCAATACCGTGGCTTTTATGGTGGAACCGATTCAGGGCGAGGCCGGTGTCGTGATACCGCCGCAGGGATACCTTAAGGCCGTTCAGGCCATCTGCAGGACCAATAATGTGCTTTTGGTTTTAGACGAAATCCAGACCGGCCTGGGCCGAACGGGCAAGCTTCTGGCCGAGGAGCATGAGGGTATCGAGGCGGATCTTACCCTGATCGGCAAGGCCCTTTCCGGCGGCTTTTATCCGGTTTCGGCCGTGCTTTCCAACAGCGAGGTGCTGGGGGTTCTGCGCCCTGGCGAACATGGCAGCACATTTGGCGGCAACCCTCTGGGCTGCGCCGTTGCCCGTATGGCGATTAAGGTTCTGAAAGAAGAGAACATGGTCGAGAACGCTTCCGTCATGGGAGCCTATTTTCTGGAGGGATTGAAAAAAATCAGCAGCTCCAGGATCAAAGAGGTTCGCGGCCGGGGACTTCTAATTGCAGTGGAACTGTTTCCCGATGCAGGCGGGGCACGCGGGTTCTGCGAAGCACTCAAGGAAAAAGGATTGCTCTGCAAGGAGACCCATGATCACATTATCCGTTTTGCGCCCCCCTTGATCATTACAAGAGAGGAAGTCGACTGGGCCCTGGAAAGAATTGCCTCGGTACTGGGCGGCGAATAAAGGGGCGGAGGTCGGGGATCGGAGGTCGGAGGCCGGATGTTCAATTCAACATGCAACACACGCCAATGAAATACCGCCGTTTATAGGAGAGGATTTAATGGATACGGAAAGTCACATCATCACCATGCTGGTGGAAAACGAACCCGGCGTTACCAGCCGGGTTACCGGGCTGTTTGCCGGCCGCGGATATAATATTGAAACCATTTGCGGCGCTCCCACGGCCAATCCGGAGATGTCGCGCATCACCATTACCACCCGAACCGCCCCTGACAAGCTGGAACAGATTATGAAACAACTGCGGCGCCTTATCAACGTGATCAAGGTGCGTGACATGACCGGTGAAAAGGCCGTGAAACGCGAAATGGCACTCATCTGTATCCAGGCTCTGCCGGAGAATCGCCAGGAGATCGCAAGAATTGTTGAAACCTTCCGGGCACGTATCGTTGATACGGGAACAACCCATTATATTATCGAGGTTTCGGGGCGCCAGGAAAAAATAGAAGCACTGATGTGTCTGCTGAAGCCCATGGGGATCAAAAAGCTGGCAAGATCCGGAATTTTAGCTCTGTATCGGGAAGCGGAATAAAAAGTTACCCGTTTCCCCGGACTTTTTGCACTATCCGACGGATAAATTCCGGTGTGGACCCGCAGCATCCGCCTATGACCTCTACCCCCAGGGATCTTATACGGTGCATATTTTCGGAAAAAGTTTTTGCATCCTCGGTATAAAAGGTTTTTCCGTCACGGATTTGGGGGGAGCCTGCATTGGGCTTGGCCATCACCAGTGTAGACACAGCCTGACGAATCTCATCGGCCAGAAAGATCATGCGGTCACTGCCGATGGAGCAGTTGGCCCCGACAACACTTGCCCCGGCATCGACCAGGGCTTTCATGCTCGGTTCGACCCGGTTGCCCATAATGGTGGCAAACCCGTTGCGTTTTTCTTGAAACGTCATGGCTGCAAAAATCGGCAGGTCGCATACCGACTGGATGCCCTTGAGGGCGGCGATGGATTCATTTACGTCAAAAAAAGTATGTACCAGAAACAGGTCTACGCCGTTTTGCGCCAGCACGTCGGCCTGCCTGGCAAAGCTGTCTGTTGCCGCTTCGACAGACAGGGGACCGCTGGGCTGCAGCAGTTCGCCTGCAGGGCCGATGTTGCCGGCCACATAACGCTCCTGCCCTGCCACCTGTTTTGCAAGGCGGGCTGCCTTTTCGTTGATCTCGTCGGCCTTTTTTTCCAGACCGGCTTTTTTTAATTTTACGGGATTGCCGCCGAAGGTCGCGGTGGTTATGATGTCCGCACCGGCATCAAAATACCCCTGATGCACCTTTGTTATCTCCTCCGGTTTTTCAAGTATCCATGCTTCAGCGGCCTTGCCGCCCTCTAATCCCGCACTGATCAGCATGGTGCCCATGGCCCCGTCAAATATCAATCCCTTTTCCCGGGCCGTCCGAATTATCGTCATGATTGTCTCTCCCTTGATGAAACAAAAAAAATGGGCACTGATCCTCAGGCCCCAATGGTTTTTTATAAAAAATAGTCCTGTTCCTGATCTTTTTTTCTGTCGGAAAAGGGTACATACTGCTCACAAAAATTTCAATGTAGTTTTTAAAATGTTTCGACAGCTATCCCATAATTTTAAAAAAATCAACTTGATCCGGATGTAAAAAGTGACAATTATTGCCAGATAAAACAAAAATTGTAAAACAAGGATGCTTTTAAGGATTTAATTTGATCCATAATTTTATATAAAGAAATATAACTAATTTAAAATAAAGATAATAAGGGTAGAAGTTGCAATGTGGCACTCAAGTTGCACTGCTACTCTTCGTCATCAGAATAAAAACAGCTTTGATTTGAGGTGTATGGTTATCATGTTGCTAAAATTGAAATACGATCGGAAGGGATTTACCCTGATTGAACTCATGATCGTCGTGGGAATTATCGGCATTCTTGCGTCCATTGCCATTCCCAATTATCTCAACTACCAGTGTAAGGCGAAGCAGAGCGAAGCCAAGCAGCATCTGGGGGCAATTGCAAAAGGGGAAGTGGCTTATTATGCTGAATTCAGTGAATATGCGACATCTCTAAACTCAATCGGGTTTAGTGGCACCGGTGAGAAGCGTTACTCCTATACCCTCACTTCTCCCAGTACCACTACCTTTTTAGCAAGGGCAAGCGCAACTTCGCTCAAATCCGGAAGAGATGATGTCTGGACAATTGATGAGGGTTTGAATCTGGCCAACACTACCAATGCTTGTCAGTGAAATGTATATGCCTCTATGTGTCAAAACGCCCGGCATCGGCAGTATAGCTGAAGGAGCCGATAAAAAACAGGAGCGAGGCCAGCAGGGTGAAAATCGGCAGAAACACCATGGCCCTTTCAAGTCCGTAGGCATCTGACAGGGCACCGATGGCCGGCGGCCCCAGGGCACTGCCCAGCATGTGCTGGACAATTACGCACAGGCTCAGCGATACGGCCCGTAGGCCTGGGTGGACCACATCCTGGGTGACGGAAACGGCCGCAGGTACGAAAGCAACCGCTGTAATCCCAACACCCAGCAAAACCACAAATTGAATTTGGCCTCGAAGAAACTGGAATGCGATAAACAGCAGAATGGATGTCGCCAGAGAAGAGATTGCCGGAAAAAGGAGGCGGGCGTTTTTTCTTTTTTTCAGCCATCTGTCGGTTAAAAATCCGCCCAGGGGAGCACCGATAATGGCCAGCAGCATGACCACTGCACCCTTGGTTGCTGCCCGGCTGACGGATATATCTTCGATTCTCTGGAAATAGCTGGGCATCCATGTCAAAAGGGCCGTGGTTACAAATGTATTGGCGGCAAAGGCAAAATTATTGAACAGCAATGTTCTATTCGTTGTAAAATGGCGGATGATATCTTTTCGCTGCATCCTGATATTTGTCTTTTCCCCCCCGGGCTCAACGGGCATTGTCAGTGCAACGGTCTTGTAATCTTTTACGTAAAACAGCAATATAGCAACGATGATTCCGGGCAGAGCCACAATGCCGAAGGCATGTCGCCACCCGAAATGTTCGGCAATAACACCGCCTAGAATAATGCCCAGTGCGCTCCCCAAAGGAATGGATGCATTCCAGATCCCCAGCATTCCGGCCCGCTTTTCTTTGGGGAACATGGACGATATCATGGCTGTTCCGCCGGGCGCATAGCCTGCTTCACCCAGGCCGATGGCCGTTCGGGCAACAAATAGTTGCTTGAAATTTCTTGTAAAAGCACATGCCAGGGTTGCAATGCACCATAATATTGCCATCAGGCCGATACTTTTTTTTCGGCTCCACCGGTCGATGATCACGGACGCCGGCAATGTAAAGATAAGAATCGACCAGTATACCGCTGAAACAAGCAACCCGCACTGGGTGTCGGTGATCCCCCAGTCCTGCTTCAGGAAAGGGAACAGCGAAACGATGATCATCCGATCCAGATAGTCAAACAGATAGAGCAGAAATAACAGGCAGAAGACATAGTAGGGCGAGGATGTTAACGCACTGTCTTTTTGAATCGGGGAATCGTACATAGCTTTCAGCCTTTTTCAGAAATTGTAAAATAGCTAGTTGCAAATCAATGTTGTTAACTTTAGAACCAGCTGCATGGTCACCATGGGTATGAAGCGTTTGAAGGTTATTTTTTCGTGTTCCGGCTATTTCTTTGTTCATGTTTGCCACGGAGACTCAGAGGACACAGAGAATCGCATATTTTGTTTTACATGTTTCTAAATATAAAATTGTCTCTGTGCCCTCTGTGCCTCTGTGGCTGATTTATGCGTTTCATGGTAAAAAAACAGGGGTTGTTTTCATTAAGTTAATGACATTGAGTTGCAAATTTCAGGTTTTCAATCAACAATCATCACTCCCAAGCGCCTGTTTATAGAGACCGAACTTTTTAGCGGCTTCAAACATGGCAATGCAGTTTTCCGGATTTACTCCCGGGTGAAGGGAGTTTGAAGAGCAGACAATATATCCGCCGCCGGGTGCCGCCGCCTCAATGGCTTGTTTAACGGCAGCCTCGACTTCTTCAGGAGTGCCGTCGGGGAGAAGTTCCTGACAATCGATATTGCCCAGCAGGCAAATCCGATCTCCGCAATAATCTTTAACCTTTTTAAGGTCCATGCCGGCCTGGGGTTCCAGGGGGTTCAGACCGTCGTATCCCGAACTCAGAAGAATATCCATCAGGGACCAGAGATTGCCGTCGCTGTGGCGCACAACCTTAAGGCCCAGTGCGTGAGCCCGGTGGATGAGTTTTTTGTTATAAGGATTGATAAACTCTTTGAAATGTTTCGGGTCAACCAGGGGAAAGGCCGTACCGGCGATATCATCCTCGACCACCAGTACATCGACACCGGCCTGGGCCAGCAGGTCAAGCTGCTCCAGATTGTATTGGGTGACCATGGCTGCAATGCGATGAATAAACGCTGGATCGGTATATAATTTTATCATGTAGTTTTCCATGCCGGTCAGGCGCCAACTGTGCACGAATACACCCCGCATCAGCCAGAAAAGTGCGACACTGCCGTTGAATCGATCCCGGGCCAGGTCAAGCAGCATAAGATGTTCACGTTTCGGCAGCGGAGGAGTATATTTATCAAGATCAAAGGACTCTTTGACCGGATGCCCCTTGGCAACCGGAAGTCCGTGGGGACTTCGCCGGTAAATGACGCCCCAGTCATCCATTACATCTTTATCATTGATTTCTTTTTCATGACCAATTTCAAATGAGGTGAAACCGTCTATGCCGAATTCTTCGTGAATTAAAAAAAGTGTATCCAGCAATTTCATCTTCTCTGAATCATTCATCTCATGAAACTGTTTTATCTCCGGCAGGCCATCGGTGATGTGTCTGCCGATCCCAATGATGGGGGCCTCATTGATTCCGTGAATATATAAAGGAACGCGGTCGGGCTGCTGAACATGCAAAGCCTTGAGGATTCTCTGTTTGCCTTTCATAAAGCAGCACCTCCTTAGATTATTATCTTTGATTTTCGTGTTTTTGGGGCAAAAGAATTATGTTTTCCATACATGCCGCAGGCAAACAGGTCAGAAAGAATTACAAGCACCAAATGACAAATAAATCACAATGGCTGAAATTTCAAATTTCAAAATAGAATAAATAAGAATAACAAACAATGCCAAGCTATGTGGGAGCAATTTGCTTTGGTTTTTATTTGGATATTGAACTTTGGAATTTGTTTGTCATTTGGTGCTTGTAATTTGTTATTTGCAGTTCAGTGCGGATGAAGATTGTTTTGTAGTTGCATTTATGTTTTGTATTCGTATTCATTAGAGGAAAGCCGGGTTTTTGTCAAGCTGTTTTTAATCCAGGGCCGCCACAAATATTCATGAATGCGAAAGCAGGGTTGCTAAATTTGACGATTTCTGAGATTAAAGGCTTTATAATTAAAGAGCTATTTCAGCTGTTAGTTTTTTATCAGTTGAACCTGTGCGTGGTTTGTATTTATCGTTGGTTGGGTATTATTGCTTATTGACAGACCGTTAATTTTGTGATCTTCAAAATTAATTTTATTACCGATTTTTCATTATTGAAAAACTAGGTACAAATAAATTTTATAAAAAGGGGATATTGGATGAAACAGAAATATATCATTAAAAAAGATGATACCAAGAATATTCTGGTCATTAAAGAGTATGCTGAACTGGACAAGGAAATTACGTCGTTTATGGGTGAGCAGGAGTATGACCGGGAAGATATAATTCGGGGCATTGCCGGCGGCAGTGATGCACTTGTCAAGGTGTTACGGAATCATGATTTTTATCCTCCGCAGCTCATTGTCGATAAAATAGCTGAAAAAATTACTGAAATTTATGATGCGGACACCAATGACGCCGTAGAGCTTTTGCTGAATGATGTCGATTTTCTGGTAAAGGATGAGCCGAAAGAGCAGCCGGCTATCCCGAAAATCGAAGAAGATGTTGATGACGACGATGCCGTTGACGACCTGCTTGATGAAAGCCGTGTTGATTCAGAGAATATCGCAAATAAGGATACTGCCATTAAAGTTGCTGACGCCGATACGCTGGATGGTGATATAGAAAATGATTCGAAGGGTTAAGGATTCAGGGGGCGTCGCCCATGGTCTTCCCCTGTTTTTTATTTTATCGATCCTGATTCTGGCTGGCTGCGGCATGAAAAAAGAGGTCCGGTTTGCCGGCCGGACCATGGGGACGACTTATCACATTACGGTCATCAGCGAATATTTCAACGCCCCTTCCGGGCTCGACCATAAAATTGTTCAGCGTCTGGAAGAAATCAACCGGAGCATGTCCACCTATTTACCGGACAGTGAGATCAGCCGTTTTAATTCCATGCGCCGGAGCGATGACGCCATTAAAATGTCGTGTGATTTTCTGCATGTCATGATCATGGCCCGGGATCTGTTTGTGATGACAAAAGGATGCTGGGACGGGACGGTAAAGCCTCTGGTGGATTTATGGGGGTTCAGTAAACCGGCAGTTCAACAGACGGTTCCGGCGGATGAAAAAATCAGACAGATAACGGAACAAATCGGGTTCGGGAAGATTCAGATCGATGATGATGGTTATTTATCCAAAAAAAATGACGGTTTGGGCCTTGATCTTGGTTCCATAGCAAAAGGCTATGCGGTTGATCAGATTGCAGAACTGATTCGGGCCGATGGATGGACGGATTTCCTGGTGGAGATCGGCGGAGAAGTGTATGCCTCGGGTTTGCGCAAAGACGGGAAGCAGTGGAAGGTCGGGGTGAATCTGCCCGACCCGAATGCCGCCTCTGATCAGGTGTATAAAGTTGTGAACCTGAAAGACGGCGCTCTGGCCACCAGCGGTGATTATCGTAATTTTTTTAAACTTGGGCAAAAGCATTATTCCCATGTGATCGATCCGCGAAACGGATATCCGGTCAACAACGGAGTCGTCAGCGTATCCATTATAACGGATACCTGCACCCTGGCCGACGGCCTTGCCACTGCCGTTATGGTGATGGGCCGGGAAAAGGGACTTGAACTTGTCAATCGTCTTGACGGCGTTGAATGTTTGATTATCAGCAAAGGGCAGAATGGCGGATTGATTGATCATTATTCAAGCGGGTTCAAATTGAATATTGAGGGTATTTCGTCAATTTTAAACTAAATTGAGCGATCAGCAGTTGGCTTTTAGCAATTAGCACAATAATTTCAATATATTGTCAAAGGTCATCATTTCACCCAATGGGTGAAAATCGCATTACTGGTAAACGCCTTAGATATAGGAGCTAACCGCTAATTGCTAAGAGCTAATCGCTCATCTTAGGTAAGAACTAACAGCATATTTTAGGTTTAATTTAACGTCAGGATTATATGAATTTATATCTGGAAAGTCTGGGCTGCGCCAGGAATCTGGTGGACAGCGAGATCATACTGGGCCGTCTTGCTGCCGATCACTGGCAGATCACCGGAGACCCGGCCCTGGCCCAGGTCATTATTGTGAATACCTGCAGCTTTATCGATTCGGCGGTGACTGAATCCATCGATACGATCCTCGAACTGGCAAAGTATAAAAAAAAGGGGCTTTGCCGACGCCTCATAGTGGTCGGATGTCTGCCGGAACGGTTCGGGGTGAATATTGCCGATGCCTTGCCGGAGGTGGATGCTTTTATAGGAACCGGCGCTCTGGACCAGATTCCGGATGCTGCAAAAATTACCGGTTCCGGGCATACCTGTACTTTGATCGATCCGAATGATGCCGAACTTTCGCCGCCGGAAGCGCCGCGAATACTGACCTGTTCCCATACGGCATATCTGAAGATCGCCGAAGGGTGTGAACGCCACTGCACCTACTGTATTATCCCGAAGTTGCGGGGGCGGCTTCGAAGCCGCCCCCTGGACGATATCGTCACGGAAGCCGAGCATCTGATTGCATCCGGCGTCAGGGAAATCGTACTGGTTGCCCAGGAGACCACAGCCTATGGTCACGATTTGAACGCGCCCGTTGGTCTGGGGCAGTTGCTGGAAAAAATCGCTGCGATCTCCGGGGATGTGTGGATCAGGGTACTCTACGGGCATCCGCAGAGTATTGACGACTCGGCCATTGACGCCGTTTCCAGGCATTCGAACATATGCGCCTATTTTGATCTGCCGATCCAGCATGCGAACAACCGGCTTTTGCAGAGGATGGGGCGCAACTACTCGCGTGATGACCTGTACCGGTTGTTTGATACCATTCGCGCCCGAGTGCCGCAGGCTGTATTGCGGACAACCGTTATTGTCGGTTTTCCCGGAGAAACCGAGCAGGATTTCAAGCAGTTGATGCAGTTTGCAAAAGATGTCCGGTTTGATAACCTGGGCGTTTTCACCTATTCCGATTCCGAAGATCTGGCCTCCCACAGCCTTGCCGATCACGTGAGCACCAAAAAGGCAAAACAGCGCCATGATGCGCTCATGGCCTGTCAGAAAAACATATCCCTTGAAAACAACAATCGCCATATGGGCAAAACCTATGATGTCCTGGTGGATGAAGCCGTGCAGGATAATCTTTTTATCGGGCGCACCTTTTTTCAGGCGCCCGAGGTAGACGGGCTGACCTATGTCCGGGCCGATGGATTAAAAATCGGTGAATTCGTTCGTGTTAAAATTATGGATGCCCTTGAATATGATTTATCAGGAGAACCCATATGAGCAGTGCAAAAGCCAGGCTGATGGAGATGGTTAAAGAGGATCTGGCAGATATTGAAACCGCCCTTAAAGAAAACCTGACACCTCAGCTGGATCTGGTTACCCGGGTTTCCGGCCACATCCTTTTTGCCGGCGGAAAAAGGCTGAGGCCCCTTTTGATGGTGCTTTGTGCAAGGCTCTGCGGATACAGCGGAGAAGATGTCAAATCTTTTGCCGTGATCATGGAATATTTGCATGCGGCTACGCTTTTGCACGACGATCTGGTTGACGGAGCGGCCGTGAGGCGGGGAAAACCTGCGGCCCATTGCCGTTTCGGCAATTCCACGGCCGTGCTTGTGGGGGATTTTCTGCTGGCCCGGTCGCTTTCCATCGCCGTCGGCGCCGGGCGCATCGAGATTGTCAAAATTATGGCGGATATTACGGAAAAAATGTCCCAGGGAGAGATTCAGCAGCTGGTCGGGAAGGGACGGCTTGATCTGACCGAGGAGGAATACATGGAGGTGATCCGGCGCAAAACCGCGGTATTGATTCAGGGGGGATGCCGGGTCGGCGCGATTTTTGCCGATGCTTCGCCGGAGAAAGAGCAGGCGGTTACAGCCTATGGGTTTCATCTTGGGATGGCTTTTCAGATGGCCGATGACCTGCTCGATTATACTGCCGACACGGCAGTCCTGGGAAAAGCGGTGGGCGCCGACCTGCGAGAGGGCAAGATGACGCTGCCGTTGATATATGCCCTGAAAAGATCCGCTGGGACCGATGCCGGTTTGATGAGAAACATCATTAAAAACAGGGATTTTTCAGATGATGATTTTAACCGGTTGCTGTCCCTGATGAAAAAGCACGGTGGCATTGACTATACACACAGGCAGGCTGCCGGACATATCGCATCCGCAAAGAATGCCCTTGCCGTCTTCAGCCCCTGCGAATCAAAAACTGTTTTGCTGCAGGTTGCCGAATTTGCATTGTCCCGCAAATCCTGACGGGTTTGTGGGTTGTGGTTTATAGGTTGTGGGTCAATGCCATGCCCCCCGAGTCTCCGTGGCAAACGAAAAAAAGGGTAGCCACAGAGGCACGGAGGACACAGAGGAACACTAACTAAGCCTAAATTGAGCGATCAGCAGTTGGTTTTTAGCAATTAGCACAATAATTTCAATATATTGTCAAAGGTCATCATTTCACCCAATGGGTGATAATCGCATTACTGGTAAACTTCTAAAATATAGGAGCTAACCGCTGATTGCTAAGAGCTAATCGCTCATCTTAGGTAAAATATGCAGTTCCAGGAGAGGGGAAAACCTGACATGCTTCGTCTTTTTATAAAACAAAATACCATCATTCAGGCAATTGTGGTCATTGCCGTTTGTCTGGTCGGGCCGACAATTCTAACTGCCCGGGCGGCTGATTTCGAAAATACAGTGGAGGCCATCGGTACGGCCACAGTCAGGGGCGAAAACGTTCCGGCTGCCCGCAGGCAGGCCATAGCAGACAGTCTGGTTGCGTCGGTGGAAATTGTTACCGGTAAAATCGTACCCCTGGACGCCAGGGTCAGGAATTTTGAAACTTTAAACCAGGTGTTGTACAGCCATACCGATGAGTTTATTCAGGGCTACAAAGTTTTGACGGCACTGAAATCAGGCAGGCAATACCGGGTGTTGGTACAGGCAACCGTCAGGGCCGATAAAATCAGGGATGAGCTGGAGCGGATCGGGGTTATCATCGGCTTGGAATCGATTCCCCGGATACTGTTTTTAATTGCCGAACAAAACATCGATGATCCGTTGCCGCGCTACCAGTTGGCGCTGACTCCGGGCGACACGCCTTTAAATTCGGAAAATGCCATGGCGGAAATCATGCGCCAAAAAGGGTTGATCATAACCGATTCCGGGGCTTTTGTGAAGCAGGGAGATGAGATACCGGCGCTCACGGTGCCGCTTGATGATCAGACAGCCCTTATGCTTGGCCTGAAGCTGGGGGCCGATGTGGTGGTGACGGGCAGCGCCAATGTCATTCGATCCGCCAATACAATGGGGGTATCTACCGGGGCATACAGAGGTGTTGTAACGGCCTGGGCTCTGCGTACCCTGACAGGTGCCAAAGCCGCCGAGACCACCCGGGCGGTGATGTCGACGGGATCAGATGCCGCCGCCGCCGGCAGACAGGCCCTCACAAAGGCCGGAACCCTGGCCGGACAGGATTTGACAAAGCAGATTGTTTTGCTCTGGAAGAGGGAGCAGGCCGAATCCGCCGACCTGGAGATCCTTGTGGGCGGAACCCGTAATCTGGCCGATTTCGTGACATTTCGCCGAACCGTCAATGATATTGAAGGGGTGGCCTCGATTTTGATAAAGGAGATCGAGCCTGATGAGGCCGTTATCGGTGTTGATTTTGACGGCAACGCCCAGATGCTTGCGGAAGCCATGATGCTGGAGGTATATGATTCCTTTGGTATTAATATTTATGATGTATCCGATAATCGTATCATGCTTGAACTGGTATCCGAGTAAGTGAAAATGCCGATAAACACACCCAATCTGCTGACGGTAGGCAGGATTCTGCTGACGCCGCTGTTTGTTATTTTCTTGATACGGGATCTGTTTGCCTGGGCCCTTTTTGTATTTACCATAGCCGCCGTCAGTGACGGGCTGGACGGATTTATCGCCAGAGTTTGCAACCAGCGCACGATCCTGGGGTCCTATCTTGACCCCATTGCCGACAAACTCCTTTTATCATCGGCCTTTATCAGCCTGGCGGTCCTGGAAATCATCCCGGCCTGGCTCACGGTTATCGTGATCAGTCGTGATGTTATTATTTTTATGGGAATTGCCGTGCTGACCCTTACATCCCAAACCTTTTCGATGAACCCGAGCCTGGTCAGCAAATGCACAACCGTGGCCCAGTTGACTACGGTTTTTGCCGTTCTGATAGAATCCAATATCACATATTTCGGGTATTTCGGGTATATCGAGCGTGTTTTGTTCTGGACTGCGGCCGGTTTGACGATCCTTTCGGGATTGCATTATATCTATATCGGCCTGAATATTCTCCAAGAGACTTCAGAGGATACGGGGTTGGAAAAATAATCGTTCAGACAGCTACCCGCTTTAAATCAAAACACCGTAAGACCTGTTGCCGGTTTGCAGCTTTTCAACTGTGTTGATTGTCCGTCGTATTTTTGTAATTTTCCCGGCGCATTTTACTTGACAGCCCGACCGTCGGATGATATCAGCTTGAAAATATCTTACAGGCACGTAGCTCAGGGGGAGAGCGCTACCCTGACACGGTAGAAGTCGTTGGTTCAAATCCAATCGTGCCTACCAGCAAAACCAAGGGTTTACGAGCATTAAGACTTGTAAGCCCTTTTTTAATGCGGTTTTGCAAGGTGTGTGCCGTGTAGATAGCTATTTGATAAGACTTTACAAAGACTGACATTTTTATTTTTCAACCCTCTGTGACCATTTTGTGACCATCGCCATTTAAGACAGTGTTTTCAAGCCTGCAAGCGGCCTCTTGGTTGGTGGATTTCATCAGGTGTGCATACACGGATAACGTCACTGTCGGGCTTGAATGCGGGTTTCCTGTTCCCTGGTTGCGCCTTGCCTTACGGCAATCCAAGTTCCTGACAAAATTTGTGAACAGGAATGACTCTTATGTTGTTTTTTTCATAATCCCGAGCACCTCCATGCACCTGATAAAATTTCGGGATTGGGGTTCTTTCCATAAAATAATAAATGGAAGGGGCTATATTTTTATCTCCGGCCTTGCATTCCACCGCAAAAAGTGGAGACCCTTCTTTCAGAACGACAAAATCTATTTCCCGCTTGTCCGTATCCCGCAGAAAGCGAAGCTCCATGCGAAAACCTTCTGTGTCTTCAATAAAATGACAATATTTTAAAAGTTGTGACGCAATGAAATTTTCAAATC
>CAYQNS010000033.1:0-29050 GCA_964418755.1 uncultured Desulfobacteraceae bacterium
CCAGGCAACTCAAACTTATAAAAGAATAGAAAGTTATAATTTTATGGGCGTCCCCGAGTTTTTACATGGCCGATTCCACCCAGATTCACCAGATCGCCATGAACCTGATCACCAATGCCTTTCAAGCAATGGAAGAAACGGGCGCGAATTTTTGATCCCTATTTTACCACAAAAAAAGAGGGCGAGGGCACAGGTTTGGGGTTATCGGTTGTTCACGGGATCGTCCAAAATCATGGTGGGCAAATATGCGTAGACAGTGAGCCCGGCCGGGGCACTGAACTTAAAGTTTACCTGCCCGTAATAAAAAATCAGCCTGAAACGGATGCAATTGAATACAACCAGCCTGTTCAAGAAGGAAATGAGCGTATCCTGCTTGTCGATGACCATGTGGATATTGTGGATATGGAAAAACAAATGCTTGAACGTATGGGGTATCATGTGACGGCCCGCACTGACAGCCTTGATGCTTTAAAAATATTTACAGCACAGCCGGGCGGATTTGATCTGGTCATCACCGACATGACCATGCCCGATTTGACCGGCGATAAACTGGCCGTGGAATTGTTAAAAATCCGATCGGACATACCCATAATTCTGTGTACCGGATTCAACAAGTCCATGACCAGGAAAAAGGCCTTGTCCCTTGGAATCAGGGGTTTTTTGATGAAACCGGTGATGATGAAAAAGCTTTCCTGGACGATTCGGGAGGTGCTCGATGATGAAAAAAACGCCAGTCAAGTATGATTCGCCAGACACCGTTGTATCTTATCGAAGTCCACATATTTCGAAAAATGCGCTGCCAGCATGTCATACTCATGATCCCGGGCATCGGGTCCATGTATTTCAGGCACTCTAATATCTCCCAGTCCAATACTTCCCAGCCAGTGCCGGGTAATATCCGGGGTATCGAACAGGCCGTGCATATAGGTACCTGCGATCTTGCCGTCGGCAGTAACGCATCCATCCTCCTCCTGACAAGCCTGCCCATTGCGGGCATTTACGAAAAAAAGAGGCATTCCCCCTTTTCGATGCGTCTGTCCCATGTGGATCTCATAGCCGGTTCCGGAAATTTCCTGCCGGTTAAACCGGGTCAACGTGGTTGTTTTGGGTGCCTTCAGCTCGGTTTCCACGGGCAGCAGCCCCAGCCCCGGTGTGCTGCCCGGCCGGCCTTCGATCCCCTCAGGGTCATGGACCATTGTGCCCAGTAACTGGTACCCTCCGCAGATGCCAAGGATATTGCCCCCGGATTCAGCGTATTGACGGATTTTTTTGTGCCATCCGGTGACCTTAAGCCATTCAAGATCGTTTCGGGTGCTTTTGGAGCCGGGCAGAATCACGGCCTGATAAGAGGAAATGTCTTCTATGGTTTCGATAAATGTCAGCAAAACACCTTCAAGTCCGCTCAAGGGCTCAAAATCGGTAAAATTGGAGATATGAGGAAGACGCAGTACGGCAATGACCGGTTCATTTCTCGCCGTCGGTCGATTTCGGCCCGGATTTTCAATGACAACAGAGTCCTCGGCCTCTATGCGGATATGATTGTACCACGGCAGGACCCCAAAGACTTTTTTCCCTGTTTTTTGCTCGATCCATTCCACGCCGTCTTTAAAAAGCGAGATATCCCCCCGGAAGCGGTTGATGATAAAACCGGCAATCCGGTCCTGATCTTTTTTGGAAAGGCACGCGAGGGTCCCCACAATCTGGGCAAAAACACCCCCCTTATGGATATCCGCCACAAGAATGACGGGAGCTTTTGCATATTCGGCCATGGGCAGGTTGACGATGTCGTGGTCCATCAGGTTGATTTCAGCGCACGACCCGGCGCCTTCCATGACCACCATATCGTATTTTTCCCGCAACCGATCCAGCGCGTTTGCAGCCGTAGAAAAAAGGTGCTCTTTTTTTCGGTGATATTCCGCTGCCGTGCTGTTTTCCAGAATTTTTCCCAGTAAAACAACCTGGGCACCAATGTCGTTGGTGGGTTTCAAAAGAACCGGATTCATATCTACATGGGGCGGTATCCGTGCGGCCTCTGCCTGGACAATCTGGGCCCGGCCCATCTCCAGTCCCTCGGGTGTGACCCCGGAGTTGTTTGACATGTTCTGGGCTTTATAGGGCGCCGTGCGAAATCCCCGGTCCACAAAACAGCGGCAAAGCGCCGTGGCCACGATACTTTTGCCCACATCCGAACCCGTCCCGAAAACGGCCAGGCAGGATGCCTTTTGTGATGATTTATTTTTCAACTTCAGAACCTATGGTGTTTAGGGCCGCAGGAAAGCATTCAATTATATAAACCCCTTTTGTCCCAGAAAGAGCAGTACTTCCTGGGCTGCCTCGTCAGGGCTGATATCAGTGGTATCGATGGACAATTCGGATGATTCGGGGATTTCATAGGGGTCATCCACGCCGGTGAAACCCTTGATCAGACCGGCCCGAGCTTTGGCATACATGCCTTTGCGGTCTCTTTTTTCGCATTCTGCAATGGGCGTGGAGACATGGACCTCGATGAAGCCGCCGTGGGCCTCGATGGCCTTGCGGATTTCCCGGCGGGTATTTTCATAGGGGGCAATGGGGGCGCAGATGGCAATGCCCCTGTTTTTTGTGATCTCGCTGGCCACAAACCCGATACGCCTGACATTGATATCCCGGTGTTCTTTGGAAAAGGTCAGCTCGCTGGAAAGGTTCTGGCGGACAATATCGCCGTCCAGCAGGGTGACCGGACGTTCGCCGATTTCCAGCACCCTGGCATAGAGCACTTTTGCGATGGTTGATTTGCCGGAGCCGGAAAGGCCGGTCAGGAAAATGGTGAAGCCCTGTTTCCCAGGTGGAGGGTAGGCTTTTTGAAGTTCTCCGGCGACTTTGGGAAATGTTGCCCAGTCCGGAATATTTCTTCCGGTTTTCAGGCGATCACGGATATCCGTTCCGGTAAACGAGATGGTGCGGATATCTTCGGGCACCGTATCGATGGGTTTGTACTGATCTTCAAAGGGCAGGTAGACCATCTCTTTAAACGAGATGATTTCAACGCCTGTTTCCGCGCTGGAGTCTTTAATTATTTTGCGTGTTTCACCGTTGGAATAAAAGGGCTTGTCACTGTTTATGCGGCCCGGGTCGGCATGGTTGTGCCCGATGACAAAATGGGTGCAGCCGAAATTTTTCCCGATGATGACATCCAGCAGTGCACCGCGGGCACCTGCCAGACGCATGAAAAGGGGCAGCATGGTCATCACGCTGGTCTCCGGCGGATAATAGCGGACAACCTCCCTGAGACATCTCATTCGGGTATAGTAATTAAAATCGCCGGGTTTGGTCATGCCGGTAATCGGCAGCAGAAGCAGGTTGGCTTTGGCCTGGCGCATGGCTTCAAGGGTCAGTTCGAATTGGGCCCGATGAATGATATTGCGGGTCTGGAAGCCGACGATGCGCTTCCAGCCGAGTTTTTTATAAAGCTGCCGTACTTCGGCCGGTGTCATGCGGAGCTGCTTGAAATCAAAATGAAGCGGCTGGCTGATGACCTCTAATTTGCCGCCGATGTAATAATCCTGGATATTATTGAAAACATAACCGACCCCGGGATGGGACAAATCAGTGGTGCCGTAAACCCGGAGGGCCTCTTTATCTCTGTCCACGGGCCATATGTCGGCGATGTGAAGAATTGCCAGCAGAAAGCCTTCGGGGTCGCGCAGGGCCACGGACTGGCCTGCTTCCAATGTCATGGCCTTTGTTTTAGAGATATCCAGACAGACCGGAACAGGCCAGAGTGTGCCGTCCTGTAACTGCATTCTGTCCAGCACTGCCTCGTAGTCGGAGCGCACCATGAAACCGTCAAGGGGTGAAAACGCCCCGGAGGCCAGTAATTCGAGATCGCAGAGCTGGTAATCGTTCAAGTTGATATCCGACAGGTTCAAGGCAATTTCCTTGAGAAGGCCTGCCCTGTCCGTGTCAACCATGAGATTAACCAGCTCATCGCCGGTGGATGATGTTGTATTTTTTTCAGACATGATTTTTTCTACCCTGTGGAGTTTGTTTAAAGCAATAATCCAAACCTGCATAGCCTGATTTAAAGAAAAGAACAAGTAAAATAAGAATGCCGAACTTGACAATTCGACCCGATAATTATAATCAGATTGTCTGGCTGAAAGCCCATTTTATCGAGAGCGTTCACAGGAATCAGGAGTGATTAAAGCATGCATTATGAGGGAAATATCATCCGGCCGCCCAGTGAAGCCAACAGTATCCTGCTGCAGGCGACCGTGGGCTGTTCCCACAACAAGTGTACCTTCTGCGGTGCGTATAAGGGCGAAAGATTTAAGATAAAGCCGGACGAGATTATTATGGCGGATCTGGATTTTGCCGCAGAGAACTGCCGCCGTCAGGAGCGATTGTTTATCTGTGACGGGGATGCCATGATTATTCCCCAGAAGCGGCTGGTCAAAATATTATCGGCTATCCGGGAAAAATTGCCCTGGGTGACCCGGGTAGGCGTCTATGCCAATACCAAAGGGTTGCATCTGAAAAGTTCGGCGGATCTCAATCAGTTGGCCCAATTGGGCCTTGGCATTGCCTATATGGGCCTTGAAACAGGGGATGATACGACCCTCAAGGCCATTTGCAAGGGCGCCGATGCAGATAAAATGATCCGCATGGGCATAAAAGCCAGGCAGGCGGGGATGCGGCTGAGTATTACGGTTCTGCTGGGGATTGCCGGCCGGGAAAGATCCCTTATTCATGCCCGAAAGACCGGTGAGGTCCTGTCTGCCATTGATCCCGAATATGTAGGGGCCCTGAGCTTGATGCTGATTCCCGGAACACCCCTTTTTACCGACTATGAGGCAGGTGCATTTGAGTTGATCAAGCCTGATGAAATGCTCCGTGAGCTGGGGACCATGATTGCCCATACATGTCTGACACGCGGTCTTTTTCATGCGAATCACGCATCCAACTATCTGCCCGTCAGGGCCCGGTTGCCCGAAGATAAAGAGGCTACCTTGAAATTGATTGACGCAGCCCTGGCAGGTAAAGTAAAACTCAGGTCGGAGTGGATGCGGGGACTT
This sequence comes from uncultured Desulfobacteraceae bacterium, assembly GCA_964418755.1. Classification (GTDB taxonomy): domain Bacteria; phylum Desulfobacterota; class Desulfobacteria; order Desulfobacterales; family 4572-123; genus 4572-123. The sequence goes on from CAYQNS010000033.1 coordinate 5,055, forward strand.
TAAAACTGATGGCGTTGTAAAAAGTCTCCATCTACTGCGTTATAGGGATTTTCCAGAGACTCGACATACCATATGTATGCCTTAGTCCCTTGAAAATCCCCATGCCTTGTATATGAAGATTTTTACTTAACCATCTCAAATACTTTTTACGAGTTTATCAAAACTGTATTTCTAATAAAAAAATTGTGAAAGGAAAAAAATGTTTGCCGACAAAAATGACAAGACGGAGCTGAACAAACTGCTTGAAGAATGGACTGACGGTGCACCGGAGATAAAAAAAGCGTTTATCGGTTTCCGGGACCATCTGGAAACCCTGGACAATGCGATCCTGAGTTTTGTGGGCCGACCGGGGGTGACCTACTCTTTGCGGGCCACGGTGAAAGACCCGGCCATCCAGGATAAACCCATGTTTGTGATGGCGGATATCATCGACGATGATCCGGCGGACCGCTGGCTCAGCGTTTGTTTTTTCAATGAAATGATTCAGGACCCGGATGAGCTGGGGGATTTTGTGCCCGGCGGCCTTCTGGGGGCCGATGCACATTGTTTTGATTATGACCAGGCTGACGATGATCTTGAAAAATATATTATTGCACGCATCAATGAAGCCCATGCGGCTATGTCGGGCGTATAATATCCATAATTTTTCGTGAGGTATACTCTCCCACATCCGCCGGAGCATCCAGCGGCAGAATACAATCTGCATTGTTTGAATACAGGCAGGTCACCGAAGCCGGGAACTCATCATCGGCTATATAAAAGATGTAGCACAGGGCGATTTTGGGCAGGGGATAGACGATGAAGGCAAAATCGCCACCGGCTTTTGCCGGCCGGCAGGTTTCCGGCAAGGCCCTCCGGTCTTGGATTGAAAATGCGGGCCAGGTTGTTTTTTAAGATTTTGGCATAGTTGTCAGCCACTGCAACAGATCCTTGTTTTAAAAGTAATAATCCTCCAATAATAATAAACACCCCTTTTATATCCCTTTTCTAAAGTTTTATTCAACACCTGCCTTTGTTTTTAATTGATCTGCCGTTTAATGGCATGGATGATGAACAGTTGTTTTGCAAGTTCAGGGATGAAAAATCAAAAAAAGTATTGCTTTTCATTTTTGGAGGGAATATAAGCCCTTTGTTTTAAAAATAATAAAATAAAAAGGAATTTGAAATGGCTATAAAAACAAATAATTACACTGAATATCGATATTTTGAAAATGGATATATGACCCATCCTGCAGTCCGAAAATGCCCCTATTGCAGACATCGGTTGCCGGAATGTGACTGCGGATATGGTTTGATGGAACTGGATCAAAAACCGCAATCGGGCAGAAAAGGTATCAAACGATTTACGGCCTTTTTTAATTATCTTGGCCGAAATATGTTCGGCGTAAAGGCACATCAGTCCATCCTGTTGCCCAGGTAGTCAATACTTGCTGGTTGGTAATCAAAAAAAAAGGGGGCCATACTTTGTATGCGCCCCCCTTTCTTGTGATTGTTCAGAGACTGAAGGTTGAAGGTATTCTGTCTATTGGTGGGCACAGCCCACCCTACGATGCCCACAGCTTACAGCCTAACGGTCTACAAAACCTGCGAAGCCTGGATGGGATTGGCCTTCAGGTATTCCAGACGATTCAGGCCGTTGATAAAGGCTTTGGCGCTGGCGGTGATAATGTCCGGATCAGATCCTCGCCCAAGAGCTATCAGTCCGTTTTCCCGTAACCGCACGGTTACTTCACCCTGGGAATCGGTCCCGCCGGTAAGGGCGCTGACTGAGAAACGCAGCAGTTCAGATTTGGTTCCGGAAAGTTGTGAAATCGTGTTGAAGGTGGCATCGATGGGACCGTTGCCATAATTTGCACCCTGTACTGAACGGCCGTTGATAGAGAGCTTGATGCTGGCCATGGGCAATATTGTGTTGCCGCAGACGACATGCAGGTATTCGAGATGGAAAATATCATCGGTTCGCAGAATGCCTTCTGTGACCAGTGCTTCCAGATCCTCGTCCATCAGCACTTTTTTTTTGTCGGCCAGGTCCTTGAATTTGGTGAATATCAGTTTTAACTCTTCGTCGGCCAGGTCATATCCCAGATTTTTCAGGTGCGAGCGCAGGGCATGGCGGCCCGAGTGTTTGCCCAGGACCAGTTTATTGGTGCTCAGGCCGATGGTTTCCGGGCTCATGATTTCATAGGTCATGGGGTTTTTCAGGACTCCGTCCTGGTGGATGCCGGCCTCATGAGCAAAGGCATTGGCACCCACGATGGCCTTGTTGGGCTGTACCAGGATGCCGGAGATCATGCTCACCAGGCGGCTGGTGGGGTAGATATATTCGGTTTTGATGTTGGTGGTTACCGGCAGAAAGTTGGGACGGGTATGCAGGGCCATAACCACCTCTTCAAGCGAGGTGTTTCCGGCCCTTTCGCCGATGCCGTTGATGGTCACTTCGGCCTGGCGGGCCCCGGCATTGATGGCCGCCAGGGTGTTGGCCGTGGCCAGCCCCAGATCGTTGTGGCAGTGCACGCTCAAAATCGCTTTGTGAATGTTTGGCGTGTGGGCCATGACGTATTTGACCAGGGCGGAAAATTCTTCGGGTATGGCATACCCCACGGTATCCGGGAGGTTGATGGTGGTGGCCCCGGCGCCAATGGCGGCTTCAAAAACCCGGCACAGAAAATCCCGGTCACTGCGGGAACCGTCTTCAGCGGAAAATTCAACTTGGTCGGCAAAAGATCGGGCATATTTGACGGCATCCACTGTTGCATTGATCACCTGGTCACGGGTCATATCCAGTTTGTATTTCATATGGATATCAGATGTGGCGATAAAGGTATGGATTCTGGGCTTGACCGCGTGCCGGATCGCCTGCCAGGCCCGGTCGATATCATCGCGCCCCGTGCGGGCCAGAGCCGTTACCTCCATGTTCCGTACCTTGCCGGCAATCTGGGATACAGCATCAAAATCCCCCTTGGAGGCTGCCGGAAATCCAGCCTCTAAAATATCCACACCCAGTTTTTCAAGCTGAATGGCCAGGCGTATTTTTTCACCGGCATTCATGCTGGCACCGGGGGACTGTTCGCCGTCTCGTAAAGTTGTATCAAAAATATAGATGCGATCGCTCATGGTTGGTTTCTCCTTGCTTTGCCTATGTATTATTATGTCTTCTGCACGGGATTTGTCGGGCCCGGTGAGCCGTTTTTTTAAATTTTCTACCGGACGCTTCTCTTTCCCATGCTTCACGGCCGCCCGATGGCGGTAAAAGCCGGTGATGAATTCAATCGCCAATGAGCATGGGCCGCAGGATAAGCGAATACGGATAGCCTGCGGCGTTGGTTCTCTCGTTTTTTTTCAAAATGTTGTTCCTCTATCGTTTGTTATATGCGTTTATCCGGCAGGTTTATTTTTTTTGGACAGTTTAAACTGAAAACTGTCGGCCAGGGCCTGCCAGCTTGCTTCTATAATATCCTCGGATACACCGATTGTGCTCCATATCTGATCTTTGTCCCTGGAGTCGATCAGTACCCGTACCTTTGCATCCGTACCTTCGCGGCCGTCTATAACCCGAACCTTGAAATCGACCAGCCCCATGCTGTCCAGGCCCGGGTAAAATTTTTCCAGGGCCTTGCGCAGGGCATTGTCAAGAGCGCTTACCGGTCCATTCCCTTCGGCGGCGGTGATTTCTTTTTTATCACCCACCGCTATTTTGATGGTTGCATGGGAAGAGCAGGGTTGGTCCTTATCTTTCTCGATGGAAACCCGGAATGATTCCAGCTCAAACAGAGGAATGAACTGTCGGGTGTATTTTTCAAGAAGGATCTTGAATGATCCGTCGGCCACATCAAACTGGAATCCCTTCTGTTCCAGTTTTTTTATTTCGGAAACAATTTGACGGCTGCTGGATCCGTTGGCATTTAGGTTTACACCCAGTTCCCGGGCCTTGTATTCCACATTGCTTTTCCCTGCCAGATCGGAAATCAGGACACGTCTTTTGTTTCCGGTTAGTTCAGGTGTCATATGCTCATAGGCCCTGGTGTTTTTCATAATGGCGCTGACATGGACCCCGCCTTTGTGGGCAAAGGCGCTTTTACCTACAAAAGGCCGATTGCTCAGCGGTGTCATGTTGGCTGTCTCACTGACGAAGCGGGATAGTTTTTTCAGTTTGGCAAGGTTTTTATCGGTCATGCAGTCATAGCCCATTTTCAGTTTCAACAGTGGAACGACCGTTGTCAGATCTGCATTGCCGCACCGTTCGCCGTATCCGTTAATAGTGCCGTGGACCATGGTCGCTCCCGAACGTACTGCTGCGATGGTGTTGGCAGCGGCCAGCCCACAGTCGTCGTGGGTATGGATTCCAATCTTGATCGATGTGCCGTTGCCGTCCTTGGCCAGTTCATCTTCTAATTTTTGTTGAATCACGGGGATAATAGCTTCAACATCAAAAGGCAGGGCACCCCCATTGGTGTCACAAAGTACGATGCCGGCAGCTCCCCCCCGGCAGGCTGCCACCAGGGTTTCAAAGGCATATTCCGGATTATCGCGATAACCGTCAAAAAAATGCTCGGCATCATAGATAACTTCCAGGTTGTTTTCATGGAGAAAACGTACACTTTCCCGGATCATGGCCAGGTTTTCTTCCAGGGTAATTCCTATGATCTGGCTGACATGAAGATCCCAGGTTTTGCCAAAGATGGTGACCGCAGGAGTGTTGCTCTCGACAAGTGTTTTAAGATTTGGATCGTCGTCCGGGCTGATACCGGGCCTACGGGTTGAGCCAAAGGCGGCAAGCCGGGCGTGTTTGAACTCAATTTTCCGGGCCAGTTTGAAAAATTCAAGGTCCCGGGGATTTGAACCGGGAAAGCCGCCTTCAATATAATGGATTCCGATATCATCCAGACGCTGGGCAATTCGAATTTTTTCCCGGGCGCTGAAATTGATGTTTTCGCCTTGGGTACCGTCTCTTAAAGTTGTGTCATATAACAGGATTGGTTCCATTATGCTGTACCTGACGTTTGTAGGTTAATAGGTTAATTAGCTAACTTAATCCTGAATGTCGTGTTTTATGTAAGAAAAAATACAATAATCAAGAGACAAATTACAAATAAATCACAATGATGAAAATTCCAAATTCCAAAACAGAGAGAAATCAAAAGGCACACCAATTCAAGGCTATACGGGGTTAATCAAATGGCTTTGGATTTTGTTTGAGATTTGAACATTGTGCTTTGGCATTTGTTTGTCATTTGGTACTTGTAATTTGTTATTTTCGGCTTGTCCGGGTTAGGGTCATAGGTTCTGGGTTCAAAGGGCTGGTCAAGGGGCAGGGGACAACTGCATAAAATCCCACTCTCGCTACCGACCCTTGACCACCGATCTCTGACCACCGATCTCTGACCACCGATCTCTGACCACCGATCTCTGACCTCCGACCTCCGACCTCCGACCTCCGGCTTCCGATTTCCGATATCCGTCTTTTTACTTACGGTTTTCAGGTCTCAAAGAGCGTACCGCTGCCCCTGCGCGCCACATCTCCGAATTGTGGATCACGGATAGTTCTTTATCGAGTTCTTCACGATAATTCGGTGAGCTGTTTTTCTCCAGGGTCCGCCTGGCTTCTTCTCCGGTAATTACACTTTCATAAAGATCTTTAAAGACCGGGGCCACTGCATCCTTAAATTTCGGAGCCCAGTCTAGGGCTCCCCGCTGGGCCGTGGTGCTGCAGTTGCCGAACATCCAGTCCATCCCGTTTTGAGCTACCAGGCGGATCAGGCTCTGGGTAAGTTCTTCAACGGTTTCATTAAAGGCCTCGCTGGGGCTGTGCCCGTTTTTGCGCAAAATATCGTACTGGGCTTCCATGACGCCGGCCAGGCACCCCATGAGAACGCCGCGTTCACCGGTGAGGTCGCTGGACACCTCTTTCTCAAAGGTGGTGGGGAAGAGATAGCCCGAACCAATGGCAATTCCCAAAGCCAGTGTTCTTTCGCGGGCCCGGCCGGTAAAATCCTGGAATACGGCAAAGCTGGAATTAATGCCGCTGCCGTCCAGAAAGTTGGTTCTGACAGTGGTTCCCGAGCCTTTGGGAGCCGCCAGAATCACATCAATGTAGTCAGGCGGTATGATTTTGGTCTGGTCTTTGTAGATAATGGAAAATCCGTGTGAAAAATAGAGTGCATCGCCTTGGTTCAGACATTTTTTAATTCTTGGCCAGGTTTCCATCTGGCCGGCATCGGACAGCAGAAACTGAACAATGGTTCCGCGGGTGGCGGCTTCCTCGATGGGAAAAAGCGTTTGCCCCGGGATAAATCCGTCGGCAACAGCCTTGTCCCAGGATTTTCCACCCTCGCGCTGTCCCACGATGACATTGATGCCGTTGTCCCTCATGTTTAAAGCCTGGCCAGGCCCCTGTATGCCGTATCCCAGCACGGCAATGGTTTCATTCTTGAGTACCTCGCGGGCCTTTTCCAGTGTAAATTCTTCCGATGTAATGACTTCTTCAACAACACCGCCAAAATCAATTTTTGCCATTTTATCCTCCGATTGCTAATTTCCTGTTATCTGTTATTTGTGGTTATATTTTTTTCTCTTTCCTGTCTTCTGTCTTCTGTCTTCTGTCTTCTGCCCTCTGCCTTCTGTCCTCTGACTTCCGCCCTTTGCCCTGCCTGCCGTTTCTAATTGGGTTCCCGGTACAGTGCGATGCCACCGGTGCGTGCAATTTTTTTGATGCCCAGGGGCTTTAGAAGATTCAGCAGAGCCGTGAGCTTGCCCTGGTCTCCGGTCACCTCGATGGTGTAATGCTCCTGCCCCACATCAACGACCTTGCATCTGAAGATATCAACGATGCGCAGGATTTCCGCGCGATGTTCCTTTAAGGCCCTGACGCAGATCAGGGCCATTTCCCGCTGAACTGATTTTGATCCGGTCATGTCGCGGACCTTGATGACGTTTATCAGTTTGTTGAGCTGTTTCTTGATCTGTTCCACCAGCGGCATATTGGCCTTGGTGACGATGGTAATGCGGGATATCAGCGGTTCCATGGTCTCTGCGACGCAAAGACTTTCAATATTGAAGCCACGGCCGCTGAACAGTCCCACAATTCGGGACAGTACGCCCGGCTGGTTGTCCACCAGCATCGTAAAAATATGTTTCTCTTCGTTTGTCGGGTCGAAATGGTTGTTGTTTTCAGTCATGATCAAAATCTTTCAATGCAATCGTTTATGTGTAAGTCATTAACTAAATTGAAAATTGAAGAGTGAGAATTGAAAACTGGTAGTATCGCTTTGCTCTATCTTTTTTATTAAAATGCGATAGCATTCCATCATTATTTACTTTTCACTTATACCTAAATTGAGCGATCAGCAGTTGGCTTTTAGCAATTAGCACAATAATTTTAATATATTGTCAAAGGTCATCATTTCACCCAAAAGGTGAAAATCGCATTACTGGTAAACTCCTAAAATATAGGAGCTAACTGCTAATTGCTAAGAGCCAATCGCTCATCTTAGGTTATACCAGCAGCATTTCCGTGATGGGTGCTCCGGCGGGAACCATGGGATAGACGTTTTCCTCACGTTCCACCACAAAATCCATGATAACGGTTTTGTCGGAAAAAAGTCCTTCCTTTAAAACCGCCTCCACCTCCTCGGGTTTTTCAGCCCGCAGGCCTATGGCACCGTATGCTTCGGCCAGTTTGACAAAATCAGGGGCCTGTTCCATGGCTGTACAGGCATAACGATGGTCATAGAAAAGTTCCTGCCATTGCCTGACCATTCCAAGGTAGCGATTGTTTAAAATGACTACCTTGACAGGCAGACAACACTCGACTGCGGTCATCAGTTCCTGGCTGTTCATCTGGATGCTGCCGTCGCCGGCTACGTCCACCACCAGTTTGTCCGGGCATGCAATCTGCGCTCCGATGGCTGCCGGCAGACCGAATCCCATGGTGCCAAGACCTCCGGACGTAATAAAATGGTTGGGGCGGTCAAAGTGATAATATTGGGCAGCCCACATCTGGTTCTGGCCGACTTCGGTGGTAATAACGGCCTGTCCCCTGGTCAGCTCATAAAGTTTTTCGATGACATATTGCGGTTTGATGGTCTCTTTTTGGGCAAAGGCCAGTTTGCTCATGTTTTTCCACTTCTCGATCCGGCCGATCCATGGTTTCCTGCAGTCGTTGATGCCCTCCAGATTTTCTTTTTCCAGCATTTCGTTGATTTGATGGATCGTTATTCTGCAGTCACCCACAACCGGAATGGTGACCGGTACATTTTTTCGGATCGATGTGGGGTCGATATCGATATGGACGATTTTGGCCTGGGAGGCAAATGTGTCGGTTTTCCCGGTCACCCGGTCGTCAAATCGGACCCCTACTGCAATGAGGAGATCACAGTCACTGATGGCCATATTGGCACGATAGGTGCCGTGCATGCCGAGCATACCCAGCCACAAAGGGTCTGTTCCGGGCAGTGAGCCCAGTCCCATGAGCGATGAGGTTACCGGGCTTTGAATCGTGTGGGCCAGCCGGGTAATTTCAGATGCTGCATTGGAAAGGATTACGCCGCCGCCTGCAAATATAACCGGTTTTTCAGCCTTCTTTATCAGCTGCACTACCTTGGACAACTGCCGCATATTCGGTTTGTAGGTGGGGTTGTACGATTTGATTTTAACCCGTTTGACGGGCTGATACTCGATGGTCCGGGTGGTCAGGTCTTTGGGAATGTCGATTAGAACCGGTCCGGGCCGGCCGGACCGTGCAATATAAAAAGCCTCTTTGATGACTCTGGGCAACTCCTCTGCGCTGCCCACCAGGTAGTTATGCTTGGTGCAGGAGCGGGTTATGCCCACGATGTCCACCTCCTGAAAGGCATCGTTGCCGATCAGGTGGGTGGGCACCTGGCCGGTGATGACGACCAGGGGAATGGAGTCCATGTAGGCTGTGGCAAGCCCGGTAACCGTGTTGGTGGCTCCGGGGCCCGATGTGACCAGGCATACGCCGGTCTTGTTTCCGGCCCGGGCATAGCCGTCCGCAGCATGTACGGCCCCCTGTTCGTGCCGGACAAGTACATGCCGAATGTCGGTTTTTACAAGTTCGTCATACAAATCAATGACCGCTCCTCCGGGGAAACCGAAAATTGTATCAACTCCTTCATCCTTGAGTACTTCCATCAGGACCTGTGCACCAGTAAGTTTCATTGCAGATTCCTTGTTTTTTTATCTTTGTCGATATGAGTTTTATCAAAAAAAAATCCGTTGTCGGCCTTCTGGGCTGATAACGGATTTGCAATTTTCTGTATGTTGCTTCAATTACTGCATTATCAACCCTTTTTCCTCGTGACAGGCAAGGACGCCTAGGCCGAGGAGAATAATTATGCTGAATAGATTGATAAGGACTGCGATATTTGTCATTTTTTCTTCCATGCTTGATTTTGTGCGTTTATTACCAAGTTTTATAATCAAAGTCAAGCTTTTTATTCAGCCCTGACGCATGATTTCTTTAAAGAGGGCTTACCTCTATATTCCGACCATTTTTGTATGTTGGATTGAGTGGGAGAATTCGGGAAAGATCTTTGTGGTAACGTTGCTCAGATTTCCATAAGTCACTTGAATCTTGAGCACTAAGCCAAAATTCAGAGGAATTCCCGAATAGACGGGATAATCTCAACGCCATTACAGGTGTTATTGAGCGTCGTTCCCTTAATAACTCATTAACTGTCTGGCGCGATACGCCCAGAGCTGATGCAAGTGTAGTTGCGGTTAATCGATAGTCAGGCAAGAAATCTTCTCGCAGCATTTCCCCTGGGTGTGTGGGCGGAATTGCGCGTTTAGTTGTATTTGGTATAGCCATTGGTTCGTTCCTTAATGGTAATCTGCTATTTCAACATCATACGCATCACCGTCAATGAATCGAAAACAAATTCGCCACTTATCATTGACGGATATTGAAAATTGTCCCTCACGATCTCTTTTAAGAGCATGTAAACGGTTGCTTGGCGGTACCTTTAAATCATTCAGAGTTTTCGCCAAATGGATATATTCCAAACGCCGTATTGTCCTTCTAATTAAATTTTGTGGTAAGCGTTTTGATTTTCCGGTAATAAAGACCTTTTCGGTTTCTTGATCAGCGAATGTCTGAATCATGTAAACAAGTGTAATGTGTCACGAGACAATTGTCAAGCGCAAATAAGTATGAAGCCTGTTTTGCTGCTGAGCAGTAAGAGAGCTTATCGACGTAGCTGGCGACGTCCGCTTCCCGATGCCCTTTTTGAACCACATCAGTCAGGGATAGCATCAAATAACGACTCAAGGAGTTTTAAAGTTTCCATGAATTATTCTCCTTCCAGATCGTATTTTGGCAACTGTGTTACGGGAGATCTCTATTGGTAAATTTTCAACGCCATGTCTGTTTTGAATCTGCGCTCTTGACCACAAGTTAAAGAGACCCGCTATGCCCGTGATCATTTACTCGGCCTTATTTCCCCGGCATTTACAGTCAGGGTTGATACAGGTTAGAAAAGTGCCTTGTTTTTTTGTGGTTTTTTCGACCATGAATTTAGCCCCGCATTTTGGGCAGGGCTTGTCAACGGGTTTATCCCAGGTGGCAAAGGTGCATTTTGGAAAACGGTTGCACCCGTAAAATGTTTTGCCCCGGCGGGATTTTTTTTCAACGATGGTGCCGGTACAGCCCGGTTCGGGGCAGGCAATGCCCAGGTCCTGTCCGTTGCCGTTGGCCAGGGACTGGGTGTTTTTACATTCCGGGTAACCGCTGCAGGCCAGAAAATTGCCGTAACGGCCCCTTTTCATAACCATGGGCTTCCCGCACTGGTCACAGATTTTATCGGTGACCTCTTCGGGGGGCGGTTCCACCGGTTGAATCTCCCCCCTTTCACTGCGGGTGTAATCCCTGGAAAAGCGGCATTCCGGATAATTGTTACAGGCGATAAAGGGTCCGTTTTTGCCGACTTTAATATGCAGAGGTCCATTGCAGGCAGGGCATTTTAAATCCGTTTCAAATCCCACACCCTTGATGCTCAGCATGCTGTCCGGTGCATTTTTCAATTTTTTTGAAAATGGTTTGTAAAACCGGGAGAGCACGTCTATGAGCTTGATCCGGGCCTCTTCGATACCGTCTAAATTGTTTTCCAGTTTTGCCGTAAAATTAACCGAAAAGATATCCGGAAAGGTCTGGACCAGCAGGTCGTTGACGATAAATCCCAGTTCGCTGGGTTTGAAATAGCCTTTGACAAAGTCCACGTATCCCTTGTCCCGGATGGTGGTGAGAATCGAGGCGTATGTGCTGGGTCGGCCGATGCCGTTTTCTTCCAGTTCCTTGACCAGTGAGGCTTCCGAGAAACGGGGTGGGGGCAGCGTGAAGTGCTGCATTGGATTGACGGCATACACTTTCAGCTCAAGATTTTTTGCAAGTTCGGGGAGTTGCTGTTTTTTTGTTTTCTTTTCAGCCTCGTCATCGGCCGACAGGTAAAGGGCCATGAATCCGGGAAATTTGACGGATGAACCGCTGGCCGTAAACGTATAGGCATTGGCTTTAATGGTTACCGAGTTTTGATTGATCAGGGTCGGCTGCATCTGAGATGCGACAAATCGCTGCCAGATCAGGTTGTATAACTTGAGCTGGTCTTTGGAAAGATACGGCGTCAGCTTTTCAGGCGTGTGAAAAACCGATGTGGGCCGAATGGCCTCGTGCGCATCCTGAGCTTTGTTGCGATTCTTAAAAAACCGTGGTTTGTCATGCGCATAATCCGGGCCGAATTGTTTGCGGATCAGATCCAGGGCCTCCTGGGCCGCTTCAGCAGCGATACGGATCGAGTCCGTTCGCATATAGGTGATCAAACCGGTGGGTTCTCCGGGGCCCAGATCGATTCCTTCATAGAGCTGTTGGGCCACCGACATGGTTTTTTTTGCGGAGAATTTGAGTTTGCGGATGGCCTCTTGCTGCATCTTGCTGGTTATAAATGGGGGCAGGGGATTCCGTTTGGTCGTTTTTTTGGTTATTTTATCGACAATATACTTAGCTCCGGACAGTTCATGCAAGATCGTGTCTGCGGAATTTTGATCCGGAATCTTAATTTTTTTGCCCTGCTTTTTGGACAGTTTCGCGGAAAATACAGGGGGGACGGAACCCTCAAGATCGGCGGTAATGGTCCAGTATTCTTCCGGGTCAAAGGCCCAGATGGCGCGTTCTCTTTCACAGATAATTCTGACGGCAACGGACTGAACCCGGCCGGCACTGAGGCCGCCTTTGACTTTGCGCCATAAAAGAGGGGATACTTGGTAGCCAACCAGACGGTCCAGTATTCTGCGGGCCTGCTGGGCCTCATACTTATTTTTATTCAGTTCTTCAGGGGTATGGATCGCCTTTTGAATTCCGTTTTTGGTCAGTTCATGAAAAAGGACCCGATAAAATTTTCTCCCCCTTTTTTTTAAAATTTCCGCCGTGTGCCAGGCAATCGCTTCTCCTTCCCGGTCGGGGTCGGACGCCAGAAATATTTCAGTGGCATCGCCCGCGGCTTTTTTGAGGGCGGTGACAATTTTGCTTTTACCGGAAATGATGCGGTATTTCGGTTTAAATGCGTCATCAATATCAATCCCGATTTCTCTGGGAGGAAGGTCTTTAATGTGTCCTACCGTGGTGGAAACATTATACTTTTTGCCCAGATATTTATTGATTGTTCTTACTTTTGTCGGTGATTCCACGACCACGAGCGGTTTAGTCAATTTGGATCCTCATACAGGTGTGTTGTTACAGCAGTCAGGTCAGTTTTCCCGGCTGCCGGTCTCCGTAATGACAAATAAATTTCCGGGCGACTGTTGTAACAATCCTTTGAGCTCCAGATGGAGCAATATACTGGACAGCCTGCCCGGAGCGATAGACGTTTTTCTTACCAGAGTGTCGATATGGACCGGATAGGGTCCCAGTAATTTCAGAACGTCGGATTCATCGGACGTCAGGTTCAGGGTTATTTTTGGGATCTTGGTTTTCACGGCTGCCGGCGGGTTCAGGATCAGATCAAATTCTTCCACAATATCTTGAGCATTTTCCACGAGCTTGGCTCCCTGCTTGATAAGTGTGTGGCTGCCGGTACTTTTAAAACTGTGAATACTGCCGGGTACGGCAAAAACATCTCTGTTCTGTTCGGCGGCAATGCGTGCGGTAATGAGCGATCCGCTACGCTTTGTAGCCTCGACTATGACGGTTCCCTGACAGATTCCGCTTATGATCCTGTTACGCTGGGGAAAGTTGTGACTTTCAGGTTCGGTTTCAAGGGGAAATTCGGAAATTACAGCACCCTGCTCTGCAATTTGGTAAAACAGTTTTTTGTTTGAAGCAGGGTAGATTCGGTCCAGACCGCTGCCCAGTACGGCGATTGTATTTCCATGGCCGGCCAGTGCCCCGTAATGAGCGGCCGTATCGATCCCCAGAGCCATACCGCTGACCACGGTAATACCAAGTGTGGCCAGATCCGTGCCCAGATGCCTGGTGATCGTTAATCCGTATTTGGTAGCATTTCTGGATCCTACGATAGCAATATTCAGCAAAGAGGTTTCTAAATGGCCGGAGACATAGAGAATCGGCGGCGGATCGGGTATTTCCAGAAGCAGCGGCGGGTAATCGCTGTCGGCCAAGGTTATGATTTTATAACCTTTTTTAAATGCAAGCCCAAGATCCCGTTTGGCTTCTTCCGGTATGCCGTGCCGTGCTACGGCATGGGCAAGACGACTGGTCATACCCTCCACTTGAAGCAGCTCCTCGTGGGGCGCATGCAAAACGGATTCAGGTGTTTTAAAATGTTGAAAAAGCCGCTTGAAAAGAAGGTTGCCGATGCCCGGAACAGTTTTCAGGGTAACCCATGGTAAAATATTTTTCATAAGAAATCCACCGGAGTCTGAACGCTCAAAGGCTCATGGTTGTTTTTATTTTGCAAGGCGCTGATTCTACCGGGGGATGTTTTAAAAACAATATAGTGTAAACCGTTTTTGATTTATCATGAAGTATATCAATTATTTTTGCTTTTTTTGACCCTGCCAGGCGATCAGAATAGGGCTGGCTACATAGACCGATGAATAGGTTCCCACAAGAATTCCAATAATCATTGCAAAGGCAAAATCATGGATGATGCCTCCCCCCAGAACAAACAGGCAAACCACTACGGTCAAGGTGGTCAGGGAGGTCAGGATCGTACGAGAAAGCGTCTCGTTGATGCTACGGTTGATGATGGCATGTAAAGGATTTTTCTGGTTTTTTCTTGAATTTTCACGGATACGATCAAACACGATAATGGTGTCGTTTAACGAATAGCCGATGATCGTAAGCAGGGCCGCAATGATCGGTAATGTAAATTCTTTTCCGCAAATGGAAAAAATGCCCACGGTGATCGAGACATCGTGAATAAGGGCCACAATTGCTCCCATGGCATATTTCAGTTTAAGGAACCAGAACAGGATCAATGTGACCACCAGGGCCGCACCAATGAGAAAAGGTGTGCTGACGTGAAAAAGAGAAAGGAAGTAGACCGCACTCATCAGAGCACCGGCCATTACACCACTCAGTATCCATTTTAGTTCAAAACGGCCGGAGATATAGATCGTAATAAAAAGCAGGGAAAAGAACATGGCAAACAGGGCCTTTTCGCGCAGGTCCTTGCCGACCTGGGGGCCGACCATTTCAATCCGTCTGATTTCCAGATCATTCTTGGTGGAAAATTTGAGTGCCTGGGATACCTCTTCGGAAAATTCCCGATCCGTCATCAGTGACTTGTCCGTGCGGATAAGATACTCATTGTCATCTGCGGCGCCGAACATCTGTACAGATGATTTTTTTAACCCGATGGTGTCCAGGCCGGATTTGATATCATTGATGGCGGTCGGATTTAAAAATTTGACCTGAATCAGAGTACCCCCGGCAAAATCTACGCCGTAGCGGGGGCCTCCGTGAATGATTAGAGATGCAATACTAATCAGGATCATAACACTGGATATAATAAATGCGATTTTTCGTTTACCGATAAAATCGATGTTTACGTCGGGCTTTATAAACTGCATTGTGCCTCCGGATTGCGGTCTGCGGTTCGTTTTGCTGTCTATTGATCCGCCGGCCGGCAGCCTGTATTGGTTTAGATACTTATGGTTTTGATTTTGCGGTTAATTAACAGATAGTCGAATATGGCCCGTGTCAGCACAAGGGCTGTAAACAGGCTGGCAATGACGCCCAGGCTGAGTGTTACGGCAAATCCCTTGACCGGGCCGGTTCCGAACTGGAACAGTACCAGTGCTGCTATCAACGTGGTAACGTTGGCATCCAGGATGGTCAACGTCGCTCTGGCGTATCCTGCATCGACTGCTGCGCGGGGTGTTTTGCCAAGGCTCATTTCTTCCCTGATACGTTCAAAAATAAGCACGTTGGCATCGACGGCCATGCCGATGGTAAGAATAATGCCGGCAATACCCGGTAGTGTCAGAGTCGCCTGGAAACCGGCGAGTCCGCCGGCAATCAGGAGAATGTTTAAAATCAGGGCAAAATCGGCAATCAGGCCGGACGTTTTATAGTAAATGATCATGAAAAAAACGACCAGAATACCGCCGATACACACGGATATCAGCCCTTTGTTAATGGAATCGGAACCTAAAGACGGGCCTACGGTACGTTCTTCAATGATATTTACCGGGGCCGGCAGTGCGCCGGCGCGTAGCACGATGGCCAGGTCCCGGGCTTCCTCCGTACTGAAGTTGCCGGTAATACGGGCCGATCCGCCGGATATCTTTTCCTGTATCACAGGCGCTGAATACACCTTATTGTCCAGTACGATGGCGAGCCGTTTTTTTACATTTGCACCGGTAATCCGTTCAAAGATTCTGGCGCCTTTACGATTGAAATCAATACCGACGTAAGGTTCGTTATACTGGGAATCGATCTGAACACTGGCATCCGTAAGATAGGCACCGCTTAAAAGGGATCTTTTTTTGATCAGAAAAGGAGTTTTGCTCGTGCGGTGAGTGAGTGCATCCACCTTGACCTGGTAAAGAATCTGGCTGCCGGGGGGAAGGTTACCTTCCAGCGCGGCGTCGAGGTCATGGGTTTCGTCAACGAGCTTGAATTCCAGTTGGGCGGTTCTACCGATCAGTTCCTTGGCTCTTTTTGTATCCTTGATTCCCGGAAGCTGTATCAGGAGCCGTTTTTCGCCCTGGCGGCGAATATCGGGCTCGCTGACACCGAACTGGTCAATTCTATTTCGGATGGTTTCAAGGGCCTGATCGGTGGCCATTTTTTTTATCTGCTCGGTCCGTTTGTCGGGAAGGTCCATGGTTATAACCAGATTTCCCCCATCATTTGAACGCGACAATATACGGAGATCTTTAAAATCCTTGTCAAGGAGTTTGTCAAATTCGGCCACATTATCGGGATCACGGATAATCACGGATATTTTACTGCCCTCGATACGGTCTATGCTTATATTCCGGATACGTTCTTTTTTAACCTGATCCTTTAATTCCTGGGCTATTCGCTCCACAGTACCTTCGACAGCCTTTTCCGTGTCAACTTCGAGAACCAGGTGCATGCCGCCCTGCAGATCAAGCCCCAGGTTAATTTTTTTATGGGGCCACAAGGCAGGTTTGAAGGAGGGGAGAACATAGACGAATGCAGCAAGAATAACCCCGATCACAATCACCAGTCGCCATGAAAACTTTTTCAATGAACTGTTCCTTTCTTAAATATAATTATACACAAGGACAAATAAACCGGTTGTTAATTGTACAGCCGTTTGAATTTGCGAAGTTCTGTCTTTGCCGTATTTATTTTTTATCCGGCTTTTTGTCTGATTTTTTTTTGGAGTCTGTTTTTTCGGGTTTGGCCGCAGCCGGCTGAGCGCCGGTTTGAGTCATGGCCGTTATATTTCCGCGGTTGACTTTTACACGAACACGGTCGGCAATTTCAACAGTCAGGGTTGTTTCATCCAACCCTGTAATTCGGCCGTGAATTCCTCCGCCGGTAATAATGCGGTCGCCTTTTTTCAGGCTGCTGATCATTGCGCGGTGTTCTTTTGTTTTTTTCTGCTGCGGACGGATTAACAGAAAATAGAAAATAACAAACATCAAAATAAGGGGAATAAACGCTCCAAATCCACCTTGCGCCCCGTCTGCGCCACCCTGACCCATTGCATATGCGATGTTAAACAAGATATCCTCCTTTTTGTTTTTCGAAAAAATCGCTACTAAAATGCGCTGATATACTTCAAATATCAGCGCACGTCAAATAATTCTTGCATTTATTTTGAGGAAACAGATTCAAACGTCACCGGATGTCCGCTGAAAAAGCCCCAATGGAAGGGATTCACCGGTCTGCCAGAATCCAGATGGTCTCGCCGTCAAACCGGATATGGTTGACATGCGGGTAATCGATCTGGTTCAGCAGTGCAAATACCTGCCCCATATTATAGACCACCAGCTTACTCAATGGTTGAATCCGGTCCAAATCAACGTCGAGTCGGTGTTCTGCTATATTATATATATGAACCATGGTTTCAGAAAATTTCAGGACTTTGCCGATGCCGGAACTTAATCTGAGTTTGTCCGGTTCGTCGGCTATGGGAGAAACCGTAATATTTTTATTTGTAAAAAAATCTTTTAATAATTTAAAATGTATATTCCAGATATTGTCGCCGGGCCGGACAATGTAGATACCGAATATTGCCGTTCGGAGAGTGCCCTGATCGGCTGCATCCATGCCGGCCAGATCCAGAGATTTTTCAAGAATGTCACCATGTTTTAAACGGATTTGATCCATTATTTTCTGCATGGATATGGTCGTGTCTCCAATTTTGAGGCTTTCATCGGATTGGATTATAAGATCAAGCCCCTTATCGATTCCGTAGCGGTCCTTGCGTTTTTGTACAAGATCTTTAATCGCGGTATTTTTATCCAGTTCATGGTAATCAATGACCAGGGGCTGCGTTGGCACGGGTATTGGGGAATTCGTGGATGTTTGCATCCGGGTATTGGTTTCCACCGCCTTTTCAGGGCTTTTGTTATGCCGGTAAAAGATACCGGCAACGAGTATGGTTATGATCAACGAGCCTATAATAATGGAAATATAAACCCGGTTTGACACTTGTTTTTTTTCACTATGCATCAGCTTGTTCTCAATATTTCAAACAGACGTAAGACGGGGCGGGGCGCACAAAAATTAATTTGGCGTTACATTTTTTTGCTCCTCGCATGTGATACTGCTTTCACCGGGTATCATTCTGCTGTCGGGCGTGATGACAATACAAAGATTTCGTCTGCTTTCCAGTTCAAGGAGTTCACTGCGTTTTTTATTAAGAAGATAATCGGCCACTTCCATCGGCACATTGCCATTTACCGTGGTAATGCTGTCTTTAAGGGTTTTTAGACGAAGTTCACGGAGAAAACCAAGGGCCAGTGTTTCCGTGGAAGGCGTCAGACCCTTGCCCCGGCAGTATCGGCAGGGTTCAAAACTGCCGAATTCTATTGAAGGTTTAATTCGTTGCCGGGACATTTCCATCAGTCCGAATTGGGAAAGCCTGCCTGTTTTGGTGCGGGCCTTGTCAATTTTCAGATGAGATCTCATGACCCGTTCCAGTTCATTTTTATGTTTTGATTCACGCATGTCGATAAAATCGATAACAATTAATCCCCCAAGGTCCCGGAGTCTGAGTTGACGTGCGATCTCCTCGGCAGCCTCGAGATTACTCAACAATGCGGTTTGTTCAATGGATTTTTTTTGAGTTGCTTTACCGGAATTCACATCTATTGCAACCAGGGCCTCGGTTTGATCGATCACAATGGATCCACCTGAAGGCAGATTTACCCGGCTTTCAAAGATTGATGCAATCTGGGTTTCAAGCTGGTGCTTGGTAAAAATCGGCTTGGGATCCTTGTGCAGTTTGACGATTTTGCTCTGTTTGGGAGCGATAAGCTGCACAAATTCCTTGATTTCGTTGTATACGGTTTGGTCGTCAATCAGAATTTCGGTGATTTCCGGCGTCAGATGATCCCGTATGGACCGTATTGCCAGATTACGTTCCTTGTAAAGCAGGGCCGGGGCCTGTTTGCTGACGCCCTGCTTGTTGATATTTTTCCACAGCCGCATGAGATAGCGCATGTCTTTGTCCAGAAGCGTTTTGGTGCTGTTTATGCCTACGGTACGGACAATAACGCCGAATTCCTCCGGGAGTTTCAGTTTGCCGACAATCGCTTTTAAACGATTACGTTCGGTTTCATCTTCGATCTTTCGGGAAATGCCGCGTGTTTTACCGCCGGGCATCAGAACGGTATATCTTCCCGGCAGGGAGATATAGGTAGTGAGCATGGCCCCTTTTTTCATAATCGGGTCTTTGGATACCTGCACCAGCAGCTCCTGATCGCGCTTTACGATATTCTGTATGGAGCGGCCGCCGGAAGGGTTGTCCCGGAAGTAGTCGCTGTGGATCTCATGTTTTTGTAAAAAGCCGTGCCGTTCGGCTCCATAATTGACAAATACAGCCTGCAGGCTGGGTTCGACGCGGGTGATAATGCCTTTGTAAATATTGCCGTGGGTAACCTCTTTGGCCGCGTTTTCAATATGAAATTCTTCAAGATGGCTATCTTTCACTTTGGCAATCCGGCACTCTTCCGAATCCACTGCATTGATAAGAATTTTACTGCTCATGTATTTATTTTTCCTGATTTTTTGTTATGTTGCATTTTTTTCAACACCAAGTGCCGGGCTCAATTTCGTCTTACCCATAGAGCAAGGTGTTCACTATTCAATTATATAAGGTCACTTTACACTTTTTTGATATAAAAGCACGAATTGCGGAATTAAGATACCAAATTAATGTTAGTGATAGGCAATTGTTAAATGCAAGTCAAATGATTTTTCTGTAATCTTCATAGGTTCCTGATGTTTTCTTCCCTCGGCTTAAATTCCAATCGTCGCTTGCTATTTCAATCATAGTATGGCATGACGATTCAAAATAAAGCAGTCGATAGCGGCGTTGGAATCAGGATTGACAAAATTAGAAAACACATTTTATCAGAAAAAAGCATTCACGTTGTAGTAGATGATGAATACGGGACAAACAGATAATGGAAAACAGATATAATCCGCAGGCAATTGAGTCCAAATGGCAGAAAATTTGGGAAGAATCGGAAATTTTCAAGGTAGCAGAAGATCCCGAGCGGGAAAAATACTACCTGATGGAGATGTTTCCCTACCCCTCCGGCAAGATCCACATGGGGCATGTGCGCAACTACACCATCGGTGATGTGGTGGCCCGTTATAAGCGGATGAAGGGCTTTAACGTGCTGCATCCCATGGGATGGGATGCATTCGGGATGCCGGCTGAAAATGCGGCCATTGCCAATGATACACATCCGGCCCGATGGACCTATGAGAATATTGATGCCATGCGTGCCCAGCTCAAGCAGCTTGGGTTTTCCTATGACTGGGACCGGGAAATAGCCACCTGCAGGCCCGAATACTATCGATGGGAGCAGTGGTTGTTTTTGAAAATGTATGAAAGGGGGCTGGCCTACCGTAAAGAATCCTTTGTCAACTGGTGTGACAAGTGCCGGACGGTGCTGGCCAATGAGCAGGTCGAGGCCGGCATGTGCTGGCGCTGCGGCAAACAAGTACGCCAGAAAAAGCTATGGCAGTGGTTTTTCCGTATTACCGAGGATGCCGAGGACCTGTTGGCCCATTGTGACCAACTGCCGGGCTGGCCTGACAAGGTGATCACAATGCAGAAAAACTGGATCGGCAAAAGCGTGGGGGCTGAAATTCGGTTTTCCATTGAAAATCCGCCTGACGATGCCGATCAAAGTATCACTGTATTCACGACCCGGCAGGATACGGTGTTCGGGGCGACCTTCATGTGTCTTGCACCGGAGCATCCCCTGGTGACCGGATTGTCAAAGGGAACGGATCAGGAACAGGTTGTCGCTGAATTTGTAGAGCGCATTGCTCTACAGGATCGATCCGTCAGGGCCGTGGAAACCTATGAAAAAGAAGGGGTTTTTACCGGGGCCTGGTGTATCAATCCGTTGAGCGGGCGCCGGATGCCCATCTGGGCGGCCAATTTTGCGTTGATGGAATACGGGACCGGTGCCGTCATGTCGGTGCCGGCTCATGATCAGCGTGATTTTGATTTTGCCCGAAAATATGGATTGGACATCGTTATGGTGGTTAAACCGGATAATGACGAGATCGATGGCCGGCAAATGACCGAAGCGTATACGGGCGAGGGGATCATGATCAACTCCGGGCAGTTCGATGGAATTGAAAACCGCCGGGCCCTGGATGATATTGCTTCCTGGCTGGTGGAAAATAGAACAGGCCAAAAGACCGTAAGTTTCCGGATCAGGGACTGGGGGATTTCAAGACAGCGCTACTGGGGCGCGCCGATTCCCATGATTCATTGCAAAAGCTGCGGAATTGTTCCGGTTCCCGAAGAAGACCTTCCCATCATACTTCCCGAAGATGCCGATCTGCTCGATGGAGGTAAATCACCGCTTTCAGGACTGGATTATTTTTCCCGGACCAGGTGCCCGCGATGCGGCCGCAGTGATGCCCGCCGGGAGACCGATACCATGGATACCTTTGTGGAATCATCCTGGTACTTTGAACGCTACTGCAGCCCGGCCTGTGATGACGGTATATTTGACAAGGCGGCTGTGGATTACTGGATGCCCGTGGACCAGTATATCGGCGGCGTTGAGCATGCCGTGCTGCATCTTTTGTATTCGCGATATTTTACCCGGGTACTCAAGGATATGGGCCTGGTTAACTATAAGGAACCTTTTACCCGCCTTTTGACCCAGGGAATGGTCTGCAAAGAAACGGTGACATGCCCGGAACACGGGTTTTTGTTTCCCGAAGAAGTCACGGGCAGCGGGGACGACAGGGTGTGCACAATATGCGGTCGCCCGGTTTTGGTCGGCAGGGTCGAAAAGATGTCCAAGTCGAAAAAAAATGTGGTGGATCCCAACATCCTGCTTGAAAAGTACGGAGCCGACACTACCCGGTTGTTCTGCCTGTTTGCGGCACCGCCTGAACGGGATCTGGAGTGGAAAGAACAGGGTGTCGAGGGCGGCTATCGTTTTCTGAACCGGGTATGGCGCTGTACTTATAGCTGGATCAAAGAAATTGCATATTGCGATCCTTATAGCAAAAGTATATCCGAACTTGAAGACGGGTTGCGCGATTTGTATAAAAAAGTCCATGAAACCATAAAAAAAGTCGGTAAAGACATAGAAAATCGGTTTCATTTTAATACGGCCATCAGTGCGATCATGGAACTGGTAAATGTTATGTACCAGGTAGAACATGAATCCGAAAATAAGCACAAGTCAGAGGTTATGCGCCTTGCCGTGGAGACGACGATTTTGCTTTTATCTCCGATTGTGCCGCATTACGCAGAGGAAATCTGGCAGGCCCTGGGTCATGATTCGAGTATTCTGCTGGAAACCTGGCCGGATTATAAAGAAGAAGCACTTGTTCGGGATGATCTTCTGATTGTCGTCCAGGTAAACGGCAAACTCAGAGGCCGATTCAATGCTGCCGCCGGCATGAGTGAAGCCGAACTAAAGGCAACGGCCCTAGCCGATAACCACGTCCGGAAGTTTATCGGTGACAAACCCGTGAGAAAAATTATTGTCATAAAAGGGAAGCTGATTAATATCGTGGTGTAATGACCATGGGGTAGCAATGATGTCGCTGAAGGCCAAATATGAACATAGCCGAATTATTTTTTTAGGGGTGCTGGCAGTGCTGGCTTCTTCCTGCGGTTACCGGTTTGCCGGGCAGGGGAATCTGCCGGGCGGCATCCCTGACCTCAGGGTAGCTGTCTTTGAAAACCGTACATCCGAGACCGGTGTGGAAAATATTGTTACAAGGTATCTCATAGATGAGTTTGTGCGCCGGGGCGTGAAGGCCGGCGGCGGACCGGATGGGGCGCATGCGGTGCTGAGCGGCTCGGTTGAGTCGTTGCAGATTCATACCATATCCCGCAGCGGGCAGCGGACAGCGCTTGAGAGGAAAGTATTGTTGTCCGTTGATATAAAACTTACCGGAATTGATGGCGTGATCCTTTGGGCTGAACAAGGCTTGACCGCCGGTGAGGCTTATACTGTTGAATCGGATAAGCCGGCGACCGAACAAAGCCGGACGGCCGCTATTGAAAAAATTGCCCGGCGGCTCGCTGAAGTGGTATACACCCGGATGACGGATGATTTTTGAGGTTCAATGGTCGGTGTCCAGAGTTCAAGAGATTTCGGGATATGGGTCTGCAAGATTAAAATCGGCAACCTTCGAGCTTTAGTCTCAGGGGTCGGCCATTGCAAGGTGGGCTGTGTCGGCCGGATCGGCCGAAGACCTTTTGAGACCCGGCCTTACGGAATTTTGATTTAAAACGTGTAGAACTCACGCATAAGTACCCGTAAAACCGGAAACAGATTTTCGGTTTTAAATAAGTTTAGTCAATAATTGACAGTTCGGGCGGCATTCATGCATTTTTTGTGCAAGATCGCTGTTTTCGGCTTAACGCGTACTAATACGTTCAGACAGCTACCCGCTTTAAATCAAAACACCATAAGGCCTGTTGCCGGTTTTTGCGCCGTTTTTTGGGATTGATCAGGCGTTTATTGTGTTTGCAAGTTTCTCGAGGCGGGATATTTTGCGCGAACCCGTGTTTTTATGGATAACGCCTTTTTTAACGGCTATGTCGATAATGGTCTTGGCTCTGTTCAGGTCGGCTGAGACTGCTTTATCGGGATTTTCACTGACCGCCAGACGGACCTGTTTGACAATATTTTTTACCTTGGTTTTTGTTGTTTTGTTGCGCATCCGGTTGATTTCATTCTGCCGGGCGCGTTTAAGTGCTGACTTATGATTGGCCAAGTTATTCACTCCTTTACGTAACAATATTTGTAATTAACGATAGTCTTTGTAAAATTTGATCTAATACAAAATCGATAATGGGCTGTCAAGATCTTTTTAT
>CAYQNS010000034.1:0-27796 GCA_964418755.1 uncultured Desulfobacteraceae bacterium
TATCAAATGAATACCTGGCGAAAAAATATCACTTTAGCTTTATGGATAACCAGATAATGATTTATGACAAAGCGCGCATCACGTGTTGCAACGATCACCGTTGCAATTGCAATGATGGGATATTTTAAAGGTGGGGAAAAAAAGAAGGAGACGGCTAAATAATTTCAGTCCAGCTCGCCGTTGAGGGCTTTTTTGGCTAAAGCAAATTTATCCGCCAAAGTTCTGGGGCGAACACCCCGAAGATCATCAAATTTCTCGGAAATAAACTCCCGCAACTGTGTTTCGCTTGTGAATGTATTCTCTTTGAACGTACCAGTGACAATTTCCAGGAGAGCCCCAATGATATTTAGGTAGGTTCTTTCCTCTCGATTATCAATAGGTTTAGCTCCAGAAAGCGTTCTTTGGGAAAGATGTTTCTGTAAATCCATCAAGGCGTCAGTACGAATTACTAAAATACTATCATCTGGCAACTCATCTGATAGGCAATAATCAGGTGGGTCCCTATAAGAATCCATCCCTTCCTTTATAGTCTTATTAAGATCATTTAAAGTCATAGGACGGTTTTCCTGAAGTGCAACTATTTGCTTATTTTTTCCTTTCAAGAAAATACCGGTACTATAATCATCTTTTACAATAGGGCCGTTTGTTAACTTATGGAAACTTTTTTTAATAATACCGGGTCCCCTTCCGAGCAAAAGCAGATCCCAAACTCCTTCAATTATATCTACTTTATCTTTAAACTTGATTGCTTTGTCGAAATATATATGTGGTCGGTTGCGAGCTGCTCTTATGTCAGCCTCAAGTTCCGATACGGTACTCATTATTTGTAATGCTACTGTACAATTCACGAAATTGATGGAAAGCGCTAAGCGGTCGTCTGCGGCAAACATCAAAACATCTGCCTCGCTTACATTCTCGCCCCAAATAATTGACAAATACCGGGCTGCTTCCGGTATAGTCACCCATTGCTTCAACTTGAAAAGTTTGTCATTTTTGATCGTTGGTTTATTCCTCATGGTTTCTCGCTTTTTAATTTGTCCAGATAATCAGCCCACGCCTGCATCATTTTCCTACGCTCCGGCAAGTATTGTGCATGGTTGTAAGCGGCTTTTATACTGTTCCGTTCGACATGGGCAAGTTGACGCTCTATAATGTCCGACGGCCAGCTCTGTTCATGTAACACAGTTGAAGCCATAGCTCGAAAACCATGGCCTGTCATTTCTTCTTTTGTGTATCCCATTCGCCGCAGGGCCGCCAAAATGGTATTGTTGCTCATAGGCCTTGCTGCTGACCGCAGAGACGAAAAAACATAACGTCCCCTGCCGGTCAAAGGCTCAATCTCCTGCAAGACCTCTACAGCCTGTCTGGACAGAGGTACGATATGCGGAAGGCGCATTTTCATTTTTTCTGCGGGAATTTTCCATTCAGCTTGATCCAAATTTATTTCCCGCCATTCAGCATGACGCAATTCTCCTGGCCTAACAAACACAAGGGGCGCCAATCGTAATGCACACCTGGTAATCAAGTGTCCCTCATATTTATCAATGGCCCTTAGCAATCCACCAATTTTTTCCGGAGACGTAATGGCAGCCATGTGCTTTGACTTTGTGGGCGATAGCGCTCCGCGAAGGTCTGCACTGGGGTCACGGTCAGCCCTTCCAGTGGCAATTGCATAACGAAATACCTGTCCACAAATCTGTTTTACCCGGTGAGCCGTCTCCCGTGCTCCTCGGTTTTCAATTCGACGTATTGCAGATAACAATTCCGGTGCTGTAATGGATGCGACAGGCTGGCCCCCAAGCCATGGAAAAATATTTAATTCAAGACGTCGAATAATGGTTTTGGAATGCCCTTTTGTCCATATGTGCTTATTTTTGGTAAACCATTCTAAAGCTACGGCCTCAAAGCTATTCGCGGCCTGCTCTATGCTCATCGCCTTAACCGTTTTTCTATGTTGCCCAGGATCGATATTGTTACTCAACAATTTTCGAGCGTCATCGTGTTTCTCTCTTGCGATTTTTAATGTTACGTCCGGATAAACACCGAGGGCAAGGGTCTTGCGTTTCCCATTAAACCGAAAATCGAAACGGAAATATTTCCCGGTTTTGTTGACCAAAAGGTAAAGGCCTTTTTCATCTGACAATTTATAGGGTTTTTCTTTTGCTTTGCAGTTACGGATGGCTGTATCTGTTAAGGACATGACGGTATCTCCAGTAGCAATATTGTTTATACCGTCATAAATACCGTCAAAAGTAACGGGATGTCAATAGATTTTATTGGAACTCACCGGAAACAAAAAACCCCGAAATACTTTAAATATCTCAAGGTTTTGGCTTTTTTCAGATTGCATTGGACTAAATAATGATGGAGAGCATCTCCATCAAATCTTTCCGCGAAAAAGTCTTCAGGAGTCCCGGATCATCCTCTACCATCACCGCGTCCATGATATTTTTCTTTTTTTCTATAATGGCGGCAATTTTTTCTTCCAGGGTACCCTCGGTAACCAGTTTAAAAATATGAACCCCCTTTTTCTGGCCGATCCGGTGCACACGGTCCGTGGCCTGATTTTCCCGGGCCGCATTCCACCAGCGGTCGTAATGAATCACCACCGAGGCGGCCACCAGATCGATCCCCGTACCGCCGGCCTTTAGACTGC
Source organism: uncultured Desulfobacteraceae bacterium (assembly GCA_964418755.1). Taxonomy (GTDB): domain Bacteria; phylum Desulfobacterota; class Desulfobacteria; order Desulfobacterales; family 4572-123; genus 4572-123. The sequence goes on from CAYQNS010000034.1 coordinate 2,657, forward strand.
CCACAAAAACCCTGCAGTCCGGATCATCGTTAAACCGGGCGATAATGTGACCCCGGTTGCGGCTGGCGCCGGTCAGGGTAACATGCTCAATTTGCTGCTGTTCCAGGTAGCGTCCGATGATATCGATCATTTTCAGATACTGGCTGTAAACCACCACCTTCTGTCCGCTCTCGAGACTCTGGGTCAGGATCTCCTGAAAAAGGTCCCATTTCCCGGACTCATACCGGGTATATTCTTCAACATCTTTTTCCAACAGAGCAGGATGGTTACAAATCTGTTTAAGCAGATTAAGCAGGGCAAAAACATGAAGATAGGGAACCGGTTCATCCTCGCGGCCGAGAACCTCCAGCAGGCCGGAACCTCTGGAGGCCAGGGCATCCCTGTAAAGCTTGACCTGATCCTCACTGAGGCGGCAGGCCAACTGGTTTTCAATCTTGTCCGGCAGGTCCTTTAACACTGTTTTTTTAAGACGTCGCAGGGTAAAGGGAGATATCAGACGGCTTAATTCTCCGCGCCGACTGCTTTTCGTATCCTGCTCAATGGGATCGACATACCGACGATTAAAGGCATCCGTGGTGCCCAGATATCCGGGTACGGACAGATCCATGAGCGCTTTAAGATCGCCGATGGAATTTTCGATGGGCGTTCCCGTCAAGCCCAGCTTTATCCGGGCATCCAGATTTTCAGCAGCATGATAGGCCTGGGTGGCGGAATTCTTGATAAACTGGATTTCATCAAACACCACTACCTGAAACCGGAACTTTTTCAACGCTGTAATATCCCTGCGAAGAATACCGTACGAAGTCAAAATCACCGGATGATCGTCCAGGGATTCGGCCAGATCCCTCTGACCGCCATGATAAACAGTGGCCTTGAGAGTAGGGGCGTGTTCACTGATTTTCCTGTGCCAGTGACCAAGGACAGTGGTGGGGCTGATCACCAGAAACGGACCGGCTGCAGGGTCTTGTTCGACCATTCCCAATAAAAACGCCATCACCTGGTGGGTTTTGCCCAGCCCCATATCATCGCACAGCAAACCGCCAAACCTGTTTTCATGCAAAAACCAGAGCCACTCAGCGCCGATCTGCTGATAGGGGCGCAACGCTGATGTCATCCCCTTTATCACCGGCATGGGATGCATGGCCCTGCCGTCAAACAACTGTTCCAATGCCCGGACACGATCGTTGTCGCCTTTTACCGTCCAATTTTTGTCACTGAATGCCCGCATTTTCAAGAGATCCAGCCGGCTCAATTTAACCTGATCGGGTTTTCCGGCGCTGGTATCAGAATCGCCGCCATGAATCAATGCGCTAAGTTGCTTAAACTCCGGTGAACGGCAGTCGATCCAACCGGTGTCGAGTTCCATAAACCGTTCTCCCTCTTTTTGGGTCCTCAGGATGTCAGCCAGGGATATGGAGTGATTCCCGACACCATATTTGATGGAAAGCCAGCACCATTCACGGTCCATCGCCCGGGGGGTGATTTCAAGCGAATCAAAGTCATTGATGATTTCCAGTTTCCGTACACTTTTACCGAGGCGGTAGCCTTCCTGTTTCAGATCCTCTCCGTGTTCCGCCAAAAACTCAGGCACTTGGGATCGTTTAATGAGCGCTGTCACGGGCTCGTCCGGGTTGTAAACCGCCCGGCCGGGGTTGGAATCATCGGCCAGGATGTTAAGTTCCGGAATATAATACAGATCGCCGTATTGGTATTTTTTTAAATCCTTCCTGTCAAAAAACCTGACCTCACCCTTTTTCTGGATCACCCGAATCAACTGCCTGATTTCCAGATCGAGATCTTTATTCATCCTGACATCAAAAATAGTATCCAGCGGTACCGGGCAGATGGTTACGCCATGCTGATTGGAAAGTTGATTTCTCAATGCATTGAGAACCCGTTTCACCTTCCTTCGGGGAACTTTCAGCGTAAAAATCACATCACCGTTTAAATTTTCCCCCTTAATGAAAAACATGCCGCTTGTCTCATCGACGGCCCCATGAAAAAGGCAGTTGTTTGGGCCGAATTCACGATACCCGTGGTAAGCAAACCTGAACCAGAAACTGTCTTCCATCATCTGGCGCCTGCTTTTCAGCCCACTGGCATGCATAACCCGTTCATTGTCGGTCAACGTCAAAAGGGCCAGCCGTGACAGTATGTTTCCCCGAGTCGGCACTGAAGCCTCATCCGCCAAAACCAGGCAACGTTCCATAAACCGCGAAAAATCTTTTCCAATGAAAAAATAGGTGAGCAGCAGTTCCTTTTGACAACTCACAACCTGCAGATATTTTGAATCACTGCGGCCGCCTGTTTTCAATATAATGCTCCGGGGTGTCTCCCGGCACCCATCTGCCAGAACGACAAGCAGATCATACCAGATACTGTTTTTAAAATTTTCCGCAAAATTCGTGTAGTGTGGATCTTTTTTCAACGCCTCATGGATACCAAACAATTGCTTAAGGTGAGGGCAGGTTCCGGAGCCTGATTTAGTACAGGTACAAAACCGTTGGGATGTCCGGCCGCGGAGTGCATCGATAGCCATGGCAATGCCGGGATGTTTGTCTGTAGCCCCGGGCATAAGGGCCATTGCGTTACGATGAAATTCCAGCCGGCTCAAAATCGGATCCGGACGATCATCATTTTTTAGAACACCTGGTTTATTTTTTTTCGTAAAACGGTTGTTTTTTTGATTTTTCATCGTTTAAAAACCCGGGCGGAATTGTTTCCCAGTATCAAAATAATTCGGTAGTTTTCTCCCGCTACATCGACAAATTGTATTTCCCCTCCATACACGGCATTGCTCAGGCCATGCGGACAATTAACGCCAATCATTCTTACTCCTTGACATTTTTAATAAATTTAGCTCTAATAATACCTCAACCCGGATAAACCGGAAGTAATAAATTGCAAGCACCACATTACAAACAAATCTCAAATAAAACCAAAAACCAATTGTTTGATCCCACATAGCCTTCGAGTGATTTTGATTTCTCCCTGTTTGGGAATTTGGAATTTTAGTCATTGTGATTTATTTTTTAACATATTGCTTTTTTTCAACCAATGCAATCCAGAGGTAGACAACATGAAAAAAAAGAAAACTCGCCGCACGAACTATCTCATCAATAAAAAATTTCAAATCAGCCATATTTTGCTGATGGTGCTGCTCCAGGTAATGATCGCTGCGGCAATCGGCCTGGGCTTTTCCTGGCTGTATATTGCCGAAACCAACGTTCAGGGGTTTATTTGGGCGGTTGTTATTTTTACACTGCTGGTTATCGTTCTGTCCGTCGCGTTTACCCACTCCATAGCCGGGCCGCTTTACAAGCTTGGCAATGTCATCCGACAGATCACCAGAGGGTCTATGCCCGAAGAGCCTTTTAAATTTCGAAAAACAGATAACTTTAAATGGCTGGCCAAAGACTTTAACAATTACCTTACCGTACTTGGAAAAAAACAGATTAATCAAAAAAATGCGGTTGTAAATTTAAAAACACTGCAAAACGATATCAACCGGGGCGATGTCTCATCCGATGAATGCATTGAAGTGCTGGAAAACACGATCCGGCTTTTGAATAAATAACCCCCTCCGCAAAATTACAAAATCCCCCTTTCGGATGTCAAAAAGGGGGATTTTGGTTGTTTTTTCAGTATATTACAGCTTGTATAAGATTTACCAGCCGCGCACAAGATAATCATGCATCGAGTCGGCGGCCTTGCGCCCTGCACCCATGGCCAGGATAACGGTTGCCGATCCGGTGACAATGTCGCCGCCGGCCCACACGCCCTTCAAGCTTGTCTTACCGATTTCCGGGTCCGCTTCAATATAATCCCATTTGTTCAGTTTCAGTCCTTCGGTGGAACTGGTCAACAGCGGGTTGGGACCTGCACCAACGGCAATGATGGCCTGATCGCAGTCCATTTCAAATTCAGATCCTTCGATGGGTATCGGACGCCGGCGCCCGGACGCATCCGGTTCACCAAGTTCCATCTTCAATCCCTCCATACCGATCACGCGGCCTTTCTCATCACCGATAAATTTTGTCGGAGCGGTGAGAAAATGAAATTTAACCCCCTCCTCTTCGGCATGATGCACCTCGGCGCCTCGTGCCGGCACTTCCTGTCTTGACCGGCGATAGACGATCGTCGACGTTTCAGCACCAAGGCGCAGGGCCGTCCGGGCCGAGTCCATGGCCACATTTCCGGCGCCCAGGGTAATTACGTGCTTGCCCCGGATAATCGGCGTATCGTATTCAGGAAATTTATAGGCCTTCATCAGGTTGGAGCGGGTCAGATATTCGTTGGCGGAAAAAATACCGGTAAAATTTTCACCCGGAACATTTAAAAATCGCGGCAGACCGGCCCCAACACCCAGAAAGATAGCATCATAGCCCTGCTCAAAAAGCTCATCCAGCGACACGGCCCGACCCACTACGGCGTTACATTCCAGCTTGACGCCCAGGGCTTCCAGACCCGCGACTTCCGAGAAAACGATCTCCTTGGGAAGCCTGAATTCGGGAATGCCGTATACAAGCACACCGCCGGGTTTATGAAACGCCTCAAAAAGGGTAACATCATGTCCTTTCAGGATAAGGTCCCCTGCAACGGTCAGGCCCGAGGGCCCGGAACCGACAACGGCGACCTTCTTGCCGGTGGATGCCGCCTTTGCAGGAAGCGGGGCCTTTTTGTTCTTTCTTTCGTAATCCGCCACAAATCTTTCCAGATGGCCGATGGCCACCGGCTCTCCTTTCTTACCGACAATACATCTAACCTCACACTGCAGTTCCTGGGGACAGACCCGGCCGCACACCGCCGGCAGGCCATTTTTTTTCCAAAGATTGCTGATGGCCGCAGTAAACTCTCCTTCGCGAACCAGCTTGATAAACCCGGGAATATCCACGCCCACGGGACAGCCTTCGACACAGGCCGGCTTTTTACACTGCAAACATCGCTGGGCCTCCAGCATCGCCGCCTCGGGATCGAGTCCAAACGGAACCTCTTCAAAATTTCTTGCTCTTACAGCCGCCTCCTGTTCAGGCATCGGCTGTCTGGGTACTTTTACTTTTTTTGCTTTTTTACCTGCTTCCTGCACCATTATGACCTCCGCACAAAATATTTTGTTTGCTATTTAAACCGTCAGCCTTCTTGAATAAAAAATACGCCTGCACTAAGCCTTTTCCCTGCACTTGCAATATCCGTCATAAGAATTTTTTTCATCCCCGGTGTAAGCCTGAAGTCTGAGCATCAATTCGTCATAGTCGACCTGATGGCCGTCAAATTCAGGGCCGTCCACGCATGCGAATTTTGTCTTTCCGCCGACAGACACTCTGCAGCCACCGCACATACCGGTGCCGTCCACCATGATCGGATTCAGGCTGACCATGGTATGGACATTGTATTCTTTGGTCAATTTCGATACGAACTTCATCATCGGGACCGGTCCTATGGCCACACAGAGTTTAATATCTTTGTCTTTTTCCAACAACTCCTTGAGCACTTCGGTCACAAAGCCGTGATGACCATAGGAGCCGTCGTCAGTACATACTCGCAGATCATGAGATGCTTTTTTCATCTGATCTTCCAGAATCAAAAGGTCCTTGTTTCTGGCACCGATAATACAGGTGACGTCATTACCCACATCCTTAAGCCCCTTGGTAATGGGGTGCAACACTGCAACACCGGTACCGCCGCCCACGCAGACCACCTTACCCAGCTTTGCCAGATGGGTCGGCTTTCCCAGTGGGCCGATTACATCCTGGAACCCCTCTCCAACCTTCAAATCTCTGAAAAGGGCGGTAGTTGTTCCCACAATCATATATATAATGGTAATAGTCCCCTTTTCAGTATCGGTCTCCGCCATGGTCAACGGAATCCGTTCACCGGTTTCATTGGCTTTTAAAATAACAAACTGGCCTGGTTTTGCCTTTCGGGCAATTAGGGGCGCTTCGATCTCATTAAGCACCACCGTACCCTCGGCCATCTCCTCACGTCGCACAATTTTAAACATAATAATCCTCCAACTTTAATATATTTTTTAACAAACTTATTTTTACCCAACCCCTTGAAGGAAACCGGGCAAGGCCCGCCGGCACCATTACAACCTGTTTAACTGCCCCACTCGTTTATAAAACAAAAAGTTCAACCATCCTCCATAGGAATAAGAAATTATGAAGCTATACTCATAAATGACAAAAATCAATTAAAATATAATTTTTTATTCAAGGTAGCAATGGCTTAAAAAAAGTAATATATTGATGACATCAACACTTTAACAGGGAAACAAAAAAACAATGATGAAATTTTTTGACAGCCATTGCCACCTCGATGATAAATCCTATGCTAAAGATCTGCCGGAAGTTATCAATCGCGCACTGGATACGAATGTAGCAGGCATCATGCTTGTGGGTGTAAATCGTGAAACCTCGGTTAAGGCACTTGAAATAGCCCAATCTTTTGACGGCTTTTATGCCGCAGTCGGTTTTCACCCCCACGATGCCCGGGAGTGTTCTGAAGATGCCCTGGAACACCTGGAGAGCCTTTCTCGGAATTTTAAGGTAAAGGCGTGGGGAGAAATAGGACTCGATTTTAATCGGATGTATTCTTCCCGGAAAGATCAGGAGACATGGTTTGTCCGTCAGCTCGAAACAGCCGTCGCGCTTGATCTGCCGGTTATTTTTCATGAAAGAGACAGCCATGGCCGGCTCCTGGAGATCCTGAAAAGCAGGTACCCGTCCGGTATCAAGGGAGTGATCCACTGTTTCAGCGGAAGCTTATCGGAACTTGAACAATATCTGGAACTCGGCCTTTATATCGGCATCACAGGAATACTGACTCTGCAAAAGCGCGGGGCCGACCTGCGCACCATGGTGCCCCTGATTCCCAGGCACCGGCTTCTGGTGGAAACCGATGCTCCCTACCTTACACCCGCCCCTGAAAAAAACCGCCATCGGCGCAATGAACCTGCCTTTGTCAAATCCACCCTGCTCAGACTGGCTGCGGTCCGTGGTCAGGATCCCGAATCTCTGGCAGACATAATCTTTGAAAATACCTGCCGATTATACAATATCAATTCCATGGATTTTCAGGGATAGATTGAAAAATTTTCCGAATCCCTATTTTTCCATCAATTTAAAAATCGCCATATCCAGGCCATCCAGGGAGAGCTCATACATGGGAAAAATTTGACGGATCATAGTGATGGTCCGGGTATAATTCCACATGCGCGATGACACGGGATTCAGCCAGACACAATGCGAAAATGTTTTGGCCAATAGCTTGAGCCGTTCGATACCGGGCTGGTCGCTGCGCTCACCGATATACAGCGAGCCCTCCCGGGCCATCAACTCATAGGGGGCCATACTGGCGTCCCCCACGATGATCAGCCGCGTTTCAGGATCACGCCGAACCAATTCATCCACCCGCACAGGCCGGCTGTTCCGGGCCGGATCTTTCCACAAAACATCATAGATGGTGTTGTGGAAAAAATAGGTCTTCAAATCCTTGAACTGGGATCGTGCATAATCAAAAAGTGTCTGCACCACCTGTATATAGGGATCCATGGACCAGCCGCCGTTATCGATAGCCAGGATCACCTTCAGCCTGTCTTTCAGGCTGCGGTCAAAGACGATCTCGATATCGCCGGCGTTTTTCATGGTCCGGTAGATGGTGGCATCGATATCAAGCCTGTCTTTGGGACCGGACGGAACCATGTTGCGCAACCGTTTCAAGGCTTCGCCGATCATGGCCTGGGTCAGGGGACCGCCGGTGGAGTAGTCCTTGTAGCGTCTTTCCATAGCTACTTTGACCGCTGATTTATTGCGGCTCACGCCGCCCACCCGCATGCCGCCGGGATGGTGTCCCGAATGACCCACAGGCGACGTTCCGCCGGTTCCGATCCAGCGATTGCCTCCGTGGTGTTCTTCGGTCTGATCCTTTAAACGCTCCTTAAAATACTCAATCAACTCCTCGGGTGAAAACTTGCTGAGCTTTGCTTCGTCGATACCGAATGTATCGGCTATGGTTTTGGGATCCTTTAGCCAGGCATCCAGCAGGGCGCGGGCCATCTCATCAATCTCAAAACCTTCCTGATCCGGCATTTCCGCTCCTTCAAAATAGTGGGCAAAAATCTGGTCAAACAGATCAAAATAGCGCTCACTCTTGACCAGAATAGCCCTGGATGCAGTATAAAATTCATCCAGGGAATTGATCAACCCGCTGCCAAGGGCCTTGTGCAGGGTCAGAAAGGAGGTGGGGCTGACCGGTATACCCGCATCCTTTAATTTATAAAAATAATCGATAAACATAGAAAAATACCAATCAAAAATATTGCTCCAGCCGGTTCATTCCCTCCGCAATGTTTTCTATGGAATTGGCATATGAAAACCGGAGATAACCTTCACCTTGCGTGCCGAAATCAATGCCCGGCGCAACGCCGACCCGGGCCTTTTGCAGAATGTCAAAGGCCAGTTTATAGGAATCATCGGTAATATGTCCGGCATTGGCAAACACATAAAAAGCGCCGGTGGGTTCGACGGTAATGCCGAGACCTATTTCCCTGAGCCGTCGGATCATAAATTTTCTGCGACGGTTATAGGTTTCCTTCATTCGCAGGACATCATCGCCGGCGTATAGCAGGGCACTGATGGCGGCTTTTTGAACCATTGCATTGGCGGAAATAAAAAAGTTCTGTTGAATTTTCTGAATGGCCCGAACAAAATGTTTAGGCGCGATCAGATACCCCAGGCGCAACCCTGTCATGGCAAACAGTTTGGAAAAACCGTTTAATACAAAAGCCCTGTCTGTAAATTTCAGGATTGAATGCTCTTTTCCCTCATAAACCAGACCGTGATAAATTTCATCCGAAACAATATAGGGTGAAAAACCTGCTATTTTCTTCATCCTTTCCGCAGACAAAAGATTTCCGGTGGGATTTGAAGGGGAGTTGATAAAAATCGCTTTGGTTGCATCTGTTATATTTTTTTGTATGACTTTCGGGCGATACTGGAAACCGTCTTCTTCATACACCGGAACGAAAACAGGCACTCCCTGAACAAACCGGATAAAATTGGGATAGCAGGCATAATGCGGGTCCGAGACAATTACCTGGTCACCTTTTTCGAGCAATGCGGCAAATGCCATGAATATTGCAGGGGAACTCCCGGATGTCACGATAATCTGATCCGGATCTACCCGCACATTGTAGGTGTCGTGGTAATAATCGCAGATGGCTTCCCGCAGCTCAATCAATCCGAGGCTGTGGGTGTAATGGGTAAATCCATCATTAATCGCCTTGCAGGCCGACTCTTTGACACATTCGGGCGTATCAAAATCAGGTTCACCCACCTCAAGATGGATGATGTGTTCTCCCTGTTTTTCCATTTCACAGGCCTTTTCGAGAACATCCATGACAATGAAAGATGTCATTTCCCGGGTGCGCTTCGAGATCATTTAATATGTCCTTTGGTGCTGAGTTCAGCTATGCCTTTTATGGTCTGTTCAAACCGTGGTATTAAAAAATCATTAACTGACAACCAACCCGGATAAACCGGTGCCGTTGAAAAAGGCGTATGCTGCAAATCCCAATTTACAACACCCAAGAATCTAAAGTTGTTTGTCATTTTCAATTTAATCATTGTGATTTATTTGTTATTATACCACCTTGTTCAACGGATATTCAATAATACCTTCGGCGCCGCTTTTCAGCAACACGGGAATCAGGTCCCGGACAACATCCGTCCCTACTACGGTTTCAACCGAAAACCAGTTAGACTGGTAAAGGGAAGCGACCGTGGGTGCATTAAGGCTGGGCAGAAGGGAAACGATCTTTTTAAGGCGGCCCTCAGGGACATTCATTTTAATACCGACCAGTTTCTCTCCCAGCAGGGCGCCCTTGAGCAGCAGGGCGATCTGCTCTATTTTTTCTCGTTTTGCCGGCATTTTCCAGGCGTCATGATTGGCAATGAGCTGCGTATTGGTCCACATGAGTTCATGGATGATCTTTAAACCATGAGCCTTGATGGTACTTTCGGTTTCGGTGACCTCCACGATGGCGTCCGCCAGGCCGGAAACGACCTTGGCCTCGGTGGCGCCCCATGAAAATTGGACGTCTACATCGATATTGCGCTCGGCAAAGTACCGCTTTGTGAACTCGATCAATTCGGTTGCAATTGTTTTCCCATTAAGATCCTCGATGGTATTGATGGGGGAATCATACGGCACGGCAATTACCCAGCGAGCCGGACGGGAACTTACCTTGGAGTAGACCAGATCCGCCACGACATGGACATTCGAATTGTTTTCGGCAATCCAGTCCTTACCGGTAAGACCGGCATCCAGGGTGCCGTTTTCAACATAACCCGCCATCTCCTGGGCCCGACAGATAGCGCATTCTATGGTGGCATCGTTTATTTCGGGAAAATAACTTCTCCCGTTCACGTTGATGATCCAGCCGGAACGTTTGAACAGCGCAATGGTGGCATTTTGCAGACTTCCTTTGGGAATGCCGAGTTTCAACTTGTCATTCATTTTGTATATACCTCCGCCGGATCAAATATACGGTTGCCGCAAATCTGCAGTGATCCGTCCTTAATTTTTCGAAAAAAACAACTTTTGTATCCCAGATGGCATGCGGCCCCGCCGATCTGTTCAACCTTTAAAAGCACCGTATCATTATCGCAGTCAATGCAGATCTCTTTTACAATTTGCAGATTGCCGGATGTCTTCCCCTTGACCCAGAGTTCCTTGCGGCTCCGGCTCCAGTAGGTTGCCTGGCCGCCGGCAAGGGTTGCTTCCCACGCCAATCGATTCATATACGCCAGCATCAAAACCTCGCCGGTTTTATACTCCTGTACTATGGCGGGTATCAGTCCGCCTGTTTTTTCAAAATCAAGCTCTATCATTGAACAGCACCTTTCTAAAATTTTCTGCCGCCAAGCCCCGCCGGCCGTCAAAAAACCTGCAAATCCATAAGCAAAGAGAATCAAGCAATTAAACCCAAAATTATTAACTAGTAACAACAGCAAAGTCAATTATTTTTTCGCAATTTCCTTGCCGGACATGGAGATGAGAAATTAATAAGTGACGCAAATAATGATTTGTGTTAGCTTAAAATATCATATCAACCCTGTTAACCGGATTTTTTATTATGTCGAAAAAAAAGAGTGCTTCTCAAATATTAAAAAAAAGGGCCCGTAAAAAACAAAAAAGTTTTTTCTTCAGATTCATCAAATGGTCTGTCTGGTCTGTAATCATTGCTGCCTTTGCCGGTGGGTGCGCATTGGCCGGCGTCTATTTTTATCTAAGCCGGGATTTGCCCAAAATATCCTCGCTGGCCGATTACCGACCGCCCATTATTACTACGGTATATTCGGATGATAACCGTAAAATCGCCGAATTTTGCAGGGAAAGAAGAATCGTGGTGCCCCTGGAAAACATTCCCGAAAAACTGCTTCAGGCCTTTGTTGCGGCGGAAGACTCCAGGTTTTATAAACACAAGGGCATAGACCTGCTGAGCATCATAAGGGCTTTTTTCAAGAACCTGGAGGCCGGAACCATTGTCCAGGGCGGTAGCACCATTACCCAGCAGGTTACAAAATCTTTTTTACTGACGCCCGAAAGAAGCTATCGACGCAAAATCAAGGAGGCCATTTTAGCCTATCGCATCGATAAAATTTTTTCCAAAGAGGAGATCCTGTTTTTATACCTGAACCAGATCTATCTGGGGCACGCCGCCTATGGTGTGGAAGCTGCATCTGAAAACTATTTCGGAAAATCCATAACAGAGTTGAATCTTGCCGAATGCGCCATCCTGGCGGGCCTGCCCCAGGCTCCCAGCCGCTATTCACCTTTCCGGCATCCGGAGCGGGCCAAAGAACGCCAGATTTATGTACTGAATCGAATGGTTGCCGAAAATTATATTACCAATATCGAGGCCACCGAGGCCATCAACACCGAGCTTGATATCAAGCCCCGCAAAAACTGGTATATTGAAGAAGTCCCGGTGTATACGGAGCATATCCGGCGCTATATCGAGAAAAAATACGGGACGGATGTATTGTACCGGGAGGGTCTTAAGATTTATTCGGCGGTCAATATCGAGATGCAGAAAATCGCTCGCAAAGAGATTAAGCGGGGGCTTACAGATCTCGATAAGCGCCAGGGTTTCCGCGGACCGTTGCAACACATCGTTCCCGAGGAGATCGAGACGTTTTCCGAGACTCTGGCTGCCGGGCGGGAGCAAAATCCTCTGGAACCCGGCATGATCCTAAAAGGCGTTGTAACGGCGGTGGATGACCAAAAAAAAACCGTGAGCGTCAGCATGGGTGAAGAAAAGGGTGTAATGGCCCTGACCGACATGAAGTGGGCGAGAACACCTGATCCGGAAATTGCTTACTACCAGGCCAGAGTCCGTCGGCCCGGGGATGTATTGAGCCGGGGGGATGTTATCCAGGTACGTCTCAAATCCGAAAATGCCGAGACCCGGCAATGGGCACTGGCACTGGAACAGGAGCCCACAGCCCAGGCCGCCCTGTTATGTATCGAAACCGAAACCGGTAAAGTGAAGGCTATGGTGGGGGGCCTGGATTTCAGGCAAAGCCAGTTTAATCGGGCCATTCAATCACGCCGTCAACCCGGCTCCGCTTTCAAACCGGTCATTTATGCGGCGGCTCTGGACAAGGGATATACGCCGGCAACCATGCTCATTGACTCCCCGATTGTATACGAAGATAAAGAGCGTGATTTCACCTGGAAACCCAAGAATTACAAGAAAAAATTTTATGGCCCGACCCTTTTGCGCAAAGCCCTTGTCAAATCGCGCAATGTGGTGACCATTAAAATTCTGAAAGACATCGGTATCGACTACGCTATCGACTATGCGCATAAGCTGGGAATTACATCCGATATCAGCCGGGACCTTTCCATGGCCCTGGGTTCCTCCGGCCTGTCGTTGCTGGAACTAAGCAGGGCCTACTCCGTATTTGCCAATCAGGGTTATCTGGTGGATTCGGTATTTATTACCAAAATTATAGACCGCGACGGCAATGTACTGGAAGAAGCGCATCCGGTAAAGAAAAAGGTCATCGATAAAAGTACGGCCTATATTATGACAAACCTGCTTGAAGGGGTTGTCAAACAAGGCACGGGCCACAGAATCAGGGCCTTAAAGCGGCCGGCAGCCGGCAAAACCGGAACCACCAACAATCTTTTTGATGCATGGTTTGTCGGGTATACCCCGCGCTATATCACCGGCACCTGGGTAGGTTTTGACACGGAAAAGTCTTTGGGAAAATCGGAAACCGGATCAAGGGCAGCGAGCCCCATCTGGCTGGGGTTTATGAAAAAAATACTGGCAGACAAACCGGTGAGGGTCTTCCAGGTGCCCGAGGAGGTCATCTTTTCGAAAATTGATGCTGAAACCGGCCTGCTGCCGATCTCCGAATCCAAAAAAACGATTTTTGAATGTTTCAAGGAGGGAACTACGCCCACGGAATATACAAAAAAACCGGGCGAGGTGACAGAAGCGGAGGAATTTTTCAAACTGGATATGTAAGGCCGCAGTAGATTAAAACAACTCAACTACAATTATCAGGAGCCAATTTCGAAAGGGGGCGGGGGCGTTTTAAAATTGACTCTCATGATTAAATTCCCAGGAAGGCCGCCTTTACCTGTTCATTCGCCATAAGCTCACTACCGGTGCCTTCCAGCACGATCCGTCCGTTTTCCAGCACATAAGCCCGGTCACACATGGCAAGGGTCTGTGTTACATTCTGCTCAACAAGCAAAATTGTTACTCCCTCTTCTTTTATTCTTTTGATCATTTCAAAAATTTCCTGAACCAGAATGGGCGCTAAGCCTAAGGATGGTTCATCAAACATCATAATTTTCGGCAGAGACATAAGGCCTCTTCCTATGGCAACCATTTGCTGCTCACCGCCGGAAAGAGTCCCAGCCGACTGATTCCTTCTTTCTTCCAGCCTCGGAAAAAGCGTAAAAACATATTCCATTGTCTCAAAACGTTTTGCTTTGGCCTTGCCATGGATTGAACCCATAATAAGGTTTTCTTCTACAGACATTTCGGGAAATAGACGTCTTCCTTCCGGAACATGAACAATCCCCTGTTCTATTATTTTATGGGGCGGCAAGAGATCCAGTCGGATATCATTAAACTCGATACTTCCTTTTCTGGGTAGCAACAATGAAGAAATAGTCTTGATAGTCGTTGATTTTCCGGCACCGTTGGCACCGATCAGTACAATGATTTCTCCTTCCCGGACCTCGAACGACACATCCCAGAGAACCTGCAGATCACCATAAAAAACATCAATATTTTTAACTATGAGCATAGTCTTCTCCCAGGTAAGCTTCAATTACCGCCCTGTTATTGGACACCTCTTCAGGTATTCCTTCCGCAATGGTTTGACCGAAATTAATGGCATGGATGCGGTCGGATATGGTCATAATAACCTTCATGATATGCTCTACAATAATGATGGTTACCCCCTTATCACGAATTTTCTTGATTAGCTTAATGGCGCCGAAAAGTTCCGTGGGATTCAGGCCTGCCGCAGTTTCGTCCAGCAATAACAGTTCGGGGCGGGTTGCCATGGCCCGGGTAATTTCAAGGCGCTTTCGCTCTCCGATGGGAAGGCTTCTGGCTATCACATCTTTTCGGTGTAATAACCCGCAAAATTCCAGGGTCTCCATAGCAATATCACGAGCCTCATGCTTGGTTTGAGCCTTGGAAAAGGCTGCCGCAATTACATTGTCCAGCACCGATAATCTGCCCAATGGCTTTACCACCTGAAATGTCCTGCCGATGCCGATTTTGCATATTTTGTTGGTCTTCATGCCCGTTATATCCCGGCCCTGAAAAGAAATATTTCCACTTGTGACGGGAAAATAGCTGCTGATACAGTTGAAGATTGTTGTTTTACCGGAACCATTCGGGCCGATCAGGCCGAAAATTTCTCCCTTTTCAACCTGAAAGGATACATTATCAACCGCTGCCAGACCGCCAAAATGTTTAACCAAATTCTTGACTTCAAATAAAATCAAGTGGCTGCCTCCTTCTTTTTAATTGAGAAAAATCTGCCGATAAGCTTGTTCCAGTCACCTACAATACCATTTGGCAGATACAAAATAACCAGAACAACCAGAATCCCGAACCCCAAGACGTGGGCGTGTGATATATACTTGGCCGCAATATTAAGAACATCCGAGCCTGTTAATGCTGCCAGTCCTTTGAAAAACCCGAAAAAACCGGTTCTGAAAAATTCATGAATACCTACCATTACAAAGGCCCCGACAGCCGGACCGTAAATAGTTCCCACACCACCAACAATCCCCACCAGAATTGCCATAATCGAAATGTCATGGAGAGAGAAGACAACCTCAGGATCGATAAAGCCCATATAATTCATAAACAGCGCCCCGGCCATACCGGTAAGAAACGCCGCTATGTTCAAAGAAACCATTTTATAGCGATGGGTATCGATTCCCAGGCTTTCCGCAGCATCCTGGTCTTCACGAATGGAAAGAAAATAATACCCCCACTTGGATTGCATTACGACCTGAACACATATAAGCGACACAACCGCCAGAGCAAGAGCAATATAATAATAGGGTATTTTTGAAACAAAGGTGGGCATGATTAATATGCCTACCATGCCCTGTGTCAAAGGTTCTGCAATGGTGGCAATATGCCGGCACACCTCATTTAAGGCCAGGGACGCAAGTGCAAAATAGGCACCTCTCAGCCGAAAACAGATCCATCCGAAAGGAAAAGCAACGGCCATTGCCATTATACCCCCAAACGCCATTCCCCACCATGCCGAAATTCCAAAATGATGCGCCAGAAGTCCTGCCGTATAGGCCCCTGTGCCGAAAAATGCGGCATCGCCGAAAGATACCTGGCCTGTAAAACCTGCAATCACGTTCCAACCTGAACCGATCGCCACCCATATGAAAACCAGGATCATAAGATGCTGGTAATAGGCGTTTTGATACACCAGGGGAAAGATGATCAGAATGATGAGCAGAATCAAAGGCATAAATTTTTTCATGCTTTTCCTCTTAATTAAAGTATAACCGATGGCTAAGTAGAAAGTTTCATATACAAAGCGCAGTGGTTTTTCGGGGACGAAGCAATACATGTAGTATGCCGAGTGTCTGAAAAACCGCTGCAACGCAGTAGATGGGACTTTCTACGACGCCATCAAATCTTGGTCAAACGCTTGAAACCACCGGGTAAAAACAATAGCACCAGGATGAAAATTAAAAGACCGATCATGTCATCATAAGCCATACCGATGTAAGTGGCGCCAAAGGCTTCGGCCAGGCCCAGGGTCAACCCGCCGAAAATCGCTCCCACCGTGGACCCTAAACCACCCAGTATCGTGATTACAAAAGCTTTTCGGGTAAAGGGCCCGCCTATATCCGGGAACAGGTAATATATGGGCATCAGCACGGTGCCGGCGGCTGCTACGAGTGCCGAACCAAGGCCGAACGTAATAACCGTTATGCGTTTGGAATTAACGCCCATCAGTAATGCTGCATCTTTATCCTGGGCAGTGGCGCGAATCGATCTTCCGATATCCGTTTTCAGTAAAAACCAGAACATAAACAGCGTAAATCCTACGGCGATAAAAAAAGAAATGACAAGGGCTATGCTGAAAGAGATCTCTCCAAGAAAAAATGTTGCATCGGAATAGCTCGTTTGAACCGATTTGTAGTCCGAAGTAAAAATAAACCTGGCAATTTCAGTCAACACCATCCCGATCCCAACGGTCATCAGCACCTGGTTTTCAGGTAAAATCGAATCTACTTCCATAAGTGGGTTGAG
The DNA here is from genome assembly GCA_964418755.1 of uncultured Desulfobacteraceae bacterium. Classification (GTDB taxonomy): domain Bacteria; phylum Desulfobacterota; class Desulfobacteria; order Desulfobacterales; family 4572-123; genus 4572-123. The sequence goes on from CAYQNS010000034.1 coordinate 19,491, forward strand.
CGTATATTTTTGAATCACAACACCCAGAAGAAACAGAGCAGGCATACTGACGAAAAGCGATAGATACGGATCTATACCCAGATAATGGGATAAAACAAAGGTAACGTACATGGCCACCATCATCAATTGGCCATGAGCCAGGTTAATAATACCCATTACACCCATAATCAGGCTCATACCCAGGCCGATGAGGCCGTAAAGGCCGCCTTTTAAAATTCCGGCCACCAGGGTTTGCAGAAAAATCTCCATAAAATAACTCCTGTACTATTGGATGAGTGGTCAACTAAAAGGGCGGGAAAACCCCGCCCTTTTATTGCTTATCGTTTACTCCATTTAGGTATCGGATAAATAAAATCCTTTGTAGCAACATTTTTAGGCCATACTGTCTCAAGCTTGCCGTCTATCCACTGTACCAGAAATGTGGGAAGTTTGTTCTGATTGATCTTTTTACCATAAGAGATAAACTTGACCGGGCCGAAGGCTGTAATCAGGTTGGTATCTGCAAGGGCATTTCTGACATCCTTGCGGGTCAGTGATTTCGCCCTTTTCAAAGCGTCTGCAATTACATACATCGCTGAATATGCCTCAGCACCGTGATATTCGGTTGGTTCATTATACATCTCGACAAACTGGTCATAATAGGCCTGGGCGCCGGGATATGGCACGGAAGGAGTCCAGAGAGTCGCGGAATAAACATAATTTGAAGCTTTTGCTGCATTCTTCTTGAATTCAGGCAGGGTGAAGCCGGCTGCACCGCCCACGAAAAGCTTGGGGTTCAGGTTGAGTTCCTTGGATTGTCGCATCAGCAGGGATGCATCCATAATATAAGAAATCATATAAACCAGGTCCGCTTTTTTGGCCTTGACATTCATCAGCAGTGGTTTAAAATCAATGGCGCCGGCTTCGTAACCCTCTTTCATTAGAACTTCCAGACCAAGTGCTTCACATCTCTTGACGAATTTCTTTGAACCGGATTGACCGAAGAGAGAATTTTCATGAAGAATCGCAACGGTCTTAACATCGGTTGCAATTGTTTCTAAAAATGATGCAAATGCACCCGGATACTCACTAACAGGTGGATTCAGCCGAAAGATGTATTCCCATCCCTGCTCTGTAATTTTATCAGCAGAACCGGTGTTAACCAGAAACGGAACCTTGTTCTGCTGGGCCACGGCAATGGTTGCCCATGTCACGGAACTGGAATAACCGCCGCCTAACATCACAACTTTATCCTGGGTGATCAGCTTTTCAATGGCTGAACGTCCAACATCCGGTTTGCCCATAGTATCTTCGATAATCAGTTCTATCTTCTTGCCGTTTACGCCTCCTGCAGCATTGATCTCCTTCAGTGCTATGAGAAAAGATTTATGTTCAATCTCTCCAAACTTGGCCAGTTTTCCGGTGAGCGGCAAAACAATTCCCACCTTTATTGTATCGGCGGCCATAGATTGGGATGCCCCAAAAGTAAAAATTAGAGAAACAGCTACAATTAATCCGACTAACATTTTTGACTTTTTCATCAGATCCTCCTCCTTTAATATTGTGAATAGGTATGTATGATGGTCTCGCAAAAAATTAAAAACCACTTTTTACGAAACGTTTTAGGTTTTGGTATTTAAGCCTTTGTTAAAACAAATAATATCATTAACCTAAAACATAAAACGGTACACCTGAAACCTGATGAACTTAATTTTTTACGAATTCATCAGGTATGGTATCATTTATCAGTAATGACGTAATGCAGAATAAAATTATCCGAAAATACATATTAATATGATTAGCAGGCAGGCAAAATGGTGTCAATCCGACTATTTCTGATTTTGTTGTAAGAAATTTTCTTACAATAAGGGGCGAATTCTACGTATCGATAAGATTATTGTGAATGGCAAAACGGGAAAGTTCGGCATTATTTCTCAGGTTGAGTTTCTTTAATAAACGGAACCTGTATGTGTCCACAGTTTTAATGCTGATACCGTAAGCATTGGCTATTTCGCGATTGGTGTGCCCCAATGCAAGGCGTCTCAATACCTGGAGCTCTCTCATGGAAAGCGAATCAAGGGGCGACCGGCCATGGGTTCCCCTGGCTACACTGAGAGCCAGGGCCTCCGCACCTTCATCCGTCAAGTAGCGATGTCCGGAAAAAACTTTTCGTATGGCTTTTACAAGCTGCTCCGGAGCAGACTGTTTGGTAATATAACCCATAGCGCCTGCTTCTATCGCCCGAACCACATATTGTCCTTCTTCGTGCATCGTTAAAATAAGAAGCGGCAGATCAGGGTAGTACAATTTAAGCTGGCTGATCACTTCCAGACCATCGAGACCCGGCATGGAAATATCGATAATCGCAACATCCGGGGATGTTTTGTGGACCTTCTGAATGGCTTCCCTGCCGTCAGCGGCTTCAGCAATGACTTGCATATCTCCGCTCTCTTCAACAATCCGACGAAGCCCGGCCCTTACAATGCTGTGATCGTCGGCAAGCAAAACCTTGATCATTATTTATCCCTATTTTGAATTCCGTCCGTTAAGGGGCACCTTGAAATATACCCGGGTGCCTTTTCCCGGGCGGGATTGAACTTCCAGGATTCCCCCGGCCAGACTTGCTCGCTCCCGCATGCCGGCCACCCCAAGGCATTCGGATTCCGACAATTCAAGGGCATTGAATCCACGACCATTGTCAACAATCGCCAGTGTCAATATGCCTTTTTCCGTCCCCAAAGCAACATCAACCCGGTCGGCAAAGGAATGGCGCGCTACATTGGTTAAAGCTTCCTGGGCGATGCGATAGGATGCAGTGGCAACGGTATCATTTGTAACCGAAACCTTCGCATGTTCAAAAACACATGTAATGCCGATGCGTTTTTCAAAATCGATTGTGTACCATTCCAGCGCATCGACAAGTCCCAGGTCGTCAAGCACGCCCGGCCGCAGACGGAACGCCATGCTTCGCACATCCTTAATAATTTTATCGATCAGGCTGCACATTGTCAAGGCGCGTTCTACAGCGCCGGGGTCAGTCTCTTTAAGACGCTTTCGAATCCAGACCAAGTCCATACGTAGAGCTGTCAGCACTTGGCCAAGCTGATCATGGAGTTCACGTGCAATTGCAGATCTTTCCTTTTCCTGGTTGGCCATGATGCTGCCCGACAGTCGTCTGAGTTGGTCCTGAACCCGTTTAACAGCACTCATATCTGTCGAAATTGAACATACACCACTTACGGCACCCGATTCATCATAAACTGGAAATTTTACGGAAAGGTATGTGTGAATTACTTTATTTTGAGGGATATGTTCCTCTGTCTGAAACGAACGTTTTTCAGACAGGACTTTCAGATCGTTCGTGCGGAACTGGTCCGCAACCTCTTCGGGCAGAATTTCATAATCGGTTTTTCCTCTAACCGCATCGTTTTGCACGTCAAATAATTCTTCGTACCGGGAATTTACCAAAATGTACCTGCCTCGCTCATCTTTAATATAGACGACGGCAGGTGTGTATTTAAGGATGCTTGAAATTTCTCTTGTCCTGTTTTTGACCTGCCGTTCCAGATCTTTCGAATATTGGCCAAGCTTTTCCTTTGCCCGCTTAAGGGCTTCCTCCGCTATGTTCCGCTCGGTAACATCCATCGAGACGGCAAGGGATCGGGCAATGTTCCCACCTGCAGATCTATCTCCTATAGCGGAAAGAAGGACATCTATTGTGCTGCCATCCTTTTTAACAAACTGATATGGAATATCCTTACAAATTCCGGTTTTAAAAAATTCAGGAAAGATATTTTTTTCCGCATGAAGACGCGAGGTTTCAGTAAAAAACCGGGTCAGTTTTTGCCCGATTACCTCTTCGCGTTCATAACCAAGCGCTTCGACCCAATGGTCACTTACACTGACCAGCCTCCCTTTTGTATCAACAGAATGGAGCATTGCAGGCGTGTTGTGATAGATGGAACGGTATCGTTCGTCACTTTCACGCAGAGCTTTTTCAACCGATTTCCGCTGAATTATTTCTATGCTTGCCGTCCTGTAAAGGAAAAAAACCAATATTCCGATTAGAACACATAATGTCAAAACAATCGGTCCCATTATCCTGATGAAAGGATCTGAAACCGTTTTCGAAATGGCCTTGAGGCTACTGAGATGAATAATATTCCATCCGGGATAATTTGTAACTCCTGCGCGGTGGATCAGGTACCTGTTTCCCCGGCGATCTACAATATAATCTCCCTTTGACTCCATGCCGGTCCACTTCCAGGGGCCTTTGCCAAACTGTCGTGATTCGGCAATTTGAGGAATTTGTTCGGAAGAAAATTTCCACAGTAAATGATAAAGCCATTCTTTGCGATTCGATATGAAAATAACGCCATGAGGGTCGGTTACCAGTACTATTTTGTTATGGGATGTTTCTATCTCTTTTTCAATGAGTTCAATAGATGCCTTGATAACAACAATTCCCAAAGGTGCATTTTGTGAGTTTGTATAAATCGGATGGCTATAATAGGAACCCCGTTTCCCTGATGCAACGCCAAGGGCAAGATAGATAGCCGGTTTCCCATGGATCGCCTGTTTAAAATATGGGCGAAAGCCAAAATTTTTCCCCACAAAACTATCAGGAGCATCACGGTTACTGGAAGCTATGGTTTTCCCCCCACGGTCCATCAGGTAACAGACTTCAACCTCCAAAGTCTCATTAAAATGGTCGAGAATGACATTTGCATTTTCCAGTGCGATTTCATCATCCGACCGGATCAGGGTCTGTCTGAGTTCTTTCATCCCGGCCAGAGCCCTTACCGGTTTTATATTTTCCGACAGAAAGGAAGAGAGATTTTTCTTTATCGCCTGAACACGCGCCACCGCCTGGCGCTCAGCCTCCATGAAGGCAGCTTTCTTTAGGGACGAATAGTAAAGATACCCGCCAATTGAGGCGGACAAAAAAGCCAGTAAAGACAGAATCAACAGAATTGACCTGAGCTTCATGAACGAAATCTCCGGTTTAAAATAGTTATTGTTACAATCAAACAACTGCCCGGTTTACATCAAGATAGTACAACTTTGACCTGATCGTTTCGCACGGAAGGGTCGGGCAGGACATGAATTCCGGTTATATTGTATTTTTTCTTCAAAATAGCGAGATTTTTGTTTTTTAATCCGCGCATGCGGGAGATACTGTTCGGGTGAACCGCCAGTGTCACGGCAAAACCGCCGCCGAGGGGGCGGTTTTCCAGTAAGGCGGCCGCCCGGTCAAGAAAAATTTCAGAATAGACCAGATGACCAAAGGCGGGATGGTACGGCCCGGCCAGAACGGTTGCCTCCCGGTCAAGATCTTCGGAAGCCTGAAGCCCCATTCTGATAACCGGAATATTTTGCCGGTGAAACGCAATATACAGCTCTTTAACCAGGGTAACGCAGTCGTCCAGTGACAGAGGGTCGTATTTTCCGGTTTTGTACCATCGGGCCAGACGGCTGCCTGCAAGAACAACCGTGGGGTAAATCCTGACAAAAGCCGGTTTGAGAGCGGCAATTAAGCGACCGGTATCAATGGCCCGACAATGGGTATCGCCGGGCAGACCGACCATCATCTGAGCGCCGATTTCATAGTTGCGCTCGTGTAAAAGCGTAAACGCATCGCAGGTATCTTGTACCGTATGGCCGCGTTCAGCCAGGGCCAGGACCCTGTCGTCCATGGACTGGACTCCAAGTTCAATGGTTTTTACCGGAAACTCACGGATGATATCAAGCCGGGCCGTATCGACGGTATCCGGTCGTGTAGAAAATCGAATGCTGTCAATCCGGCCGTCTTTTACAAACCGGGTGGTTTCGGCGAGCAGGTGCAAAATCGCCTCGTATTTCAACCCGAGAAAATTTCCACCGTAAAATGCCACCTGCACCCCGGTGCGGTGGTCTTTCCTGTAACTGAGAAACGTTTCAATTTGTTTTTCGAGTTCCCGGTCAGAAGGCAGGCGGGGTTTCTCCCCTGTAATGGACATCTGGTTACAGAAAGCACATTGATGGGGACATCCGGCATGGGGTATGAAAACCGGAATAACCAGCGGGCGATTTTGAATTTTTTCGGAAACCGATATGGAGTGCGAGCAAAACATGTTATTTTTTAAATTCAAGGCGTTCAAGGGCCCTTCGAGCCGCATCCTGCTCTGCTGATTTTTTGCTTTTGCCCCGGCCCTCTGCAACCAATTCATGAATTGCGAGCCGGACATTGAATACTTTATCGTGGTCCGGTCCGCTTTCTTTAACAACTTTATATTGCGGCGTAACCCTGTAGGTGAGCTGGGCAAGTTCCTGCAGGCGGCTTTTGTAGTCATGATCTGAAGCAGAGTGGATAATGAAAGAAAGTCGGTCATGAAAGCGATTGTCGATAAATGCAAACGCGGCCTCAAATCCACCGTCAAGGTAAATTGCCGCGATAAGGGCTTCAAGGGCGTCCGCCAGAATGGAATTTTTATCCTGCCCGTGGGTCTGGATTTCGCCCCGGCCGAGTTGAATGAATTTTCCAAGCTCTGCAGTTCTGGCGATGGACGCCAGAGTAAGTTCATTGACCAGGTTGGCCCGCATCCGCGAAAGGTCCCCCTCGTGCAGGTCGGGATATTTTTCCATCAGCAAATTTCCAATAACAAGATTTAAAACCGCATCTCCAAGAAACTCAAAGCGTTCATTGTCTCTCAGAGCAATGTCGACATGCTCGTTTACAAAAGAGCTGTGACGCAAGGCCTCGGCCAGCAGGTCAGGATTTTTAAAGTAATAGGAAATGCTTTCTTCAAGGGTATGAAGTTGGTCAGCTTCCATGAATTATTCTTAATCGCTGTTTCAGGGGCAATCGGGTTTACAAAAAAGATACGTTTCTTGTCATCTTTCCTGACAAATCAAAAATAGTTTATACTTTGTTGATTTAGTATCTTGGCGGTGAAACTGGAAATTTAAAACTTGAACCCGGGAAAATCAGAAGTATGCAAATGCGTTATTTAATTTCAAATTTCAGCATCCTGAATTGATCAATTGAGTGTAGATCTCATAGGGTATATACAGATCCCCCCGGCCGCAGCCCATTTGAATTTCCGGTTTTAAGGTGCCGTGAAAATCGGTTCCACCGGTTATCAAAAGCCCGTGGCGTTTTGCACAGGCAGTATAGGCAGCGGTTAAAGCGGCGGAATGTTCAGAATAAAGGACTTCCATTCCCTTAAGCCCCATTGTTTTCAACGTACCGATCAAATTTTCCAGGGAGGCATCAGCCTTGAACTTAATAAGGACCGGATGGGCCAGTACCGGAACGCCTCCGGCAGCCAGAATGATTCCAATAGCCTCGTGGGATTCCATCCGGTATTTATTTACATATGCCGGCCGATCCGTACCCAGGTATTTATCAAACGCCTCGCCTATGGATGAAACAATGCCTTTTTGCACCATGGCTTTGGCAATATGAGGTCGTCCCAGTTGATTCTGGCCGGGTTTAAGCTTGATATCATCTGCCGTTAAAAAGATTCCCAATTCGCTTAAAAGCCTGATAATACGAGGGTTTCTATCTCTTCTGGATTCTTGCAGCCTTCGAAGCATTTGATTCAATTCCAGATGTTTTAAATCAATGCCGTATCCCAGGATATGCAGGCTTCCTGAGCAGGGACATGCCGCCGGAGGGTTGGCACTGATTTCAACACCGGTCAAAAAATCAAGCGTATCCGGCCTATCGATATCCAGTGCCGCGCGCGAGCCTTCAATCGTATCGTGATCGGTGATTGCAATGGCTCTCAGATGCAGCTTTCTGGCCAGGGCAATGATTTCAGCGGGCGTGAGGGTGCCGTCGGAAGCGGTTGAATGAATATGAAGATCAATCCCCGGGGTAGGATTACAGTCCAAGGGCTTTTTCCTGTGCTTCTTCTTTAATCTTACAGTCGATACATTGCGTTGTGACCGCGCGGGCTTTTAACCGCTCGATGGAGATATCTTCCCCGCAGCTTTCGCAAACGCCGAACGTCCCTTTTTCAATACGATCCAGGGCATTTTTAATTTTTTTAATAAGCTTGTGCTCGCGGTCTCTGATACGCAGCATGAAATTTCTGTTGGCCTCAAGTGACGCCCGATCGGTGGGGTCTGGAAAATTTTCTTTCGGTATGGTCATGCCTGAAACAGTATCATTTCCGTGGTCCAAAAGTTCCTGCAGCCGACTGTTTAATAAATTTTTAAAATATTCCGTATCTTCTTTTTTCATAATCAGGCCTTGTTGTTACCTAAATTGAGCTATCAGCAGTTAGCTTTTAGCAATTAGTACAATAATTTCAATATATTGTCAAAGGTCATCATTTCAC
>CAYQNS010000035.1:0-27623 GCA_964418755.1 uncultured Desulfobacteraceae bacterium
TTCTGCCTCAAAACAAGGCTGTCCCGGCCACACCGCAAAATCGCAAAATGATGGCGCAGGAAAAGAATAAGTTCGAGCTTCAAATCGCCAAAGAAAAAGAATTTGCTGAAGAGATGGCAAAAAGGGTCGAAGGCGTTGTATGCACAATACCCGCCAAGGTCAGTGATGAAGACCGCCTATACGGATCCGTATCATCAAGAGATATCATCAACGCCCTGACTGAACAGGGAGTCGAAATTGAAAAAAGAATGATCATGCTCAGTGAGCCCATTAAAAATATCGGGACCTTCAAAATCCCCATCAGAATCTACAGAGAAGTAGAGCCTGAAATTACGGTTGAAATCATTCCCGAATAAATCACTGCGGCCTCAGGCTATAACCGGAATTATAGTATGAGGCCGGCGGTGTTTTAATTTGTACCGCTGTTCATTCAAGCTGTTTCAATAGAACGGCCACCGGCATTCTGCCTTGAGGTATTCACATAACCTCGCAAAAGGTTATTATTTGTTGCGCTTCAGGTAAACAATCGGCAGCGACCAAAAGACCCAAAAATAAACAGCAGCGGTTTTATCGAAACCCTGAGCAAAAAAACCGCAACTCCCGCCCCATGAGGTATATAATAGGCAAATGGCACAACCCCATTCAACGACTCCTGTAAATCCATCCCGACATGCTCTGCCTCCGCAAAGTATCCAGGCCGAGGAGTCGATTATCAGTGCCATTTTACTTGACAATGAAACTCTCTTTGAAGTGCTTGATATCCTTAAGCCTGAAGATTTTTACCGATCGGCCCACCAGAAAATCTTTGCGGCAATTTCTGAATTATTCACCAAAAATGAACCGTGTGATCTGGTAACTCTCACAGAAATTCTAAAAAATAGAGGGGAACTTGAACAAATCGGCGGCGCAACCTATCTTCCGTCTATTGTGGACACCGCTCCGCTCGCGGTGAATGCTGTTCATTATGCCCGGATTATTCACAACAAAGCCAGTTTGCGTCGTCTGATTGAAAAAGCCAATGCAATCGTAAAAAAATGTTTTGAAGAACAGGATGATGTTGATGAAGTTATTGACTTTGCAGAATCCTCTGTTTTTGAAATTTCAGAGCACAAAATCAACCCGGCCTTCTTTTCCATAAACCAGCTCATTGATAAAAACATAGAGACTCTCGAAGAACGACAGGCCAACAAGGCCTTGGTAACCGGGGTTTCAACCGGATTTTCCCGGCTCGACACCATCACGTCCGGTCTCCAGCCGTCGGATTTGATCATCCTGGCGGCCCGGCCCAGTATGGGCAAGACTTCACTGGCCCTTAACATCGCAAGAAACGCCGCCGTTGATGCAAATACGGCAGTAGCTATTTTTTCGCTGGAAATGTCAAAGGAGCAATTGAGCATGCGCATGCTGTGTTCCGAAGCACGAATCGACTCCAATCGACTGCGAAGCGGTTTTTTCGGCCGTGATGACTGGGACAAGCTGACGGATGCAGGCTCGATTTTATCGGATGCACCAATTTTTATTGATGATTCCGCAAGTATTTCAGCTATTGAAATCCGGGCCAAAGCCCGCCGGTTGAAAATGGATAAAGATATCGGACTGATCTTGATCGACTACCTGCAGCTTATGAAGGGACGCTCCTCAGCCGAACGACGTGACCTTGAAATCTCCGAAATATCAAGATCCCTCAAGGGCCTGGCAAAAGAGCTGAACATCCCCATCGTAGCCCTGTCACAGCTTAACCGCAAACTCGAAGAACGCGGTGAGAAGCGCCCCATGCTTTCCGATTTAAGAGAATCGGGGGCTCTTGAACAGGACGCCGATGTCGTGGCTTTCATCTACCGGGATGATGTTTATAACAAAGACAGCAATAATCCCAACCGGGGAAAAGCCGAGCTCATCCTTGCCAAGCAGCGCAATGGTCCTGTAGGAACCGTTCATCTGGCTTTTTTAAATACCTATACCCGCTTTGAATCGCTGGCACCTGACGATATAGCATAAACAGTCAGCAGTAATCCGACCTGACTTTATTCTAATATGAAAAAACTTTTCGGGAATCTCAAAGGCCTTAAATCGGATCAGATTCGTAAACTTGAGAATCTATACCGCCGCCGCATTCCTCCGGAATTCATCATAACTGCAGACTTAAGCCTCGACCTTAGCCGGTTGTCCGTCGAAACAGGCCGTCAAATCGGATTGATGATAAACCGTCAGGGAAAAATCATCCATGTAATCATTGGAAACAATCAGGGAATTATGATTCCCGATATCAGTGATTACAGGATCTCCGCAGATCGCTTAAGAGGTCTGCGCTGCATTCACACCAGCTTTGGAAGCGACGGATTGACCAATGATGATCTCACGGATCTGTCCCTGCTGAGGCTCGATTTGATAGCCGCCATTACAATTAAAAGCGACGGCAGCCCTGACAAGATCCATGCCGGCCATATCCTTCCTCACAACAGAGACAAAACCCCATACCAACTGATTCCGCCTATCTCACCGCATCAACTGGATATCGGGTGTTTGGATCTTATCCGTGCACTGGAGGCCGAACTTGCCCAAACAGGGCGTCTATATAAGGCCGACCCCAACAAAGAAAAAGCGCTGCTCATCAGTGTTACATCACTGCCTAAAAATGCAGCCATGGATTCACTCATGGAACTTGCAGAGCTATCCGCCTCAAGCGGCATAGATGTCGCTGAAACCATCATTCAGCAACGCCGCAAGGCAGATCCACGCTATCTCATGGGGCTTGGCAAACTCAAGGAATTGGCGATCCGTGCTCTGCATCAGGGAGCCGGCCTGATTATCTTTGATCAAGAATTAAACCCCTCCCAGATCCGATCCATTACCGACAAAATTGACCTGAAAGTGATCGATCGAACCCAATTGATTCTTGACATCTTTGCCCAGCGGGCAAAGTCCCGAGAAGGAAAACTGCAGGTCGAACTGGCCCAGTTCAAATATCTGCTGCCCCGTCTGGTGACCCGGAACACCGCCATGTCCCGTCTTACCGGCGGTATCGGCGGGCGAGGCCCCGGAGAAACCAAACTGGAAATAAACCGCCGGCGCGTTCGCGACCGCATCAAACGTCTGGAAAAGTCACTGACGCTTGTATCCCGTCGTCGAAAACAGCAAAAATCCAAACGCCATAAAAAAGGCCTGCCGGTTATTTCCATCATCGGATATACCAATGCCGGGAAATCGACCCTTTTAAATACACTTACCAACAGCAGCGTTCTGGTTGAGAACCAGCTATTTGCCACGCTGGACCCCTCAAGCAGGAGATTGAAGTTTCCCCGCGACATGGAAGTGATTGTCACCGATACGGTGGGATTTATCAAAAACCTTCCCCGGGACCTGCTGGTTGCTTTTCGGGCCACCCTCGAAGAACTTGAAAATGCCGAACTGCTGCTGCATGTCATCGACATCAGCAATCCGCGTTTTGAAAATCAAATCGAATCGGTCGAAAAAATTCTCGGCCAACTCAAACTGCAGAAAATTACGACCATCCGGGTTTTAAATAAAATGGATCGAATAGACCTGGAAACCGTTAAAAACCTTGAGCAGCGATTGAGGGGCACAGCGATCTCGGCTAACAAATCTGCAACCCTTACGCCACTCATCAAAAACATGACAAACCTGTTGACATACCGGTTAAAAAAAATATAGGTTTACTTCCTTATGAATCTTGAAACAGTGACAAAAGTCGGTATGGCGGCAGCCGACAGAGGTGCTGAAGTACTGCGCGGTCAATTCGGCAAAGTTTTAAATATTCAAAAAAAGAATATAACCGATCTGGTTACCAATGCCGATATCGAATCGGAAAAGGCAATCATTCAAACCATCCGCGCCCAGTATCCCGAACATGCCATTCTGGCTGAAGAAAGCGGCGCCCAAAAGGGAGAAAATGATTGCCAATGGATCATCGATCCTCTCGACGGCACCACCAATTTCGCCCATGGCGTGGGGATATTTTCAATTTCCATTGCATTTTCTTTCAAGCAGGAAATTGTGGCCGGCATTGTCTTGAATCCGGAAAGCGGCGAACTTTTTTCAGCCATAAAGGACAGCGGTGCCATGCTTAATGGAAATCCGATTCAGGTTTCCAATTCTAAAATCGTTCAGGACAGTTTACTGGTGACCGGTTTCCCCTATGATGTACAGCCTGTTTTTCCTGAACTGATGACACGGTTTTCCCATTGTCTGAAAGCGGCCCGCGGAATCAGAAGACTGGGCTCTGCCGCGCTGGATCTATGTTTTGTTGCATGCGGCCGTTTTGATGGCTACTGGGAAGAAAATCTCAAACCATGGGACACTGCGGCCGGGCTACTGATTGCAACCGAAGCCGGGGCACGGGTAACCGATTTTTCTGACCGAACATATAGAATAGAGGATAAGGAAATCCTGGCGACCAACAGACAAATTCATAATGAGATGCTATCATTATTGGCAATAGAGGGTAAAATATGAGCAGACCTTTCGACAAAAAAACACTCGATGATCACATCGGGTGTTTTGGCAATTTTAATAAAACAGATCCGATTTGCACCAGGCTGTGTGCCGTAAATCTAAGATGTGCGATTGAGGGAGATCAGCAGGATCGTATGGAAATTCTGGAAGAGCTGGTAGCGTCCGAAATCATGTTCATGAAAGTACAATAAGGAGTTGCGTACTTGTAAAATCTTTGCGTTTTCGGCAAAACACAATGGGTATATTTCCTCTATCTTAAGTAATTGAATATTTTCGAGATAAAACGAGCCTGCCGGTCCGAACGATAGGATGGCAGAGGCCTAAAAGCTGCCGGATTCCAGTTTTTTGCTGAAAAATTTCACATGTTCCTGGATTCGGGCGCTTTCTTTCAGCCCCCGCTCTACGGAACTGATGGCATGGATGGCGGTCGCATGATAACGGTTAAAACTTTTCCCGATAGCCTGGAGAGGCTGGTCCGTATACCTGCGTGCCAGATAAATGGCAATTTGACGCGGTTTGACTATTTTCTGCTTGCGGGAAGGTGAAACAAGATCTTTAACCGGCACATTATAATACTTGCTCACAATTTTTTTAATTACATCCAGGGTGATATCTTTTTTACGACGGGCAATATTTTCAACTACGCTTTCGGCCAGATGAATATCAATGGAACTCCCCAGCAGGGAAGATTTAACGGCCACTCCGATAAGCCCGCTTTCCAGTTGTCTCACATTCTCTGTGAGCTCTCCGGCCAGATAATCGGTAACCGAATTCGGCATTATATAATTTTTTTGAAGACATTTTTTTTGCAATATCCTGACCCGGGTTCTAAAATTCGGCGGATCGATTCTGGAAATCAAACCGCCGGAAAGGCGTGAACGCAAATTATCATGCAACCTAGGTATATCCGCCGGAAGATAGCAACTTGAAAAAATTATCTTCTTTTCCGAGTCCAGTAATGTATCCAGCGTCAGACAAAGTTCCAGTTGGGTTCTCTCCTTGCCGCTTAGAAAATGAACATCCTCAATGAGTAGTGCATCGCAATTGTATCGGTATTTTTCTTTAAACTGTTCAATGCGATCATGCCTGAGAGCATATACCATTTCATTGGTAAAATCTTCAGCCGTAATATAGTAAACACGCTCGGATGGAAATTTCGATAAAATATGATGCCCGATTGACTGGGCAAGATGGCTTTTCCCCATTCCGACGTTTGACTGCATGAACAGACTGGTCTGTTGATTTTTCCGATGAGTGGCAAGAGATAGCGCCGCAGAATAGGCAAAATCAGAATTATCCCCCACAACAAACTTGTCAAAAGTAAAATCATGCCGCAACAGCCTGCCGCTGTGGGGACGTACATTTAAATTGGGCAACGGCAGTTGAGGTTCAACAGGATACCCTTTTGCAGCCGACCGTTTGCCGGTTGAAATCTCTATGATAAGCTTATATTCTATACCGGATTTTTTTCTTAACTCCTTGACAATCAGCGGGGCATAATGCTCAAGCAGCCGTTTTCTGGAAAACGTATTTTTGCAGGCAAGAACAACACAACTTTCCTGCATGCGCAGGAATTCCACAGGTTCAATCCACATGTTATAGCTGTGAGCTGGAATCTGCTTTTTGACAGTCGTTTTTATCTCTTTCCAAGTAGCATCCATATTACGCAACAACCCTTATTTTCATAACCATTAAATCCACTATTCCACAACAAGCTTGCAGGGGCATGAAAAAACAATACTGTCGGGGCAGATTTTTACGCACCAAACTTAAAAATCTGAAAACAGAATCAAATAATTCGATTGGAATCCCGGAAAATTAAAGAAAATCAAAAACCTATTTTGATCAACCATGAAGAATTATACCAGATTATGAGCAGATCTCATCAAGATTAGTGTTTGTATAGTGTATCCGCGTATTCCTGTCAAACCGGAAAAATGCGGTTTAGTACATATTTGTTTCTGAATTATCAACAATTTTTATCTTATTGTTTTTATTGAAATTTTAGATGGCAAAATGGCAACCCCCCTTATTTACAACCTTTTTTGGATAAGCGATATTTTCAATATTTTTAGGCAGATCTGCGATTATGCAAACTATATTAACATTTTTCAATACTCTCTTTTTTTACGTTTTTCTTCCATTTTCTTCATTTTTCGTACTTTGTGAATTAATCAAAGCCCATTGCTACCAAATTTACAGGTCAAATAAAACCTCAAGAACAATCACGAAACTGTTTTATTGGAGTTAAGTTATTGTTAAACAATGGTTATTTTTTCATTCTATGATTTTTGTTTATTTTATAACTCCCTGTTCAGGGAACCGACAAAAGCGGCCCTGCGTAAATTATATTTGAATTTTTTCAGGTAGTCTGTATTATACTACCTGCCCCGGGCAAGCCGGAAGCTGATTGAATATTCAATGGTTCAAGGCAGAGAAAATATACCAACTGGGAAACAATACATCCAAACCGTGAAATCTGAAAAAATAATCATCCGGGGAGCCCGGCAGCACAACCTGAAAAACATCGATGTCGAACTGCCCCGCAACCAACTTATCGTTGTAACCGGTTTATCGGGATCCGGAAAATCAACACTTGCCTTTGATACGCTCTATGCCGAAGGACAGCGTCGTTATGTTGAATCGTTGTCCACATATGCAAGGCAATTTCTGGAAAGAATGGACAAACCGGATGTCGATCTTATCGAGGGCCTGTCACCGGCCATTGCCATCGAACAGAAAACAGCCAGCCACAATCCCAGGTCAACGGTGGGAACCGTTACTGAAATTTACGACTATCTGCGGTTGCTGTTTGCCCGAATCGGCACACCGCACTGTTATAAATGCGGCCGTGCCATCAGTTCCCAGACATTGGATCAAATTCTTGATCGAATACTGGCCCTTGAACCCGACAGCAAAATCATTATTCTGGCTCCGATTGTTGCCGCTCAAAAAGGCACCCATGAAAAACTCTTTATTCAATTAAAAAAGCAGGGATTTGCCAAGATCCGCATCAACGGCAAAATACTCGCAATCGACGATGTAGGACAACTGAATAAAAATAAAAAATACAATATCGATGTCGTTGTGGATCGCCTGATAATCAAAAACAATATCAGGAACAGGCTTGCCGATTCTATCGAGTTGGCCCTTGCTCAATCCGATGGACTGGTTCTGGTCGATATCATAGACCGGGAACCTGTGCTGTTCAGCGAAAAAGCGGCCTGCATCCACTGCGGCATCAGCTATCCGGCATTCACCCCGGCCAGCTTTTCCTTTAATTCCCCCCAGGGTGCCTGTTCGAAATGCGGAGGGCTGGGTTCAACAACCGAATTTGACCCGGCCCTTATTGTTCCGAACCCCGAACTGAATTTGCGGGAAGGAGCGATAGAACCCTGGTACAACCGGAATTCCATGCATTTTTCAGAATTTTTAGACGCCCTGACCCATCATTATAATACCGACATCTACACCCCTTTTCAGAAACTTTCCAAGCGCTTTCAAAAAGTGCTGCTCTACGGCTCCGGCAAAGAGGAAATAACCTTTTATTTTCAACGCAATGACCGCCGTTACACTTTTAAAAAAAAATTCGAGGGTATTATTCCCAAGCTCCGCCGGCGCTACCTTGAAACTGATTCCTCCCAATCCAGAGACGAAATCAGGAGATACATGACCTTTCGTCCCTGTCCGGAATGCTTTGGTGCCAGAATCGGCCGGGCAAGCCGTTCGGTAACCGTCGGAGAACTTGCCATCCATGAAATAACGGCCTTTTCGATTTCAAAAGCACTCGAGTTCATCCAACAATTACATCTGACCGGCAAAAAAAAAATCATTGCCGGCAGGATATTAAAAGAGATCACCGAACGCCTCGGCTTTCTGGAAAACGTAGGGCTGACCTATCTGACCCTGGATCGGGCTGCCTATACCCTTTCCGGGGGTGAAAGCCAGCGAATTCGCCTGGCCACCCAGATCGGCTCCAAACTGACCGGTGTTTTGTATGTTCTGGATGAACCCAGTATCGGACTGCACCAGAGGGACAATCAGCGTCTGCTTTCGACCTTGCAGCATATGCGTGATCTTGGCAATACCGTGCTGGTGGTGGAGCATGATGAAGAAACCATTCTGGCCGCTGACCATGTGGTTGACATGGGGCCGGGGGCAGGTATGCATGGCGGTGAAATCGTTTTTTCCGGCACACCTCAGGCTCTCCTGCGTGATACAAACTCCCTGACAGGGCAATATCTTTCAGGAAAAAAACAGATCAAAATTCCAACCCGGCGAAGATCCGGGTCCGGCGCTGAAATTGAGATTAAAGGAGCCACGGCCAACAACCTCAAATCCATCGATGTAAAATTTCCATTGGGCTGTTTGACCTGCGTCACCGGCGTCTCCGGTTCAGGCAAATCAACCCTGGTCCTTGAAACTCTTTTTCGAACTCTTTCTCGGAAAATCTATCATTCCAGGATGCCATCCGGCCGACACACTGGAATTCTGGGTATTGAACATGTCGACAAAGTGATTAACATAGACCAGACCCCCATCGGAAGAACCCCCCGGTCAAACCCCGGCACCTATACCGGTATTTTCACCTATATCCGGGAGCTTTTTTCCAAAACACCGGAAGCCCGGATGCGCGGATACAAACCCGGCCGATTCAGCTTTAATGTAAAGGGCGGCCGGTGTGAAGCATGCAGCGGTGACGGCATCATAAAAATCGAAATGCATTTTTTACCCGATGTTTATGTGGCCTGTGACGTGTGCCAGGGCAAACGCTATAATCGTGAAACGCTGGAAGTACAGTACAAGGGCAAAAACATAGCGGACATACTGGATCTGACCGTGAATCAATCGCTACGATTTTTTAACCGCATTCCCAATATCAAAACCAAACTGGAAACCATGGTGGATGTGGGGCTGGGGTATATCCGGATCGGTCAGCCGGCCACAACTCTTTCCGGTGGTGAAGCGCAAAGAATCAAACTTGCCCGGGAACTGGGCAAGAGGGGGACCGGCAAAACCGTTTACATCCTTGATGAACCGACCACCGGATTGCATACGGACGATATCCGAAAACTGATGGGCGTCTTGAACAGACTCGTTGATACCGGCAATACGGTCATCATCATCGAACATAATCTGGATGTAATAAAATCGGCCGACCATATCATCGACCTGGGTCCGGAAGGGGGCGATAATGGAGGATATGTAATCGGTTGCGGCACCCCGGAACAAATCATAAAACTGGACAAATCCTATACCGGACAATTTTTGCGCCGTGTCTTACAGACCAGCCTTAACCCGGATAAAATGGAACCGAATTGAATAGTGAGAATTGAAAACTTGTGGTATCGCTCCGCTCTATCTTTTGATAAATAAAATCGATAGATCGGGCGAACATAAGGTTCGCCCCTGCGCCCATCAATTTTCATTATTCAGTTATCGTAGGGTGGGCTTTGCCCACCAAACAGGCAGAATACCTGAATTCTTCAATTCTCACTGTTCACTTTTCAATTATAAAGGTCACCGCATACTTTCTGCAGCATAAAAACGCAAAGCATCAGATATAAGCGACCAGGGCTTTTCCCATAAAAAAACCGGGCAGGGTCTGTACACCCCCTGTCCGGTTTTTTAATACTTTTTTTTGATGCTACTTAATGCGCAAACAGGCCTGCAATGGCGGCGGCCTGGGGATGCGCATAGATTAAAATCAGCGAGATAACCAGAGCATAAATACACAGTGATTCGATCATGGCAAGACCGATCAGCATGGTAACGGTTACCTTACCTGATGATTCGGGGTTTCTGGCGATACCTTCGACTGCGGCTTTCAGCCCCATTCCCTGTCCAAGGCCACACCCGAAGGCTGCAATGGCGATACCGAAACCGGCGGCAGTAACACATGCGATAAAAAATTTTAATGCTTCAGCTTCCATACTCTAATCTTCCTCCTTTTTAATGTAATTCATTAGCTTCTCCCACTTCCCATTAAAAAACCACAAATAAGCTATCTTAATTTTATTATAAACACAACGAAATAAAAATCCTGCCCCCGGGGGCTCTTTAATATTTTTGTTAATGCGCGTGTTCCATGGCACCGGTGAAATAAATAATTGAAAGCAGAAAGAAAACAAAGGCCTGTACCAGGGATACGAAAACACCCAGCGCCATGAGCGGTAAAGGAGCGAAAAATGCTCCGGCCAGCCCGAAAAGAATTGCCAGCACGATTTCGTGTCCCATCATGTTACCGAAAAGGCGAAAGGAAAGGGACAGAATTCTGGCCACATGGCCAATAATTTCAATAACGAAAATCAAAGGACTCATCCACCATACCGGCCCCAGAAAATGCTTGATGTATTTAACGCCATGATACTTTATTCCGATAATATGTGTAAAGACAACCACAACCAGGGCACAGCTCAACGTTGTATTCAAATTGGCCGAAGGCGGCAGAAAACCGGGAATCAGCCCGATCAGATTACAGGCAGCCACATAGATAAACACCGTCCCGATAATGGGAAATACCCACCGGCCCTCTTCTCCGGTAACATCCACCATGAATTCTTCCATGCCTGAAATAAAAATTTCAAAAAAATTCTGTGCGCCGGCAGGCACCATGCGGATACTTCTGGTGGCCACAGTTCCTATAGCAATCAGGATGATCATGACCACCCAGGTATAAATTACATGGGGATATTTATGTGCGAAAGGTCCTAAACCTAATAATTTAAACAATTCAACAAAAAATAGATAGGGGTGTTCCATCCTTATACCGCCTCCTTGAAAATAAGTTTTTTAATTTCACATGCAGTTGCCAGAAAAATACTCGCAACAACAATCGACAACCCGACAAACAAACCTAGGGGGTTCACGTAGTGCCCTGCTATCAATATGAATATAATGATCCCGCTGATCAGAAAACGGATATAATACTTGGCCAGGATAACATTGTGGGAGGAAAGATGCGGCGGCGTGAGCGCTTTTTTCAGGGTCCGGGAAAGGAGATGGAAATTAACGGTAACGATCACCCCCCCGAAAAAAACACCTCTTGCAAAATCAGGTGCCGCTACGGCCAGGGCCGTCAGACTTGCAAGCCCCAGCAGTATCCAGTTCGCCCGCGTTACAAATATAAGAATACGTCCTTGAATTCCCACCGTAAAATCTTTCCTGTCAGAGTTGTCTGCTTTTTTGAATCGCGAGCCCGATATTCTTGAATCCCGCCGCGATTCCAAGACCCAGAAAAATCAGGGTAAACCAGGGACTCGTATCAAATACGCGTCTATCAAGATACAGCCCGATGGCAAGCCCGATAAAAATTGACAGTGCAACCTGAAACCCAAGGCTGCTGAAATAAGCAAGCTCCCTTAAAGAGCGTACGGTTTCTCTTTTCATAAGAAATATCTTTGTGAAAAAAGCTCTTTCGGAAAAATTTCAGATATCATGCCCTTCGATTCAAGTCAATGTTAAATTATATCCGAACCAGGACAAACACATTAAAAAAAACATGCACAAAGAGCCACCCGCAATTGCCCTTGCAGAGTGCTCAGGTGCCTGATTGCAGGCTCAGAAGGCGTGCATCAAACACTGGGCCGTCCAGACAGGCATGCAGATATTCAGACTCGGAAGACTTGCCCTTTACGGCACACCCGAGACATGCACCCATGCCGCAGGCCATGACGGTTTCAATGGAAACCTGGCAGGGCGTTTCGTACTTTTCCGCAATATCGGCAACGCATGCAAGCATCTCCATGGGGCCGCAGGCATAAATTATATCCGGCCGCTTTTCTTGAATCGACGCTTCCAGAGAATCGGTCAGAAACCCCTTTTCACCGGCACTGCCGTCATCGGTACTGATATGCGGCGTTATTCCCATCTCTGCGAATTCATTCATGCACAGCATGTCGCTTTTGGATCTTCCGCCTATAAAAAGGGTACACTTGGCCGGACCGATTTTCATTAAGCGCAGCGCGGAAGCAAGAAAAAGCAAAGGAGCGACTCCGATACCGCCACCTGCGATAATAACCCGCTGCAAATGGTCACTGATGGCAAATCCATTGCCCAGAGGACCCAGTATGTCAACCCTGTCTCCCCGGCTGAGTGCGGCGACCCGGCGGGTACCGCTGCCGACGATCTTATACAAAATTTCGATACGTGCAATATGCCCTTTTTGCATCAACAGCCGATGGATGGAAAAGGGCCGCCGCAACAAAGGACCTGCCCCGTTTTCAACCCGCAGCATTACGAACTGGCCAGGCTTTGCAATTGAATAATGATTTGTGCACTGCAAAGCGATTCTGCCGTAAGACAGCCCTATCCTGATATTGTTCAGCACTTCGGCTTTTTCCTGAAATATCGATTTCATTTTATCCTGTCCCTATCTGTTCCAGACCGATGACTGCAGCAAACCTTCCTGTAGTCCCGGCCCGACGATACGAGAAAAAAAGATCTGCGTTGCACTTTGTACATATACTGGCAATGCTTATATTCTCTTTCAGGACACCTGCATCACAAAGCTGGTCATAACTTGCCGACCAGAAGTCAAAATAGTTCCCGGTATCCTGATATTTCCGGAACGAATCAGGTATTTCAGACTTGTAGTTGACAAATTCAGCACAGCATGGACCCAGGGAGGGGCCGATACCGGCTATAATATCACAGGGAGCGGTACAAAACCGCTGCTGCATCTTGAGTATTGTAGCGCCGATAATATTCTGAATGCTTCCACGCCAGCCGGAATGCACGTTGGCCACCACCTTGCGGATGGGATCATACATCAAAACAGCCTGGCAGTCCGCCACCTGTATCACCAGATTCAGCCCGGGAATGTCGGTGATCACGGCGTCTCCTGCGAGCCCTCCATCCATTGCGATCCCGGAAAGGCCGTTATCCCGACCTTTAATTACCGCAACCCCGCGGCCATGCACCTGGTTTAAAAAAAACAGTTCCCCGCCTCCACAAAGCCGGGCAATCATATGACGGTTGGCCCTTACCCGGTCGATATCATCGCCCACACCCGCGCCTACATTCAGGCTTCGAAAAGGCCCATCGCTACAACCTTGGTTG
The DNA here is from genome assembly GCA_964418755.1 of uncultured Desulfobacteraceae bacterium. GTDB lineage: Bacteria > Desulfobacterota > Desulfobacteria > Desulfobacterales > 4572-123 > 4572-123. The sequence continues at coordinate 13,534 of CAYQNS010000035.1, forward strand.
CGGGTAAAAATGCCATGGTTAATTTCCGCAAATCCGGAAAAATTCGAAAAACGAAAGAATAAAATACCGTTTTTATTCACTAACAGCAAACGCCGGCCCCCGATCCGTTGTTGTCATTTTTTTAAAGATTCAGACACTGCGTACCGTTCGACAATGGTTTCAATAATCCGGGACGTAGAAATGGAGGGAACCACCTCCACCCGGACAACGCGCCCCCCGTAATCCCTGACAAAATCAGATCCGATAATTTTTTCCATTGGCCAGTCGCCACCCTTTACCAGCACATCCGGTTTGACGGCCTTGATCAATGCCAGTGGATCTGCATCGCCAAAAATCGATATATAATCCACACAGGTCAGGGCGGCCAGTACTTCCGCCCGGTGGGTCTGGTCCACAACAGGTCTTTTGGGCCCCTTGATTTTCCGCACGGATTTATCTGAATCCAGCCCCAGTACCAGCAGATCCCCATGGTCTCTGGCGGCCGACAGATAGCGCACATGCCCGGCATGCAGGATATCAAAACAGCCGTTGGTAAACACGATCCGTTTTCCGGATTCACGAAAAACGGTCAGCGTTTTTACAAGTGCCTCTGTTTCCAAAATTTTACCTGATGTACGAATCTTCATAATTCAATTCCCGATTAAAGATATATTCCTTTTTAAAACACGGCCGGGCCTGTGTATCAAAACCCACGGATAACACTTTGTGTAAATAAAACGACTCCAGCGCGCCTAAACCGCCCGGGCCAGCGTCAGCACATTGACACATTCCGCTCCGCCGTGCATCAAAATCCGGGCACATTCATTCACCGTTGAACCGGTGGTAAAAACATCATCCACCAACAGAATTCGCCTTCCCCTGACTAAGGACGCATCAGTCAAACCAAAGGCATTTTTAATATTGGAGATCCGGCCCTTTCTGCCCAGTCCGGTCTGAGGCCGGGTCCATTTTTTTCGTACCAGAATATCAGACTCGATATGAATATCTTCCGGCCTGCCCTTCACCATTGCGGCAGCCATTGCAGGCCAATCCTTCACCAGCAGATGGGTCTGGTTAAAGCCCCGTAATCTTAACTTTTTTTTATGCAGGGGAACCGGCATGATCAAATCAAAATATCCTGCATCCCAATACCGGAGAAAAGAATGAAACAGAAGGCGGCTTAAAGGCCGGCCCAGTTGAAGTTTCCCTTTATATTTCAAACAATGAATCAGGATCATAAGGGACTGATCATAAATCCCCGCGGCTCTGGCCGCGTTGAAATGCCCGGGTGAATCCAGGCATGTGCCGCATGCATGATCCTCTCCTTCACGGCTTTTAAATATCATTCCGCACACAGTACAAAAGGGAGATTCAACCGGAGAAAAAGCGCTGCGGCATTTATGGCACAACACCGGTGCCATAAGCCTGTCAAAATGATAGCGCTTTGAAAAAGCAATGCCTTCTGTCACCTTACGATCATAGGAGATCATCTGATTCTCGTCAAAATCGAAAAACGAGCGGCAGCAGAGGCATTTATCCGGAAAAACAGCGGCTTTGACACAACTGATTATACGAAAAAAAAGATTCTGCATCTTATAATCTCTAATTCTCCGCAGCTTGTTACGATTCCATGCAGGAACAGGTAAGAATTGATACTCTGAAGCTTGCTGCGGGGCGGTGCATTTTGCCCGATGACCGTTTTTGCGCAACCCATCAACAACTGAACCTTTGCCGAAAAGCCTCATACAAAACGATCGCCCCGGCCACTGAAGCATTGAGGGAATTCAATGCTCCTTTCTGGGGGATGGACATTAAAAAATCACAGTGCTTTCCCACCAGCGGACGAATCCCTTTTTCTTCCCCGCCGATAACAATGGCCAGGGGGCCGGTCAAATCACAGGCATACAGACTTTTTTCAGCCGATGGATCTGTTCCGGCAACCCAGATCCCTTTTTCTTTCAGCTCTTTAATGGTATTGACCATGTTGACCACCCGCGCCAGGTATACATGCTCCAGTGCACCGGCCGAGGCCTTGGATGCTGCAGGAACAGGCCCGACCGACCGGTCTTTGGGGATGACAATACCCTGAACTCCGGCACAAAATGCCGTCCGAACCAAAGCGCCCAGATTATGCGGGTCGACAATGCTGTCCAGCAGAAGAATAAAAGGATCGTTACCGCCATCACAGGATCGGTCAAGAATTTCGGACATGCCGGTCATGGGATAGGTACTGACCCGGGCCGCAATACCTTGGTTTTCATCCGTGTTTGTCCGGGCCTGCAATTGTGACCTGGACAATTTCCGGACAGGTATTTTTGCGGCCGTAACCAATGCGAGAGTTCGTTCAAGTCTTTCAGAAGATCTGTCCTTAACAATAAAGATCTCGAAAAAGCGGCGGCGGGCGGCTCGCAAGGCCTCTGTAACCGGATGAATACCGTACAACAGTTCGGTTTTTTCCGATACAATGTCTGTCCTTTGTTTCGAAGGCATTTCCTTCTCTTTTTATCGATAAGACGCTATCATGGTTGTAAGTTCGGCAATGGCGGTATCCAGTTGATCGTTGACAATCACATGCCGGTAAAGGTGTCTGCAGTCCATCTCTGCCAGGGCATTTTTCATCCGGCGCTTAATCACTTCTATCGTGTCGGCCCCTCTATCTTCCATTCTTTCTCTTAAAATCTCCGGGGTCGGCGGCATGATAAAAAGGGTTATGCTGTCGGGAAAACCGACAATTATCCGGCGCATGCCCTGTACGTCGATGTCCAGCAGTATATCCTGCCCGCAATCCATACAGCGGTTTAAAAAATCGGCCGAAGTACCATAATAATTTCCATGAACCCTGGCCCACTCCGCCCATTTGTCCTGCCGGATTCTTTTTTCAAAATCATCCGTGGTTATAAAATGGTAATCGATACCGTCTTTTTCACCTTTGCGGGGCTCACGGGTCGTATGGGAAACCGAATATCTAATATCGGGAAACTGGTCGCGGACAGCCCTGCAGAGCGTTGTTTTGCCGGCACCCGAAGGCGCAGAAACGATATAAAGCATCCCCTTTTTATCGTTTGTTCCAATTTTGTTCACCATTGAAGTACCCCGTCCTAATCATCCGGCAAGAGATGACTGTGCTTCCATCAATGCGGAATAGCGCTGGGAAATGGTTTCCGCCTGGATAGCCGACAGGACGACATGATTGCTGTCCATGATGATCAGCGAGCGGGTCTTACGCCCGTGTGTGGCGTCCACAAGCCGCTGATCTTCCTTTGCCTCATCCTTGAGCCGCTTCATCGGTGCGGAATTGAGTGACACGATAGCCACAACCCGATCAGCGATCACCGTACCGCCAAATCCGATATTTAATAAATACTTATCCATCTTCCCCCCATATCAATCGTAAAAAGCAGTTCCCGGTCAAAGGTTCACAAAACATTGACTTTGGGAATTTGATACTATTCCACATTCTGAACCTGCTCCCTGAGTTTTTCAAGCTCTGCTTTTACCTCGACAATCATGTGTGAAATATCCGTGTTACCGGTCTTGGAGCCCATGGTGTTAAACTCGCGGTTAAATTCTTGCAGCAAAAAATTAAGCTTGCGGCCTCCTGGTTCTTCAGCCCTCATGATTTCATAAAATTGCCGGACATGGCTCTGTGCCCTGACCAGTTCCTCGGAAATCTCGCTCCGGTCGGCCAGCAGAGCCGCTTCCTGCTCGATACGGCCGCTGTCAATCTCAATCCCCTTGCCGGTTAAAGAAACAATTCGCTCTTCCAGGCGTTTTTTATAAATTTCCAAAAGCCCGTGGGAACGATCCTCTATCTGCCGAATCCGGCCCTCAATAAACGCAAGCCGTCTGGCAAAATCCTCTGCAAGATAATCTCCCTCTTTCCGCCGCATGGCATCCAGCCCGTCGAGGGCCTGGCATAAACAGTCCCGAACCATCGGCCAGCAAGCGTCCGAATCTTTTCCGGTCTCCACCGGCTTGACAAGGCCGTTGACACCGGCCATCAGATCAACGGAAATATCACCGGCCAGATTAAATTCCGTCTTCAACCTGACCAGAGCGGCATGATACGCCGCCGCTTTGACCGCATCAATTTCAAACGCGTTGGCTTCCCGGCGCTCATCTTTGATTCTAACCATGACTTCCACCCGGCCCCGAGTGAGTTTTTCCGCAAGGGTTGCCTTTATCTTTTCCTCCAGCAGGGCATATCCATGGCCGGCCCTGACCACGGCATCAAGATGCCGGCTGTTCACCGACCGGATTTCAATGGAAACGATCAATGCATCGCTTGTCTTTTCCGCGCTGGCATAGGCGGTCATGCTCTTTATCATCGGTTTTATTTCCTTATATTTTCAACAAATGGTTTCAGGCGGACTTATCGCCCTCCGAAACCGTCGGTTTAACTGGCAGGGGTATTTTTTTATCCAGAATATACTTGTTGCGAACCTGCCCGAGAAAAGTCAGCATGGACCTGTCCGTATAATCCGGATAGGTCCAGGGCAGCGTCTGAAAAGCACCATTTTTATAGATCAGGGTCAGATCGGCATAAATGTTCCGGCCGATATAAATTCGGTGTGCAAAATTTTTCCCGGTGGCCAGGACAAAGCGTTCGGAAAGCAGGTATCCTGGATCAATATTGACCCGGCGGTTGCCGTTTTGCTGAAAATTCTGCTCAATGATATTGGTTGCCAGTTTGATCCCGGCCAGTTGATCCTGCCGGATCAATGGTTTGATGGCCAGCATCCGTCTGAAAAGAGGTCCGCCCATCTCCGGCTCATAATATCGGGTATAATCAAAATCAAACCAGGCACTGACAATATCCAGCAGACCCAGTTTTTCAGACAACGCTTCCGCCAGAGGACTGAAAAGCGCCTTTTCTTTCATCAAAAGCCCGACAACCAGTTTGGCGGCCTGAGGATCTTGCGGTATGCTCATAATGTTATTATTGCCAGTTCAAAACATTTTTTTCAACTGAGCTCAAAATTAATGGTCCCGCAAAAAGACAAAAGCCCACTTTTTACGAGACGTTTTAAATTTTAGGATTTAAGCCTTAAGTCTCTGGACGATCGCTTAAGCGCAGTAGATGGAAACTTTTTACGGCCCCGTCAATTTTTATTCCTGCGGTAAGGGCTTGGCCTCATCGATCAACATGATGGGAATATCATCCCTGATTTCATACAGCAGCTTACAATGATCACAGATCAATCCGTCCCGGGTCTCGTTCAAATAAATCTCCCCCTTGCACTTGGGACAGGCCAGAATATCGAGAAGTTCCTTGCTGATGGTCATAAAAACACCTGCTTTATTCTATAAATTGAGTAAATTTCAGTAACCTGAGTTCAAATACCAGATTGCTGCATATCAAACAATCAATTCGTATGCAAAATATTATTTTACCAAAATTCAGTTTAATTGATGATCTTCAACCCTTCAACCTTCAACCTTTCCTCCACCCCCTGTCCCTCCGGGCGCTTTGTCCGCAGGAATTCAAGGTAGGGAATAATCGCATCGTTTTTGGTGCCACCGGTGCCGTCGTAGGTAATGGGTACCACCGGCACACCTGTGACCTGCTCGATTTTCCCGGCCATGGCCTCGGTGACCAGGGACGGACAGCAAAAGGCCGGGCTGGCCTGGACAAAAAGCGATATATCAGGATAATGCTTTTTAATATAATGAATCTTGATCAGGTTGTCCAGAGATTCACCGGTATGTTCCATCCGTACTCCGAACCGGGCCAGGATCTCTTCGGGTGGATCATCAAAAGATGCCATGGGCCTGCCCAGAATCGGTTCGAAAAAACGATAAAAACTGCGCTCCATGTGGGTGATGCCGGCCATGAGGGTTCTGTTGGTGATCAGAACACGAAATTTGCGTTCATGAAACCACTTGCGAAAATAGGGGGTGGCGATCATTCGGGCGTATTCGGTATAAGGAGTGGTCACCACCTCTCCACCGTGACGTTCAATAAAACGAATCAGGTCCTGGTTCATGACCCGGTTATCCCGGGAGTAAAGATCTCCGAAAATGGCCACCTTGGGCCTTTGCTCCGGATGAACTTTGATGTTCTGAAACCGTTCCGTAACCGCTGCAAGGGCCGCCCCTTTTTTCATGCGCCCTGAAAAAGACTCACAAAGGATCTCCAGGGCCAGTTCCAGTACCCGGTCCACTTCTCCGGGGATCTCCTCATAGGGTCGAAGCTTACAGGCCACCTGCCGCAGCAACCCTCCGAACATATAGGCAAATACCGAATTAAACGCCGCGCGCGGGGTAACGTCTTTGAAAAATATGTCCCCCACGTGGACTCCGGCTTTTTCCAAGCCGTTGCCCCGGGCATTGAGCAGCGTCTTGATGTGGTGAGGATACAAGGCGATATTACAGGCAATAGAGGATTCACTCAGCCATAAAACCGTGTCCTCCGGGCGCAGGTCGTGCTGCTCGATACATTCGGAAAACCCCTGAGCAATGGCATTCAAAGGAATGCACTGTCCGGAATTTTCCCCCAGACTTTTACGGATGGAGGTTTCGGTCTCCTGCATCAGAATAACCCTTAGCCCCTCGCGGCGCAGCATGGCTTCCAGCAGTCGGCCGCTCAAACGGTCCCAGTTGGGCAGGACAATGGTTTTATCGGTTTTGCCGCGATGCAGATCCGGATTCAATGCCCCCGTCCCATGCACGGGCTTAAGCTTAGCGTTTTGAAAGTGATTGCGAAAGGCACGTACCGCGGCTTCTATGCGTGTCTCATATCCGATGCTGGAATCATGCTCATCCAGTTCCAGTATCAGGTAAGGTTTATCACCGGCCTCCATGATCTGCTTGAAATAATCCCGCACAAATGCATCGGGCGAACATTTGAACGAAGTGATGAACACCGGATAAAGCCCGGGTGTGCCGGCCGCCAGTTGGGCCGTTTCCAGTATTTGCGCGGCATACCGCCAGTGAATTTCCTTGAGCAGTCCACTGATCGGCGCTATAACATCCGGCGGAACATCCAGCATATCCTGATAACAGCAGTCAATACCCTGACGACCGAACAGCTCAGGAATTTTACAGTTCAGGGCCGGTGAAAAAATCGTATAGGGTCTTCCTATAAAAACGATACGAATATCCTTTGGCCCTGCGGCCACATGCCCGGCCCATTGCTTTTTAAAATCACTACTGCGTTTATTCCAGAACCGCCCGGCGTCATCATCCGCTGCGGCCAGTTCACGGAAACTGACCGTTTTTTCAGGAATGGATTGAAACATCCGGTAAAGTTCCCGGCGGGTATGGAAATCCGTGTACAGATAGCGAACCAGCGGGGACAGAATCTTTGCGCGGCCCGGCAGTGCCATTTGTGCCACCAGCGCCGGAACAAACTGGGTATAATAGCAAAATTGCCGCCGGATCTCCCGTTCTCCGTTCTTATCTTCCAGGTACACCGGTAAAAAGATATAATCGCAACGGTCGGCCAGGTAATGCACATGACCATGCAGTGCAATAATCGGCGCACAGAATTCAGCCTTGGCAAGGGGCTTGCCTGCCCTGACCGCATCGGTAAAACCTTCGCTGGTAACGGTTTGAAACCCCAACCGATCGAAAAAATACCGCCATCTGGGAAGATCCTCCACCAAATGCCCGCCTGCGGGCAGCCCGATCACGGGCCGGGAGGATGCTTTTTGTTTAAAACCAAAGGCCTTTTTACGGTGGGCCATCAGATCAAAAGCCTTGCTTTTCGTCTGCACGAAATGTCGGGTGTCATAGTCCCGGCCGCACAAAAAACCATAGGCTACGGTTTTATCCCCTACTGTTGCAACGGACAGCTTGCAATGGTTGGTGCACAGGTCGCAGATTTCCGAACGTACGGGAATGTCGGCCCGCCAGAGATTCATGCCGTAAAAGGTGGTTACGGGATGTTCAATGCCGGCCCGCTGTCGTTCATCGCAAAGGGCCAGGGCTGCGCCGATGGCACCGGTCAGATGGCAAAACCGCGACACCAGAATCGGCCGGTTCAGCCTTTGTTCAAAGGCGGCGACAAGCGCCCTGTTTTTGGCGGTGGCGCCCTGGAAAACGACCACATCTCCGATACGGCTTTCCGTGGCCACTTTAAGAAGGTAATTCTCCCGCACCGAATGTAGTACCGAAGCCAGCACCGCATCCACATCCCAGCCTTCACTGAGGTAGTGATTCAGGTCCCGTTCCATGAAAACCGTACACCGGTCCGAAGACAGGGGCGCGGATCGATTTTCCGTTCGTCGGGCATAATCGTCCAGAGAGCAGTCGAGTTTGATGGCTTGCTCTTCGATGAAGCTTCCGGTACCGGCCGCACACACGCTGTTCATGACGGCCGACGTGACCCGCCCGTCTTTCAAGGTAGTGAATTTGGCGTCCTGGCCGCCTATCTCGATAATAGTGTCCACATCGGGGTTCAGTTCGCAGGCAGCCCGGGCATGGGCCGTTATTTCATCAAGCACCAGATCGGCCCCCACGATACAGCCGATAAACTTGCGGCCCGAACCGGTGGTGCCGGCCCCAAGGACCGTCAGACGGCTGTTGCGGCTTTGAGCCACATACTCAATGGTTTCGAAAAGCCGCTGGACAGCCGTGAGAGGTGCACCGGCAGTGCGGGTATAAAATCCGGCCAGAACAGTCCCATCCGGTGCAGTCAAAACCGCCTTGGTGCTGGTGGAACCGATATCAATGCCCAGATAAACATCCTGGGATTCAGCCAGGGAGGCGTAGATGTCCGTCTCCACATCCATGTCCCGGCTCCGAACCGGACCGGCATGGTGCCGGAAAGAGTCCAGGCTTTCAAAATCAGGATATCGGGACAGCCGCAGGGTCAACGGCGGATACATCCCGGTTTCCTTTCGCGTATCGGCTTTAACCAGGTCCGCGGCATGCGGAATCAAATGCGATACCGGCCGATTCCGAACGGTTTCAATGCGCTGTGCCACAAAGGATAAAGCCGCCCCCAGTGCCCCGAAAAGTTCCGGACGTTCGGGGACCTGAAGCGGCATCTGTAAAATTTCCTCGATATAGCGCCCCACCATTGAGTTCAATGCCACGCCGCCGCAAAATATCAGCGGCGCATTAATTCGGTCGCTGCCCAGAACAGTGTCCACGATATTTCTGGCCAACCCGAAACAAAGGCCGTCACAAACCGCTTCGATGGCGTACCCCTCCTGCTGAGCGTGAATCAGGTCGGTCTTTGCAAACACGGCACACCGCGAAGCGATCTTGGGTCGTCTTCCCGGGTTCTGTCCGGCAAGTTCGCTGAGCCGGGCCGCCGTATCAAGATTCAACCGCCGGGCCTGCTGATCCAGAAAAGCACCGGTACCGGCCGCACAGGATGTGCTGCTGCGGCTGCCCAGATACCCTCTGGTTTCCGGATCCATCCGGATCAAGTTAAATTTTTCACCGCCCACGTTTAAAATTGTGCCGACTCTGGGAAAATAGTACCGGGCCGCTACAATAGAGCAAATCTGATCGTCAAACCGGTCCGGGATACGCACCATTTCGGGGGTTGATGCACTGGCGGCCATCCACACGGATGATTCCAAGTCAAAGGCCGTCAGCAGGTTGTTCAGGGTGCCTGCAATATCGCCGTAATGAAACCCATAGGCTGTGTTTATTATTTTTTTATCCGGTGTCATCTGAACAACGCCAATGGATACCGAACCTGCATCGATGCCCAATATGGTTTGAGTGTCTGTTTTCATCATTATATCCTTCACTATTCCATTTCCAGTATTTATAAATTTCCAAACGGCAATATATTTATAAAATCTTATTGCTTTTACAAAACTTTTACAATTCTTTTTTTAATTTTTGGCCAAAAAACGATTTTTTCAAAATCGACCGTTTTTATTCGTAGCGGAATCTTTAACCATTCAAAGGAGTTTCGATATTTCAGTATCGCTCCTACACTGAAATATAAAGATTAATGTGTTTTTCGAAACGTGTTATCGACGGAATGCAGCAATAATCGTACCATTTTTTCTATTCTGAATCGTACATCGTCGGCCCACTCTGATATGACAAACAAATTAAAGGGCACCCGCTTCCGGTTTCGGCAGAAGCCTGTCGCCGTACAGGTGACAAATTGTTATTGATCTTGCGGCAAGTATTTTGTAACCTGTTGCCATAAAAATGCCGCGAAAGCGATTCCACCGCTTTTAAAAACAAAAAAATATACAAACCCGGCCGAAAACGACCTTACCGAACCTATGGAGGTGTATCAAATGGAAGCAAATGTAAAAGTGGATGCGGGTATCTGTGGATTCAAAGCCGAAATCATTGCCACGGCAACAGACGGCATGACCGTGGAATGGAAGATTAACAGTTCATGCGATATCATAAAAGAACTTGCCACCCTTCTGGAGAAAAAACTCCCCATCAATGCGATCCAGGAACTGGGGCCGAAAAACGAAAGCCTGATCAAGGAAACCGCACGCCCCCTTTTGATCACAAAAGGGTGTTGTGAAGCCTGCGTGGTGCCCGATGCCATCTGCAAGGCCATGTATGTGGCCGCCGGGCTGGCCCTGCCCAAAAACGTTTTTCTTGAAATTACCAGCAAGTAGCCGGGAAAGGAGAAATATTATGGAAATCGAACAGATTTCAGTCTTTATGGAAAACAAAGCAGGACGTCTTGCGAGAGTCACCGACGTTCTCTCGGAGGCCGGTATCCATATCCAATCCATGATCGTAACCGATACCACGGACTTCGGCGTACTCCGGATGCTTGTCGATGACCCTCAACAAGCAGTCAAAGCTCTGAAAAATAGAGGGTTTGCGTCAAGCATAACCCTTGTCAGTGCCGTTGAGCTGAAAAACACGCCCCATGAGATTCATAAAATTTTATTATTACTGGACAATGCCGGTATTAATGTAGAATACATGTATGCGTACACACAGTCGGAAAAAGATACGACCATGATGATTTTCATGTCGGATGATATTGAAAAAGCTGCTCAGATACTTGAAAATTTATAATTTTTCCTTGCCCATTCTTTAAATCCCGGCAAACCTGAAAATAATAAAAGGACATAGCAATGCTTATAACGGAAATCCTCGCGAGAAATGCCCGGATGTATGGAAACGAGACGGCACTGATCGAGCGCATTCCTGCGCAAAACCAGAGAACCGAAATTACCTGGAATGAATTCAACGACCAGGCAGACCATGTGGCAAAAGCGCTCACGGGCGCAGGCATTCAAAAGGGCGACAGGGTAGTTCATTTGATGGTCAACTGTATTGAATGGCTGCCCATCTATTTTGGAATCCTTCGAACCGGTGCCGTTGCAGTACCGCTCAACTTCCGGTTTGATGCTGAAAATATACAATACTGCACATCCAATACCGAAGCAAAGGCGTTTGTATTCGGCCCTGAATTTCTTGACCGGGTAAACAGTATTAAAAATATAATCGATACAACCGTCAAAACATTTGTCTTTGTGGGGGCGGAAGAACGGACTCCGGACTATGCAATACCCTATCAACAGTTTATTTCATCCCAAAGCAAAAAAAGCCCTGCCGTGGATATTTCTATTTCGGATAATGCGGGCCTGTACTTTACATCCGGCACCACGGGCAAACCCAAGGCAACATTGCTGACCCACAGAAACCTGGAGTTTGCCTGCTTCCTGGAAAACAGGCATCACAATCAAACCCATGAAGACAATTTTCTCTGCATTCCACCGCTGTACCACACAGGTGCAAAAATGCACTGGTTCGGTAATTTCATCGTCGGAGCAAAAGCGGTTATCTTAAAAGGCGTGGAGCCGAAATGGATCATAGAGGCCATCTCCGAAGAAAAAGTGACGCTGGTATGGCTTCTGGTTCCCTGGGCCCTGGATATCCTCTTTGCCATTGAATGCAGAGAAATAAAACTAAGAGATTACCATCTTGACCAGTGGCGCCTGATGCATATCGGCGCGCAGCCCGTTCCCATGAGCCTCATCAAAGAATGGAAAAAAATCTTCCCGAACCATCAGTATGATACCAATTACGGCCTCACCGAATGCACCGGTCCCGGCTGTGTTCATCTGGGTGTCGAGAACACCCACAAGGTGGGCGCCATCGGCAAACCCGGATTTGACTGGGAATGTAAGATTGTGGATGACGACCTGAATCCGGTTGAATCGGGAACTCCGGGAGAACTGATGATCAAAGGCCCCGGGATCATGAAAGAGTACTATGGAAATCCTGAGGCGACCAGTGAATCCATCATCGACGGATGGCTGCGGACCGGTGACATTGCAAAGTATGACGACGATCGGTTTATCTGGCTGGTGGACCGGAAAAAAGACGTTATTATTACCGGCGGTGAGAATATTTATCCTGTTGAAATAGAAGATTTTTTACAATCTCACCCCAAAATCCAGGATGTTGCCGTCATCGGACTGCCGAGTATACGGCTTGGTGAAATCGCAACGGCAATCATTCAGTTGAAGCCGGGAAGCGAAATGGCAAAAGAAGATGTCAACATCTTCTGTAAAACGCTTCCGCGATACAAAAGACCGCGTAAAATTATTTTCGACAAAGTACCCCGCAATCCCACCGGCAAAATCGAAAAACCGAAATTGCGAAAACAATTTGCCGGGATTTCCGAAAGTTTCAAGATATAGGAGATGGACGTTTCATGAAATAGGACGAACAACAGCATCAGGGAACTGTCTGTTCAATGCGACACAAGTATTCACAGCGTACAGCACCACACCAACAAGCTCATCTTCCAGAGTGTTCAATCGGAGTGATTTTGGGTAAATCCTTGACAAAAAAATATAATTAGGGTCTATTCAATATTTGAATTATGGGTAAATATCCGTAATTTTTGGCTATACGTGCACGGTTGCCCCGTATGTTTCAATCTTTCCGGGCCGACGTCTCTATCTTTGCCCTTTTTTATCACGACAACGCCAATCTGCAAGAAAATGCTGGACGCAGTGGAACAGACCGCCCTTTACACAAAAGATAAAATCCTTGCCATCCGAGAATTGATGACCGAACTTCTCGGGTTTACAAAGGAAAACCTTCCGCCCCGGGTCTATTCAAAAGAATTGATCGAGCTCCTTTTCCACCAACCTTATACCAATGGTCAATTTTTGGTGGATGCCGGGATCGTAAAAAGGCAGGCAGCGGCTGATTATCTTAAGAATTTAGAAGAGATAGGCGTTCTGAGCGTCAAAAAAATAGGTAAGGAAAACCTATACCTAAATACAAAGCTTTGCGAGATTCTTTCGAAATAACGTGTCGACAAATTTCTTTTTTATCGACACGTTATTGAGTCATGTTTATAAAATCGACATGCCAAGTGTCGGGGAACGTGTCCCAAAAATCCATATTTATGGACACGTTTCCCACACATGGGCATGGCTTGGACATGAAAAAGGGGGACAGGGGGCAGAATAATTATAAAGGCTGGGCGAGATGTTTTTTATATAAATACCGGACGGGATGATTTGTTCAAAAACCTTCGGGATATGCACTGATTTTATCAAAATCAGTGCATATTTAGAAAATGTGCATCCGAGCAGTACATGTTTTAAGAGCGACCCAAGCAATGAACACATAAAATGATGATTCATCGACCAAACCGCAAATCGATCCGGCCAAGGCGACCACTATCCTGGCCGCCCTTGAGTTCGCCCGGCGTCGTATCCGTCCCGAAGGATTTAAAATCGGTCTGCCGCCGGATGTTTTGCCCCTTATCCGGCACATAGCCGACCGCAAACAGGAGCATTTTCTGTGTATTTCGCTTAACGGCGCATATGAGGTAATCGCCGTCCGAACAGTTTCGGTAGGTCTTGTCAATAAAACCCAGGTCCATCCCCGAGAGGTCTATGCAGACCCGCTCACCGACAGGGCAACGGCCATCATCGTGGCCCACAACCATCCCACCGGCAACCTCACGCCAAGCAAAGACGATATCATCATCACCCGCCAGTTAAAATCCGCCGGCGAAACGCTGGGCATAAGACTCCTTGATCATATCATTTTCAGCCACAGGGGGTATTACAGTTTTCTGGAAAGTGCTAATCTCGATTGTTGATAATTTTTTCAACTGCGGCAAAGGGAACACCCCTTGGCCTGGCAGGCCGCGCTGAGCAGGTGCATGGTTATGGTGTAAATTTCAA
>CAYQNS010000036.1:0-27512 GCA_964418755.1 uncultured Desulfobacteraceae bacterium
TCCAAATTTCAAAACAGGAAAAAACCAAAATAACAAAACGACTCCAGGCTATGTGCGAGTAAATAATTTGCTTTGGCTCTTATTTGAGATTTAGATATTGGAATTTGGAAAATTGTTCGTCTTTTGGTAATGGATGTTTCAAAATAGCGCAAGATTACAAGAGGCTTTACCTGATTCGATCTAATAGCTTATTGCTTCGATCCGGATCACTATCGGCTCCAGGCTGTCAGTTGCGACACTTCCGCCCGCAACCTTGCTAACGTTTCAGGGGAGTTGAACAGTTTTCGGCACAGTTCGCATTTACTATAGGTTATGATCTCGCGGGCTTTCATACCGGCAAAGGAGGCGATATTGGTTATCCCCATGGTTCTAATGAGATTGTGCAGCCGGTCTGTTTCACTTTTAATAAAAAGTTGTTCCATATTATTGTCGTTCAGTTTCCCAAGGTAAAAAAAGTTTGTTTTCGAGAAATGGCTCCCCGCATCGCAACAGGCGTACATATCAAGATCCGGTGTAAGATAGGGGTTCATGTCGCAGCAGTTTGCCTGATAATCGGTCAGAATACTTCTGCGTTTGAAAGACTCGGCACGACCGGCATAAATGACGGGTTCGGGAAAAAACGTGAGGCGATGATTCCGCAAAAATTGTTCATACGGATCATCTTCTTTGGAAAAATCGGTCACAAATGAAATGAAATAATTTAACCCGATTTTTTGGCAGCTACGTGCTGCATTCAACACATTGTTTCTGTTTATATTTTTCTGGTGCCACTTTGAGTAACTCAATCTCAGTTGGCAAAGCCCGTTTTCTTTCAAATCTGAAACAAGTCTGTCGGAAGCCTCCGGTGTCTTTGCCCAAAAACTATTGGTAACAATTCTCGTATAGATTCCGAGTTGTCTGCACAGTTTCACAAGCTCTGCAATTTCATTGATATAAAGAAACGGTTCCCCGGCGGAAAAGCTTATTCCCCCAACATTTGCCCGGGCCATCTCGCCAATGATCTCTTTTGCCTTACCATGATTCATCTTCCTGCTGTCAGGAATATCTCCAGCGGCCACGCAGTGCTCGCACCTGATATTGCATCTGGTCGAGTATCCAAAAGCCAATTTGCGCATACTTAAAAACAATCCTCTCGTTTTCCATACAATCCATTTTTTTTAAAAACACCCACTGCCCTTAAAAGCCGGTGCAATGTAGCATGAAATACAGGAAGAAGCCATGGCCAGTTTACGACAACTCCATTTTCAAATAAATCGGTATGACTAAACTATCCAGCATTTTTCAAATATAAACAGGCTGTTTTCTTGGTACGATAGTGGAAACGATTAAAAAACTTCATAACGTTTGCTTGGTTTGGGGATTATGGAATGGTCCCAGAGGTACACGCAAGTTTCCCGGCGCATCCGTCTCGTTTTTTCGGCAGGTTTTATGAGGCTGGTCAGTAGGGCGTTTTTTGAAAATACCATTCAATGCCGTCGCTGTTACGGCCGAATTTGCCGTTGCCTCCTTCCCGGGCGCGTCCTCTGAAGCTGAAAGCCATGGCGACCGCGTGGGACGGCAGGGTGATGTCCCGCTTGAAGGTGAATTTACCTATGGGGCGGCCATATCCGACGGTCAAAAGGGGGCGTGATGCCAGTATGGTACCCGCATTATCGACAAGCACCATTCCCAGAAAAAAACGATCCAGGATACTGAAGCCCGTGCGCAACGGCTCGGCAAAATCAACCGTTCACGCAATTGTGAAGCTATTGCCCGTTTGCTCGTATCGATATATCAGGATCAGATCATCGGTGACCCACCGGCCCTTGTGCGTGCCGCCATGGGTCAATGGAATTCTTTTCTCCGGCGGTACAATCCGGCCGACACCGGACAAATTCGGCAACGTCTGACAGGCGAAAAGCCATATTACTGCAAGCACGACCGCCGTGCAGCGAATCAGAGCCCGATACCTGCTATTTGATTTCATTATTTCCGCCTTCCCCTAGCCGTTGGCCATTGTGGCGCCGATACATTGAAAGCCCACCCCCAAGGAATCCAATTGCGGCTGTGAGCCATCCGATGGCGTTATTCGGAGAAATGGACCTTGTAAGTGTGATCAATTTGAATTATTAAAATAAATTGGTAACAGATTCAGATGAAATTGCAAAGTGCTTTTATTTAGGACATGAGGCCAAAAAGGAGGAATAGTTATGAAATGGATGCAATTTTTAACACCTGTAAAAGCATTGAATTTTGAAGAGACGGAAGCCTATATTTCTCAGCATTCTGTAGATATGATAACGATTCTGGATGTCAGACAGCCCTCAGAATACCGGGAAGGTCATATCCCGGGTGCCACTTTGATCCCTTTGCCTCAGCTCCCCGACAGGCTTGATGAGATTGATCCTGAAAAACCGACATTGGTGTATTGAGCCGTTGGTGGACGCAGCCGTGTTGCTGCACAGATGCTGGCAGGAAAGGGGTTTAAAAAAGTATTTAATGTCACGGGCGGCATAAAGGCCTGGCGAACAAAAACAGCTATCGGCCCACAGGATCTCGGGATAGATCTTTTCAGCGGTAAAGAGAAACCTCTGGATGTATTGCAATTGGCGTATTCACTTGAGCAGGGATTATGCGAATTTTATATAGCCATGGCAAAAGAGGCAAAAAATAAAAAAATAGAAGATTTTTTTGCAAAATTATCCGACATCGAAGTAAAGCATCAGATGTTTATCTATACCGCATATAATGAGATCAGCGATGAGGACTTGAGCAAAGAAGAGTTTGAAAAAAAAGTTGAAATAAAGGCATTGGAAGGGGGCCTGTCCACTCGGGAATATCTTGATCTTTTCAACCCGGACCTGAATTCTGAAACGGAGGTGATTTCTCTTGCAATGTCAATAGAAGCCCAGGCGCTGGATCTTTATCAGAGAATTTCTCCCCAAATAGAGAATTTACAATCAAGGGATATTATCAATAAAATTGCCAATGAAGAGAAGGCTCATTTGGCAAGCCTGGGAAAACTGATGGATAGTCTTTAAAAGGAGAGGGTAAGATGAGAAAACACCTTGTACTCATCGGGGGCGGTCATGCCCACATGATGACCCTTGAAAATATCGGCAAGTTTATTGAAAAAGGGTTTAAAATAACCGTGATAGGCCCTTCTTTTTACCATTATTATTCCGGTATGGGGCCCGGAATGCTGGGAGGGACATACCGTCCTGACGATATTCGGTTCGCCACAAGAGATGTGGTTCAAAAACAAGGTGGTGTTTTTGTAAAGGATACAGTGATTCGAATCGATCCGGATATCAAAGAGATTTATACGAAGACCGGGCATAAATTCTCCTATGACGTTTTATCCTTTAATGCGGGCAGCTATGTTCCCATGCAGTCCGTTTTGGCGGAAAGGCACAATGTTTATCCGGTAAAACCCATCGAAAAACTGATGGAGGCTGCGGATAAGCTGAAGGCTCTTTTTATGCAGCAAAAGATTGTCATCAGTATTGTGGGGGGTGGTCCTTCGTCAGCTGAAGTGGCCGGCAACGTGTGGCAGTTGGCAAGAAAAGTGGATAAACATATGCCTGATATTCAGATTTTTGCGGGCAAGAAATTTATGGCCAGATTTCCCGAAAGCATCAGATCGCGGGTTTTGTCATCCATTCAAAACAGGGGCATTAAAATTCTTGAAAAAGGTTATGTGAAAAAAATCAAATCTGATCAGATATGCCTTGAATCGGGTGAAACATTTTCAACGGATTTTATTTTTGTGGCCTTGGGTGTCAAACCCTCCACCATTTTCGAGGAATCAGGGTTGCCTGTCGGTCCGGATAAAGGGCTTTTGGTGAATAAATATCTACAGTCTGTAAAATATCCTGAAATATTCGGCGGCGGCGACTGTATTTATTTTCAGGATCAGCCCCTGGATAAGGTAGGGGTGTATGCTGTTCGTGAGAATCCTGTTTTGCTTCACAATTTGATGGCAATCCTTGAAGGGCGTGACCTTGAAATGTTTGATCCCGGCCCTGAATATCTTTTAATTTTTAATATTGGCGGCGGACGTGGCGTATTCAAGAAAAAATCGCTTGTGTTTGACGGGAAAGTTGCCTTTTTTATTAAAGACTATATTGATCGCAAATTTATGAAGAAATTTCAGGCCATCGAAACAAGTTAATGGATTTTTAAGGAAGGCCGGAATAACCGATCTGCCGGGCACCGATCCATAACCTTGCACGTCCGGCTTTTACCACCGCCCTTCTTCGACCTCCTGACCGAAGTTCACCAATAAAGACTATTTTGCGTCATAGGCCCATTTCAAATAAATACTACCCCAGGTAAAACCACCACCAAAAGCTGCCAGTATAATATTGTCGCCTTTCTTTAATTGTTTTTCCCACTCCCATAAACAAAGTGGGATAGTTGCATTGGTTGTGTTCCCATAGCGGTAAATATTTATCATTACTTTTTCTTTTGGAAGGCCCATTCGTTGTGCTGTGGCCTCAATAATCCGGAGGTTTGCCTGGTGTGGAACAAGCCATGCGATATCGTTTGAAGTGAGGCCATTTTTATTCATAATCTCAACCGATACATCAGCCATATGCTTAACAGCAGACTTGAAAACAGCTTGTCCTTCCTGATAGATGTAATGCTCGCCTGCAGCAACGGTTTCGTGCGAAGCAGGTTTTATTGATCCACCGGCTTTTTGGTGCAAATGAACGCGGCCTGCACCATCCGATTGCAAAATGCTATCCTGTATCCCCAAGCCTTCGATATTTGGTTCAACAAGAACGGCACCTGCTGCATCGCCAAAAATAATGCAGGTTTTACGGTCGGTGTAATCGACAATCGACGACATCTTATCGGCGCCGACCACTACAACTTTTTTGTTCATTCCGCTTTTTACATATTTCTCGGCAGTGGCCAGGGCAAAAATAAATCCCGAGCAAGCAGCATTTATATCAAAACTCAAAGTCTTTTTTATCCCGGCTTTATCGCTGATAATATTGGCAGTTGCAGGAAACAGCATGTCCGGTGTTACGGTGGCACAGATCAACAGGTCGACTTCATCGGCAGATGTGCCGGTTTTGATGAGTAATTTTTTTACAGCATCAACAGCCATGTCGGAGGTTCCAAGGCCTTCGCCTTTCAAAATTCTTCTTTCTTTTATCCCCGTTCGTGTGCTTATCCATTCTTCGCTTGTGTCAACCATTTTTTCTAACTGTTGATTCGTCAGAATATAATCGGGAACTGAACATTCGATTCCGGTTATTGCCGCTGATATATTTGCCATTATTTTTCAAGCTGCCTTATTTTTTATGTTTATCCTGGCTTCCGCAACTTCGGAGGTATGTATCATCTATATATTCAATTTGGTGCCGGCGTGCCCGGGTTGGGCATGGATACAAAATTGCCGAATTAAAAGCAACCGCTTACCTTAACTGACTATCTTTGCTGCCGCGTCGATTGATGCCGACGGGGGTCGTCTGACGGCTTTCGAGCTCTGACTGGCAACTGACGCATAAGCGAACACCGGGGATTGCTTTGCGGCGAGCGTATGGTATGGCGGTCTCGCATACCTCACAATGCGTCAAGCCCTCGCCATAGGGCAACCGACTCCTGGCCAGCTTTACTGCATCTCCTACACTGGCGTCTATTTGATCCTGCACAGCCCCATCACCGGCCCAGCCAACAGCCATAATATGCTCCTATTACTTCATCCATCATAATTTTTCTGAATGCAAAACAGCCTTATTTACCACAGCATTTTTTATACTTTTTTCCGCTTCCACATGGGCAGGGCTCATTGCGGCCGATTTTTTTTTCGGCAATTTTTGGTTTTGGTGAATTCAACAATATCTCTAAATCAGCAATATCCTCAGGTTCATCCGGTTCTAATCCAATTATACATTTCCAACCATTTTCTTCAAATATCGATGTGACTTTTTTCATTCTTTCTTCTGTTTGTACACGAACAACTGCGGGGTTTTTTTCAGTACCTAATTTTGTCGTCTTTTGACCGTCAAATTTTTTTTTCATCTTTTCACCATTAAAAACAGTATAGGATTCATCTACCGCATAACTTAATTGATAGAAGTTTCAATCTATTTCTTCCTCTTATCACGAACAAAAAGCGCTTTGGAGTCGGTGGCACCTATACGCCTTTCTTCTATGTCAAAAAGCTTTATTGCAGAAACCAGTTCGCCCAGCTTTCCATACCCGTAATTGCGCGGGTCAAACTCAGGCGATTGTTTTGCAATATTACTGCCGACCGGCGCGAGATGAGCCCACCCGCTTTCATCGGAGGACGCTTCTACCGCATTACGTAACAGGTTTACCAGTTTTGTATTTTGTTTTAAGGCGCTGCTGGATTTTTTGGCAATCGCCTCACTTTCATCCGTTTTCGCACGAAGGACCTCTGTGTAAATAAATTTGTCACAGGCCGAAACAAAAGCGGAAGGCGTTTTCTGTTCACCAAAACCATACACGAATAACCCTGACTCTCTAATTCTTGACGCCAGCTTGGTAAAATCACTATCACTCGACACTATACAGAATCCGTTAAAGTTACTGGTGTACAGTAAATCCATGGCATCAATAATCATTGCGCTGTCAGTTGCGTTTTTTCCTTTTGTATACGCAAATTGTTGCATTGGTTGAATAGAATATTGCAGTAGAACCTCTTTCCATCCTTTCAGGCCGGGCGCTGTCCAATCGCCATAGATTCTCTTGACGCTGGCTATCCCGTAATTTGCGATCTCCGCCAGTAAACCATCCACAATGCTTGGTTGGGCATTATCCGCGTCTATAAGAACCGCTAATTTGTCTGTGGTTTCCATAATTTTGCATTTCCCAATTGTTTTTAATGGTTACTTGCCGGGCCGGAATGCCCAAATAAAAACTGCGAGCGTATTCCTGTCAGGTTGCCCCCGTTGATATTATTTATAATATTTTGATAAATATAGCGGAATAAAGATATGAAAAGCAAGATAAAACTCAAACCGAATCCGGGATATCGTTTAATGGATTAACTTCTTGAAGTTTTAAGATATTACTACTATTCATACAAGTCTGAACAGTCGGAATTTTCGCTGAGCATTCTAAATTTTGAAATTGCATCTTGATAGAGGAACACGGGGAAATTTTTACAATGCCCGGAAAGCCGGTGGCGGGGAAGGTTTCGTAAAGAAAAACAATGAACTGAAAGCCCCCGGACGCTGCGTCCGGGGGCCGTATGTCAGGATTTTGACAACTGGATCGTCGCATCCGCAGGCAGTGCCAGGCCGGCGGCAACCTCAATGGCCTTGATGATCCCCGCCGGGACCGGACAGGCTGGGTGGTCACAGTATTTTGTGGCCATACGCAAAGTTGTCGGCCCTTCCCCCCTGAAACTGATCTCCTCAAACGGATTGACATGCTTGAGCGACTTTGCCAGCCTCTGTATTGATTTGCATTCGCTGTCAATGGAAATATCACACGATCCATTCATATGAACTTCAACATTTGTTTTAAAACCGCATATACCTGCAAAAATTTCTGCTTTCGCCATTTTTTTATACCTTTTTTATACCTTTCTTTATGCCAACATTTCGTAAATAAACCGATGGGAGGGTAAGCCCCAAGCTACAAGGCACAAGCTACAAGTTTAAAGCCTAACAGCCTAATCCGGCAAAGCCGGACCTAAATTGAATATTGAAAAGTGAGAAGTGAAAACTTGTGGTATCGCTTCGCTCTATCTTTTTTATTAAAATCGATAGCATTCCGTCATTATTCAATTTTCACTATTCATTTTCAATTATACCAGTCACCTCACGCTTTATTTTTTGACATAAAAAACACGAACTTCAGAATTTAGCCAATAAAGCCTCACAACCCACAACTTCCACCATTACATATACATAGCCTTTAAAAATTCTTCCTGGAATTTTTCACTGACTGTGAGTTCCAGATACTCGACCCGCTCGCCGATTACGTCGGCTTCAGCCCGCCGTGTTGTAGACAAAAGGGCCTGCTTAGCACCGATGCCTGCGGCATTGCCCACCTGGCGGAAGCGATCCAGGGGAATGTCCGGAAACATGCCGATGCCAACGGCAGCTTCCACGCTGATGTATGAGCCGAAGGCGCCGGCGATAATAAATTCGTCGATATCCGCTGCCGTGACACCTGCCGCGTCCAGCAAAAGTTCGATGCCCGCCCGCATGGCACCCTTGGCCATTTGTACTTCATTGATATCACCGCGGCTCAATACAATATCATGATCGGTCCCGGTTATTTCGCCGGTGGCTATAAGGGCTTCGAGCAGTTTTTCGCCTTTGCGGATCAGGGGATGTTTTTCATCCAGGGCCCCTTTGTCGTTCATGGCACCGCACAGCTTGAGCTGGGCAATGACATCCAGGATGCCGGAACCGCAGAGTCCGATGGGGGCCACATTGCCGATGGTCTGGAAAGCCAGCTCGTTGTCGACAATCTGGACCCGTTCGATGGCGCCTTCCGCGGCCCGCATGCCGTGCCGGATGTGGGCGCCTTCAAAAGCCGGGCCGGATGCGGTTGAGCAGGAGATCATACGGCCGTTGGCTATAAGTGTAATTTCCGTATTCGTACCGATATCAAGGCTGACAACCACGCCTTTTTTCTTATGGGTATCCGTGGCAAGGAGCATGGAAAGGTGATCGGCCCCGACGAAGCCGGCGATGTTGGCCAGCAGATGAATAGTGGCGCCGGTCGAAAAAGCCAGGTTGATTTCATCCGCCTTTATATCCAGAGGGGACGTTACTGCAGCCACATACGGAGAAAGGCCAAGCTGCTCAACCGGCAGACCGAGCAGCAGATGATGCATGGCGGTATTGCCCACCATCACCGATTCCACGATCTGGGAGGGTTGATAGTCAGGAGTTTCTTCTTCACCGTTTGATCCGGCTGCAACGCAAAGGTCGCGGGCCAGGTCATTCAGGGCATCAATGATCGCCTTCTGCAGGATATCCAATCCATTCTCATGCATGGTACAATAGGTGATCCGGGCCATTACATCTTCGCCGTAAGCAATCTGGGGGTTCATGATCCCTTTTATGGCAAGCGTTGTGCCGCTGGCCATATCCACCAGGTATCCGGCCACTTTGGTGGTACCGATGTCCACGGCCAGCCCCAGCACCGGGGTCCCGGGAGCAGACACGCTGACGAGTTCGTCGCCGCGCAGCCCTACTCGAATGTTCCATTTGTTTTGACGCAGCAGTCCCGGAATCTGTTTGATTATGTTCAGACGTCGGCATTGCATTGCCGGTCGACCGTTTTCAGAGACAACCGCACTGAGCCGCTCGAAATCTGCCTGGAGGTCGGTTGACTTGGCTTTAGACAGGGTCAAATCTTTGATCTCTACCGGCGGCTCAAATTCAAAATCGACTTCATCTCCTTCTACCTGGGTGCGTTGTGTCGCCGTCATGGATTCAGGCGGTACTTCCACCCGGGTGGGGCCGTAAATTTCGGTCTGGCAGGCCAGTCGTATACCTGCTGTCAGGTCGTCGGCGTCAAGGGCTTCGGTTTCGGTCTCGTTTGGCTTGCTGACCTGCTCCTGGTCATCCAGATGGACGCGGCAGGCTCCGCAGGAACCCGCACCGCCGCAAATAGCTGAAATGCCGACACCGGCCTCCTGGGCAGCTTCCAGGATCGTTGTGCCGGAATCGACCTCCACATGCTTGCCAATGGGTTGAAAATCCACTTCAATTTTCATTTTTTAGTATCCTTTCAAATTCTTAAAAGTTTAGAAACGTCAATGAAGCGACTTGAACAATTTTATCTATTTTTGTTCCTTCGCGATTTTTTATTCAAACATCTGAAAAAGACCTCATATCTGAAAAAACCGATTAATTCAATATTCGTGCCATTTTTTTTACATTCAGTATCCTTTTTTTTTATAGCCGGTGCAAAAGGGCCGGGGGCACTGCCCGGGCTTTTTCCGCGGGATTTCCATCTGAAAGAATATAGATATGCGGTATGCCGGGGCCGGTACTGTTGTGCGTTACAGTAACGCTTGAGTCGTTATCTTCAGGACATGGTAACGCAAATTGAAAACCGGTTTCGTTATTCGTTTTTGTTGTTTTGAGTGGGCAGGGGATCAGGGTAAAAAAAATTGAAGATGCCTTGCATCACACGATCGGGCATACGCAATGATTCGGGTTGAATATCTGCCGATCCCGACAATCCGGGACATCAGACCATAGCAGGTCTCTTTACCCAAGATGTTTCCGGCTTGCAGGATGCGCGGGAAAAGCAATGCGTTGATATAGGGGATTTTATGGTCCCGGCACCAGGCGGCACCCCTGCCGTCGTCAATGATGATGAAATCCCCGGCCCCCCGGCCAAACAGTAAAATGGTATCCCGCTCACCCGGGCCAAGGTGGCCCGGTAGCTTGGTATTTGCCATAGAATTGCCGTGCGGAGTCGAAATTCGGGCGATCACCCGGATTTTGAGACGGTCGCGACAAAGGCTGAAAAACTCGGCCCCGGCATACCCTTTACGGGTTACCTCCGTGAATACCGATGCTGCCATCTGGACCGCATAGGTATTAATCAGGGGCTCGAACAGGTCGGCTTTAAACAGCAGGATCGCAGAGGAGGCATCGACAAGAACTTTTCGACGGTGCGGACATGATTGATTCATAATTTAATTCCGTTGAAAACTTCCATGCTTTTTAACTATCGAAAAATCGGATCGATTGCAACCCTGGCGCAAATTGGGTATTCGGTACTGGGCAAAAAAAGCATTTCGACATAAACCATTTATGTGCTATTTA
Source organism: uncultured Desulfobacteraceae bacterium (assembly GCA_964418755.1). Lineage (GTDB taxonomy): Bacteria > Desulfobacterota > Desulfobacteria > Desulfobacterales > 4572-123 > 4572-123. The sequence continues at coordinate 10,764 of CAYQNS010000036.1, forward strand.
ATGAGGTATGAGAAAATACATTCAGATAGTGGTAACCCTGAACGGTTACAAACAATGTCTTTGCCTGCCGGCCCGCTTTTTTTATAGTTGGTTGCCGGTGTGTACTTAAAATTTTAAAAAAAGGACACTGCCATGAAAAAATATATATTTTTAACATTTATTTTTATGATCCTCGTTCTTCTGGCTGCAGGATGCGCCACCAGTTACAAGGCAACACCGCTGCCCTTCAAGGCTCCTTCCGCCTACGGCAATCTTGCCGTAGTTGCGCAGGCCCAGGTGGGTGCCAAAGCTTATGCAGACCCGGAGGAAGCAAAATCCGCGTTCGGGTTCGATATACGGGGTGCGGGCATGCTTCCGGTACAGGTGGTTTTTGACAACCTGGGCCCCCATTTTCTGGAGATTGACGGAACCCAGTCTTTCCTTGAAGATGAAACAGGCAATCTCTGGCCGATTCTAAGCACCAGGATTGCATATGATCGGGCCACGAAATATGCCCAGACCCAGAAAATATTTAAAGAGGGCGCTTATTCAGGATTTCTGGGCGCTGCGGCAGGGTCCATTATCGGCGCTGCCGTCGGAATCGTTTCAGGAGACAATATCGGCGAACTCATTGGGAAAGGTGCTGCCATTGGTGGTGCCGCAGGCGCCACCATAGGCGGAACCCAAGGATATGCATCTTCCAACGCTGCCCGCAGGGAAATCGTCAATGACCTGAAGGGAAAATCACTCCAGAACAAGGCAATATCTCCAAAATCAATGGCACATGGCATTATTTTCTTTCCCGGAGAAGCGAAGTCCGCCAAAAATCTTCGATTGAAAATTACCGAAACAGATACCGGTGAAATTCATATTATCACCTTCGATGTTTCAGGGAAGTTGCAAAAATAGACACATGAAATTCCGAGCAAACAGTCGGCATCTGATTTCTGTAAGGGGGTAAAGTCGATATGCGGGAGCAAGGCATGGCCGGAAAAACATCAGATGGAATCCATTCCCCGGAATTCTGGCTGCGGCAATGGGATAATTTCCCGGGCAGGGATACTGCCCGGGTCAGCAAAGGATACGCATCTGCTAAATACTGGGATACTGCTGCAAAAGAATACGATCAGGGCCTTGATGCCTCTTATCACGAGCGGCTGGAAGACCTGGTCGAACGTCTTGAAAAAAGTCGGATGCTGATCCAAGGCATGACTGTGCTGGATGTGGGCTGCGGCACCGGCTCTCTGGCATTTTTACTGGCCGACCGGGGGGCCGAAGTTACGGCTGTTGATTTTGCCGGCGGTATGCTGCAGCAGGCCGAGGCCAACTGTCCGGACGGGTGTAAAAGCCGGATTCACTTTGAACAGGCAGACTGGAAAGCAGTGGACCTGAAAGACCACGGGTGGTTGAAAAAATTTGATCTGGTCATCGCCCACATGACTCCAGCAACCAAAAGCCCCAACTCATTTTTTAAAATTATGGAAGCATCCCGGCGAGGCTGTTGCGCCGGCAGTTGGGCCGGGAAGCGGGGAAATAATATCCGTCTGGGGCTTTGGAAAAAAATTGTGGGAAAGACCCTGCAGGACCATCCCTCCGGCATTCTAATCCGGTTCAACCTGCTCTATGCCATGGGGTATTTTTCCGATATTTATTTTACAGAGGTTTTCTGGCAGAAAAGAATGTCCGTTGAGGCGGCCCTGGAATATTTTTTCCGTTTTTTTCAAAGAATATCCATTGAGTCCGAATCGATTCTAAGAGAAAAAATCAGGGAGTATCTTACAGAAATCGCTGTGGACGGAATGGTTGTAAAGAAAAATTTCGGCCGAATCGGCACCCTTTGCTGGCGGGTGGATAAAGGCGGCCTGGGGTTGGGCAGGGATGCCCCTTGACCAAAGGCATGCAAAGAAAACATTATAAAAACAAAAAATTATCTCGCGCAAAGACGCAAAGCCCGCAAAGATTTAAACAAATTTATTTGGATTTTATGCTCCAAGTTTACCTGTATTTATAAGATTTAGGATTTTTCCCTTTGCGTCTTTGCGCCTTTGCGCGAGGAACCCTTTCCGCTACACCGAGTAGAGATAATCCAGATAACCGAACACCAGTTCGGTGATCTGCTGATTGCCGTCCAGGCTGCCTCCCAGACCGTATAGTGCAGTTGTTTCCGCCACCTTTCCGGCATTGGCCCTGGCGTATTTCACACCGGCCTTCAAATCCTCGATCAAAAGCTTTGCCATATCCGGTACAAAAGTCTGGGGCATGGTCACGCAAAAATGCATGCCCGGCGGAAGCTGCAGGCAGTTGAAGCGCCATCCTCTGGTCTGCATGAAATCGTTTACATGGAATACATCCACTACATCGGACACAAAGCTGATCACAAAGGTGGAATTGCCTACAACCGATAGCTCCGGCATCTCCTCCACCCCCTTTTTAATTTCATCGGCCACCGTCATAATGGCTTTTGCAGCCTTAAGGTACCCGTTTTCCCCCAGGTACATCATGGATGCCCAGGTGGCTGCCGTCAAACCGCCGGAGCGACTTCCGGCGGCTGTGGGAGAGGCGTATATGCCGCCCGGCCAGTCCGGAACATTGAAGTACTGGTACCGCCGCAGGGCATTGTTGCGATAGAGCACCACGGAGGTCCCCTTTAACCCGTATCCGTATTTGTGCGTATCGGCCGACATGGAAGTCACACCCGGCAGGCGAAAATCAAATGCCGGGATATCATACCCCAGTTTTTCGATCCAGGGGAGAATAAAGCCTCCCAGACATCCGTCCACATGAAAACCGATTTCGTGCTTCAGGGCAAGATCAGATAATTTTTCCAGTGGATCGATAAGACCATAGGGGTAGTTGCCGGCACTGCCCACAAGAGCGATGGTATTGTCATTGATCCGGGACTCCACCGCCGCAGGGTCCACCCGGAAATCCGGCCTGGAAACGGGAATATGAACCATTTTGATCCCGAAATATTGTCCAGCCTTATCAAAGGCCGGATGAGCCGTATGCGGCATGATGATCTCCGGGGCCGTGATATTTTTTTCTATATGGGCATGGTCCCGATATGTTTTCATGGCCATAAGTATGCTTTCGCTGCCTCCGGAAGTCATGGTTCCGCAAACCTTATCGGCAGGATTGTTTTTCTCAGGTACATCGCCGTGGAGCATTTTTGCAGTCATGGCGATAATCTCGCTTTCCATTTTGGACATGCTGGGGCATAAATCGAATTGAAGCGTATTTACGTGGGAAAACAGGGAAAAAACTTTATTAAGATAGGCACGGTGCTCCTCACCTGCATGATAAAACGTACCGGAGACTTTTCCATTTTTCCATTTTGCATTTTCCTCTTTGGCCATGGATGAAAGCTCGGCCAGAATTTCATCCCGGTCACGCCCTTGTTTTGGAATGTGATCAAAACTTTCCAGGCGTCCCTTGTATGGTTTATAAGGATCTACATCCTGTTTTTCTTTTTCCTGATCGGACATGGGTTTTCTCCTTTTTCTTTTTTGATCGTTTATTGTTCAAATATTTTTTCTTTCAAAACATAAAGGGCAGGCACAAGGCCTGCCCCTGCCTCTATCCGTTTAATGCCGTAAACACGGGCTTGTTTCTCTTGAACAGCTCGCGGTACTGGGTATACATCTTGTCGTAAATTTCCTGCTTTGAACCATCCGGTTCAAACACTTTTTTAATTTTGACAATTCCGGAGATATCTTCAAGGGAACAATAGCCAAGGGTCTCCAGTACAAGCAGGGCCGTACCGCGCACCGTGGCATTGACCGGATCTTCCACCTGGTGAATGGGCAGACCCAGCACATCGGCGTGAATCTGTGCCCATAGATCCGAAAGGGCACCAACCCCGGAAAAACGGATGTTCTCCATTTTCCGTCCCATCAGTTTTTCAGCGGGCTCTCTGGTCCAGCGATTATTAAACGCGAGGCCCTCCATGATTGCACGTGACAGGTGTGCACGGGTGGTTCGTAATGAGATATTCATAAACCCGGCCCGGGCATTGGGCTGTTCATCGGGAACAATCGATCCATTCAGCCACGGAAGAAAAATCACGCCATTGCTGCCGGCCGGAGCCCGGGTGGCCATGGTATTAAAGCGTTCATAGGCATCGGCGGGTTTCGTGCCGGTTTTGAACGCGTCATCCGGATAGATGAACTGTTTGAGAAAAAACTCTACACATCTTCCACCTGCCCCCTGCTCCCCCAGCAGATAATATCGGTCTTTGAACGGAGCGGGCAGGGTGGTCATTACATGGGCAAGATCGGTCTTTTTAAAGGGAAGATGGCAGGTCATGTACAGGGAAGTACCAATATAAATTATGGTTTCAAAATCCCGGATTGCCCCGGAACCGATGAGCGAGGCATTGGAATCACTGATCCCGGCAACCACCTTTGTAGACGGAAGCAGGCCGAGTTCCTTAGCCACCGTGGGTTTCAATGTGCCCACAACACCATTGTTCGGCAGCAGTTCCGGGAATTTTTCTTTGTCCACACCGGCCATGGCCAGCAATGCATCGCTGTATTGCGTAGAGCCCCACCGGCGGTTGTCCACAACGCCGAAAGGAACCATGGTTTTCTGGGTGGCCGTGATCCGGCCGGTCAAACGGGCCGTGAGATAATCCATGGGCTCTAAAAATTTATAGGTTTTGCTGTAGATAGCCGACCGTTCGTTTTTGATAAACAAAACATGGCCCAGGGAATCGATACCGGACAGGGTTGGTGCCATCCCGGTGAGCTTAACCCATTTCAAGAGTTTGAGCAGACCATACCCCTTAATACTCGGAAAACCGGAAACAATCTTTCGGTTGTATTTTCCACCCCGGGTGTCGAGCCAGTGGACAGCGTTCATCAGGTGATCTCCGTGTTCATCCACCGGTACGGCCAGGGACCATTGAGAATCACATCCGATGGCGACGATGTCTTCTATCGCCACATTGGCATTTTGGATAACTTCTTTAGCACCCTGCATGGCCCCGCGCCACCATTCATCGGGATTCTGTTCCGCACCGCCATGGGGCAAAAGGCGGGTTTCGATATTTCCCTCGGTACTGGCGACCACATCACCGTTATCCGCTACCAGAGCCACCTTATGGCCACCGCTGCCCAGATCAATGGCCAGCACATATTTAGTTGGATCCGGAACGGATTTTTCTTTGACAGCGTTTGTACCCATAATGAATTTTCTCCCCTTAACCGTTTCCGATCGTCTGATTGCATTGATGGAGCCGACCTGGATAAACCGGCGCTGTTGAAAAGGTAAACGCCGCAAATAGCAAATTGCGAGCACCAAAATTCAAATTACAATATCCAAAATTTAAATAAAATTCAAATAGAAATTGTGTGAGCCCTTAATCCAGAGTTATTTGATATTTTGATTTTTCCCTGTTTTGGAAGTTTTATTTTTAGTCATTGTTATTTATCTATTATCTATTATCTGTTATTTATCTTTTGTTTTTTGTTATACGATTCAAAATATCAGATAAGCGCCTAAAGCGGTTAATAAGGAGCAGCTATTTGAAGACATTGATTCTCACGGAAAAACCTTCAGTGGCCATGGATTTTGCCAGAGCCCTTGGCCTGCGGGGAAAAAAAGACGGTTTTATTGAAAATGACCGCTATATCATCACCTGGGCCGTGGGCCACCTGGTGGAGCTGTATGAACCCAATGACTATGATCCGGCCTGGAAGAGATGGGATTTTGACAATCTGCCCGTCATCCCCTCCGAATTCAAATACAAGCCTGTTGCATCGACCCGCAAACAGCTCAAAATCGTCAGCAAACTTCTGACCCGCAAGATCATCGACAAAATTGTTATCGCCACAGATGCCGGGAGGGAAGGGGAGGTCATTGCCCGGACCATCCTGCTGACGGCCCAGCCCAGCGCTAATTGTTCTGTTTTTCGGTTCTGGACCAGCCAGGCCCTTACTCCCGGAGTGGTAAAGGAAGGCATGAACCGCCTTTCGCCCGGCAGCGATTATGATCGGCTGTGGCATGCCGGCCGTTCCCGCCAGATTGCCGACTGGCTGGTGGGCATGAACGGCTCAAGGGCTGCCACCATTAAGTTAAAAGACCTTTTCAGCATCGGCCGGGTTCAGACCGCGGTGCTGGCCCTTATAGTGGACAGGTACAAGGAGAGAGCCGCGTTTGTGTCCGAGCCCTTCTGGCAGGTGAAAGCTTCTTTTACCAATGCAAAGGGGACATGGCAGGGGCTTTGGGTACTCGACAACCAGAGTCGAATTTCGAGACTGGATGCAGCCCGGGCCCTGATTGATAGAATCGAAAATCAAACCGGTATTGTTGCGGCGGTTAAAAAAGAGAAAAAACGAACGGCCCCGCCCCTCTTATACGCGCTCACCGATCTCCAGCAAGATGCCAATATTCGGTTTGGCCTTTCCGCAAAGCAGACCCTGGATATAGCCCAGGCCCTTTATGAAAAAAGAAAATGCCTCTCTTACCCCAGAACCGATTCCCGGGTTCTGGGATCTAAAAATGTCTCCATGACGGCCGCACTGGTGAAAAAACTCTCTGCGGCCTATCCTGAAATCTTTTCCGGTGTGGACACGGCATTGATCCGGGCGGGCAACCGTCGGGTCTTTAACGATGCCCGTCTCACCGACCATCATGCCCTGATCCCGCTGGCGCCCATACCCGAGAATACCACGGATACGGAAAAAAAGATTTATGGCCTGGTCCTTAACCGTTTTGCAGCCGCCTTTTATCCGGACTGCCGGTTCGAGCAGACCGAAATTCGTACCCGGGTGGGAGAAAAAGATTTTTTTCTCAGCCGGGGCAAGGTCATCATCGATGCCGGATGGCAAAAAATTCCGGGCATCACGACCCGGTCAAAACTAAAACCCGAAGAGGAGCAGGAAAGTCTTCCGGGCCTTACCAAGGGCGATCCGGCCCGGGTTGCCGGCACAGATCTTCTGGAGAAAAAAACATTTCCCCCGCCGGAATACACCGAGGCCCTTCTTTTAAAGGATATGACCAATCCGGGAAGATATGTTCAAGAGGCGGATCTTAAAAAAATATACAGGGGGGATGTGGGGCTCGGTACCCAGGCCACGCGGGCCCAGATTATCGAGACCCTCCTGGCCCGCAGTTATATTGCCCGAAAGAAAAAGCAACTTACGGCTATGGGAAAAGGCATCCTGCTCATTGACACCTTGAGAAAATTTACCGTCGCCGGCACCCTGGCCTCGCCTGAAAAGACGGCCCGCTGGGAAATGGAACTTGAGCAGATCGCCCAGGGAAAAGGTTCCATGGACAAATTTCTTGCCGGCATTGAAACCTTTGTTCGATCCATTGTCCAGGAGTTTCGCTGGGGCCATGTTCCGCCCGCACCGGACACCGTGATCGGCAGGTGCCCTATATGCAGCGGTGAGGTGATTGAAAAATTTAAAAACTACGGCTGCTCCAACTGGAAAAAAGCAGATGGTGGATGTGATTTTGTAATCTGGAAAACCATTGCCGGTAAAAAAATTTCCCCCAAAGCAGCCAAATATCTGCTTAGCGGTAAAATTGCCGGCCCGTTCAAGGGCTTTATTTCCAAAAAGAAAAAACGGTTTTCCGCCGGCCTGCAGCTCGTCCATGAGCAGGATAACTGGCGCGTCCGTTTTGTTTTTGACGACACCCCGTTACCCGGATCTGACACCTCTGCATCCAAATTAAAGTTGCCGAAAAAATCATCAAACAGGCCGGACACCGGCGATTTTGGGAATTGCCCGATCTGCGGCGGGGAAATCATCGAGGGAAACCGGGGTTATGGATGCTCTCACTGGCGCAAACAAGACGGCGGCTGCAATTTTGTGATCTGGAAGACATTCAAGGGAAAGAAACTGACCCGGGCCAACATCAAAACACTGACCCAGGGCAAGAAAACCAGGCCCTATGTCTTTAAAACCCTGGATGGCAATAAAATCAAGGCAGGTTTGCAACTTAAGAAAAGTAATAATACATGGGAACCTGTGCTGGTGGATATTCAGGGGCCAAAGTAGAAACTTATGTTGGCCACAGAGTACACAGAGAACAGCATTTTTTATTTTGAATATTTTTTAATTTAAATTCTCTGTGTACTCTGTGCCTCTGTGGCTAATTTTTGCTATTGAAAAACCCGGCTTTGTATTTATCTTTGAACCGGGCATCTGTATCGGCCCTGTTTTTTGGGCAACGCCCAATATTTCAAGGATACTGATTACGTCCACGAATACCACTAATTTGCACCAAATACAAAATTGGTGATAATTCGTGAAGTTCGTGGATAGAAAAAAATAAGGAATGTACACGCATTGACAAAAGACGGAAAATTTTCTTTTTTTTATGGTTACACCATCATTGCGGCCTCTTTTTTTATTCAAGCCGTTGCCTGGGGCATCACCAACAGTTTCGGAGTGTTTTTCGACCCCCTGCTAAACGAATTTAACTGGACGAGAGCAACGGTGTCGGGCGCAGCCTCTATCTGTTTCCTGGTGTACGGTTTCACCAGTATTCTTATGGGAAATCTGAACGACCGGTTCGGGCCCAGACTGATCATGACCGGCTGCGGCATCTTTCTTGGAATCGGATTCTTACTGATGTCGGGGATTCATTCGGTCTGGCATCTGTATCTGTTCTACGGCCTGGTTGTCGGTGTGGGCCTCAGCGGTATGGATGTGATCCTTTTGTCCACCATGGCCCGGTGGTTTGAAAAAAAAAGAGGGATGATGAGCGGCATCATCAAAGTCGGTACCGGGGTCGGAATGGTTATCATGCCCATCTTCATCACATGGCTTTTAAAAGGCTATGGATGGCGCACAACCTTCACCATACTGGGCGTCATCATCCTGATCTCCGTGTTATTTTTCGCCCAGTTTCTCGTGCGGGACCCGGCCGTAAAAGCCCAGTTCATCGACAATAAAAAGTGTCACACCCCCGGCAGTGAAAATAAGATCGAAAATGGATTGTCTTTTAAGGAGGCGATCTCCACCCGGCAGTTCCATACTATTTGTGCGGTTTATTTTATCATTCTCGTCTGTGTCTTCACTATCCTGATCCACATTGTTCAGCATGCCATTGATCTTGGCATCCAGCCCGGGGTTGCGGCCGGAATACTGGCGGCCATCGGTGGGGTGAGTATTGCCGGCAGGTTTTTCATGGGAGTGGCCGGCGACAGGATAGGAGACAAGCGGGCGTTGATGATCTGTCTTTTTTTTCTATTAACGGCTCTTGTCTGGCTGCCGCTGGCCAGGGGGCTGTGGATGTTTTATTTGTTTGCAGTTATTTACGGTTTTGCCCACGGCGGATTCTTTTCCCTGAGTTCCCCCCTGATAGCGCGGATGTTCGGAACAAGATCCCACGGCCTTCTCTTTGGAATCCTCATTTTCTGCAGCACCCTTGGCGGCGCCATTGGCCCGGTGGCAGCCGGATACCTATTTGATATCACCCGCAGCTACAAGATCGTTTTTCTGATTCTGGCAGTCCTGTGCGCCATGGCCATCGCACTGACGGCAACCCTGAAACCCGTTACAAATGATGAAATTTCAGGTTGAAGGTCGCTTAGGCTAAAGGAATTCTGCCTATTGGTGGGCACAGCCCACCCTACGATACTTCCACCTTCCATTTTCAGCCTTTTACCTTCAAAACGTATACCCGATGGAAAAATGAAATCTGCCCGAACTTTCCCCGGCCATGGGGTCCAGTTTCCAGCCATACAAAACGCCAATGGCGCCAATGGGGGTAACATAGCGCAGCCCCAGGCCGGTGGCGGAACGAAAAGCGTCTGAAATGTCACTATTTTCCGTCTTCCGGATCCTGCCGATGTCATAAAAGGCGGTTGCCTCAAAATTCATCCCCAGATCATAGCGAAGCTCCAGGTTTCCCAGAAGCGACTCCCGCCCCCCCACGGGATCGTCATAGGCGTCAACCCGGAGCATATTCTCGTCAAAGCCCCTGACGCTGGCGGTACCCCCCATAAAAAACAGCTGATCTTCCGGTATATTACTGCCTGCTGTCCAGGGATGCAAACTGCCGTACCTGGCCCTTACCGCAAGGGTCAGGCGATGGACCGGGGTATAATAGGTCCGGGCTTCCAGGCGATATTTTAAAAAATCATCGAGAGAATTTTCCAGCCCTTTTGAAATATCCAGCATGGCAGAGGCGTATACGCCCCTGGTGGGCCGCGTAAAGGAATCGGTGGTATTGTAGAGCAAAAACGGCGTGGCCACCAGACTGGTTCTCGCCGAATAGGCCTCTTCATCTTCTGGGGAAATCGGCGCATCACTTTGACGGTATTGATCCCGGCGTTCGAGCTGCAGGGTCAGCGTGGATTTCAGCTTACCTTCCATGAAACTGCGGCTGAAAATCTGGGAAAGGCCCTGGCTGCTGATTCCGAAGCTCTGGTTGAAATCTTCGCGGTTTTCTGCATAAACACTGGTGGTGGATGAAATGCGACTTTTAAAAATCCGGGGCTCCGTAAAGGCAAGTTCCATCCGATAACCGATTTCACTCACCCCAAGGCCCGCTGACAGATCTTTGTTACGCCCCAGCAAATTCCGATCACCACCTTTTAGATTAAAATATAAATGGCTGACAGCATCGTACCCGCCACTCATTTCAAACCAGAAGGGTTTTGCCTCCTCCACCGCTACAATCAAACTGACCTTTTCCGCCTTTTCCTTAAGTCCGGGTAGTTTATAAGAGGCGGCTTTAACAGCTGCGATGTTCTGAATATTGCGTTGTCCTTTGAGAATTCGGGTACTGGAAAAAGGATCCCCGCTATGAATATCAAGTTCAGCATCAAAAATTTGCGGATCAGTTCTGAAATTACCCGTATAATAAATGGCCCCCATTTCCATCCGTGGCCCCTGATCCACATCAAAGACAACGGCAGCACGGGTCGGGTCCGGGTCTGGGATCACCTTTTCCTGAACCTGGACCAGGGGATAACCCTTTTCAGCAATGGTTGATGCCAGTTTATCTTTACTGCCGGAAAGCGCATCCGTTTTCAGGGCATCGCCTTGTTTAAAGGTGACAAGGTCCCTGGCAGAAGATTCGGTCAGGGCCGTCACACCGTTGACCGTAAAATCCGACACCCGGGTCCGGGGCCCCTCGTCAATCAAAAGGGTTATTCGAGCAAGGCGCATGTCGGTTGGCCTCCCTTTAGCATCAGCATACCAGTCGATTTTTTTATCGATTTTTATTTGGCGATACCCTTCATTAACATAAAAGGCTTTTATAGCGGCCATATCATCCGCCACCTTTTTCGGGGTGTAAGCACCCTTTGCCAGCAGGCCCGGTGTACGGGTAAACATCAGCTGTTTAATCTGCTTCATCGGAAAAGAACGGATGCCTTTGAGCTGAATCTCCCGGACAATGGATTGCGGTCCTTCATGAATGATCAGACGCAATCGGCGCTGAATACTGTTTTTTTTTGTTATTTCCGCTTCCTTGACCTCGACCCTGGCATCCAGGTACCCGTCGACCCGATACCGATTAATAATGTTACGAATACTTTTCTTCAGGCCGGCACCGTTGCGATTGCCGCTTTTGGAAAGCGTCAACTCTTTTTTAAGCGTCAACCAGCCCCAATACGCCCTGTTTCCTTCAAACCGGATATCATAGCAAGGCCCCTCTGTGATGGTAACAAGGATATCTGCCCGGGAACCGGCCCGGTCGATTTCGACGGTTGCCCCGACCCTGGCATCGGCATATCCCATGGTCCGATAAAAAGAGAGCAGGCCTTTCACATCCCTGTCAAGATCCTGCTGCACGAACCGGCTGATACCGCCGGGAAAAAGCGATGCCTGCCACAGGGACATGCGCAGTTTCAACCGACTGGTGGAAAATGCCCGGTTCCCCAGTATCGTTAACCTTCCGATTTTATAAAAATTTCCTTTTTTAATCGTGACATGAAGCGAGATCTGCCCGTCTTGCGGCCCTTTCTGATCGGCGATGGCGACATCAGGGGAGATATAGCCCTGGTCCTGAAACAGTTTGACGATATTTTTCTTCCAGGTTGCCGTTTTTTCCGGCAGATAGGCGCCGCCGACCTGGAGGGTCATGGCATTCAAAACCTCTTGTTTAAAAACCGGAAACGCGCCTTTAATATAAATTTCCCGGATACGCTGGAAAGGGGTCAGTTGAAAAACAAGCACAATCTCTTCCCTTGCCCAGTCCGGATCCGGCACATGAATGTGCTGAAATAACCCCGAGCTCTTCAGCAGGTCAAGACTCTTTTCAAAGGCTTTGGCGGAAAAAGGGGCCCCTGCCGGGCATAAAATCATCTGTCGGGCGGTTTCTTCCAGCCGGGCACCATCGGAAACAGGTCCTTTTATATCAACTCTTATGCTGCCTACAATAGGGGCAGCCTCAGTTCCTGCAACGCCGGAGCCGGTTTCCATGCCCAGCCCATCCGAACAGATCAAAAGGCAGAAAAAAAAGATTATGATTATTTTATGCATCATGGATGTCCGCGACTTCTGTGGTAAACATTGTCTTTGAAATCTTCAATTACCGAAACTCCAACCGGAAAGTCAGCTCTCCGCCAAAATTACCGGCAGTATCCTGAAAAGCGCTCATCAGCAGATTTTCAAGAAGCCTGTATTCCGTAGAGGCCTGCTGGATGGTCTCTCCCTTTTGGGTTCGCGCTTCATATTTAACCGATATTCTACGGGAAAGTTCCTTGCCAAGGGTGACGCCGATATCATCTGACACCGCCCCTGCCCCCTCTCTATATTTTAATTCCACGGTATCTAACCCCGTGGCGTCCCGGACACCGGCACTCAGTTTTTCAGCGACCAGGTCCGCAACACCCTGTTCAACGGAAAAAGAAGCGCCGGAGCTGCCCTTAGTGAGCTCATCAACCGTTTTTTTAAACAGAAGCAGGGATAAGATATCGCCATGTTCCAAAGGCGGCGTCGATGTCAACTCAAACATAAGATTTTCGGGCGTGCCCAGGATATGCAGCATGACGGTCCAGTCCCGGACATCGGCCGTTGCCTGAATGTCCATGTCCGGTTCTATACGATACGGGTTGACGAAATCGATGACAGCCGTTTGTATTTCAAATTCGGTCTCCTGATAGGTAATGACCCCTTCATCGGCCTGGGCCCGCCCGCTGATAACCGGGTTGTCGAGTGTTCCCGACAGCCGAAGCACAGGAACTATTTCCATAACCGCCATATTATTTTCCACCCGAACAGGTTGGCGGCTCTGAATACCGATATCCAGGGTCAGGCCATGCAAAAACGATATCTTCCCTGTTGAACTGTCCGGTGCCCCGGTTCTTTTGGGTTCCCTGATCCCCTGCAGCAGGTTCAGCTTCACATCCTTATAGTATAGCCCCTCCAGGATCCGGATATCGCCCCGGATATCGCCTCGAACATCGAATTGGCCGGCAGCTTGTTCAGCCGTTTTGTCGGTGATGCCGTTAAATTCGAGATTGCTTTCCAATAGCAGGTCCAGTGTGTCGGGAATCTTCACCGGAAACTGAAGGGCCGTTGCCTTGATGTTCCAGCTGTGAGGTTTGAATTTTTCAAGCGCAACGGTTCCTGCCAGGGAAAAGGTGCCTTGGTCCAGGCCCCCGGTGATCTTTTCCAGATGCAGGGCCTCGGGGGTTATCCGCAGATGGCCGGAAAGATCGTGCAAGCGCTGGCCTGAGTCCGACAGCGACATGCCGAGACGATCCAGAATAAGATCCGCATTTAAATCCGGCTGTTTCAAGGTCCCGGCCATTTTGGCAGAAATTTTTATATCACCCCACGCATCTGCATCCGGTAGCAAAAAAGGCACCATGCTTTTCACGGGTATAGCGCCGTCAAGGGCCAGGTTCATATCTCCGGCAAAATCCCCCCGGCCGGTCAGAAAAAGCGTGCCCTTCTGCAAAAAGGTTGCCGCAACACCGGGAATTTCAAAAACAGTGCCATCCAGTTCAGCCTTTATCTCCGGAATATTGACCCAGTCCTGGTTCCCGCTGACAATTTTAACGCGGGACAGATCAACCGATACCCTGGCTTTATCCATCCGCCCTTCAATACCATGGGCCTGGATGGTGCCGCTGACGCTGCCGCCGAAATCCTTGAGGCCCCCCATGGTAAACCAGGGGTCCAGCTTTGTATCATCCAGTTGGATAACGGCGTCAAACACTCGTTTATCCAGATGATAGCTTGCTTCAAGATCAAATCCCGGCCGCCCCCAGACCTTTGCCAGATGATCTTTGATGGATAGTTGCAGCTTGATATCTTCTACGATTTGCTGATTGACCGCAATGTTGGTTATTAAAATCACACCGTCCATTTGAGGGTCGGTGAGGGTCCCTTTTCCGGAAAGATCAAAGGCAAGTCGACCGGAGACAAAATCTTGTGCATTGACATTCCTGATATGGGCAAGGCTGACACCCTGTGATGAAACTTCAAAGGCACCGGCACTTTGCCTGGGAAAAAATTTTCCATTGCCCGTGATCATTTCCCCGGGGGCCAGCGTCACCTGCAATTGATCCACGTAAATATCCGATGCCTCCAGGTGGGCTGTCAGCTCAATCCCCTCAATGGCCTGGCCAGCCATGGAAAGGTTTTTGCCTTTAACCGCGATTTTTCCCGAAAGTTGGGTAACCGGGCCAGCCAACTGCCCTGTGAGAACAAGCAGCCCGTCCAGATCGTTGCGAAAATCAGCCAGATGCAGCGGATCTCCGCTGAGGGTCACATCCACCAAAGGATCTTTCAAAGGCGCCAGGGTCCCGGCAGCCAGAAACCGTGCCCTGCCGGCAACAGACAGCCTTGACCGGCCGTTTTGGATCAACAATGGTTCCAGCACCAGTTCGCCGTCTGAAAAATGCCCCCGGGCATCGACATCTCCGATGCGGTTTTGGTTGACGGCCAGATCCTTTGCCGCAAGTGCCATGCTTGCCCGGGGGGCCGTCAGGTCCCCGTGCAGATGGACGGTGCCGGTGATCTCACCGGTAATTTTTTCATTGCCGGAAAAATCCGGCAGGTTCACCGGGTTCAACTGCAGGGTAATGTCCATGGGAAGTCCGGTGCCTGATTTCAATTTCGGGTCCGGAAGAGAGATTGTACCTGCGGCACTGATCTGGGAGTCCTGATTTTCAAGTGCAAACCGTTTAATGAGGACAACCCGGTTTGAATCCACCCCGGCTTCCAGGTTCAAAGCGCCCAGGTTCAAAGCGCCCAGTTTCAAGTCTTTAAATGTCAAGGCCTTGCCGCTCAATTCAAGATCCACCACCGGTGCAGCACGGTTGCCTTTGATACG
This sequence comes from uncultured Desulfobacteraceae bacterium, assembly GCA_964418755.1. Taxonomy (GTDB): domain Bacteria; phylum Desulfobacterota; class Desulfobacteria; order Desulfobacterales; family 4572-123; genus 4572-123. The sequence goes on from CAYQNS010000036.1 coordinate 25,995, forward strand.
GGCACTCAAGGTCACATCGCCCCCAGGGCCTGAAATGTCGAAATGAGACACAAGCTCGGCTATATCCGGCACATGGCCGGTAAGTGTGCCCTGAATCTTTTCAGAGTGCATCTCATAACTGCATTTGCCGTCAAGCCGGAGCCGGCCGATTTCAATCTTTATGGCATCTGCTGATATTCGATCCCCCGCAACGCCTGCCGTTACTTTCACGGTACCGTTCAGGGGACGGGTCAGTCCGGCGGTCTCCTTCGAAGCCCCTGGTTTCGAATCTTTGAATACCAGGGCCTTGCCGCTTAATTCAAGATCCACCACCGGTTCAGCACGGTTGCCTTTGATACCGGCACTCAAGGTCACATCGCCCCCAGGACCTGAAATACCGAAATAGGACAGGAGTTCAGACATATCCGGCACATGGCCGGTGATTGTTCCTTGAACATTCTCAGAATGCATCTCATAACTGCCCCTGCCATTCAGCCAATGCTGGTCGATTTCAACTTTTATGGCATCTGCCGATATTCGATCTCCCACAACACCTGCCGTCGCCACCAGGGTGCCGCTCAACGGCCGGGCCAGTCCGGGCCCCATTATTTTTATTGCCCCAAGTTCCAGCCCAATTGAAAAATCAGGGTAACCGTTGCCGCCGGACAATCCCTGGAGATCGGCATGGGCCTTGACTGTGGCTGCACCGCTCCATTGGGGGTCCCGGATCATCATCTCACCTGTCTTCAGGGACAGGTGTCCCGTGAATACCGGAAGAATCAGGCCGGTGCCGGTCAAAAAAATTTTCGGAGCATCTATCTCCCGGGATTTATGCGGCAAGGCATATTTAATGTGACCCGCCTCCAGCTCCAGGGAAATAATCTCGATCTCAAAAGGAAATTTGCTACCGCTTTCCGCTGCAGCGGATTTGTCCGGATCAGGGGTCAAAAAAGCCTGCTGCAGGTTCAGTCGGCCGGCAGCATCCATGACCATGCTGGCCATGGGATTTACGATCCGGACCTGCTCCACCACAAGCCGGTGTTTTAAAAGCGGTGCCCAGGCAATATCGATATACAACTGCCCGATACCGGCCAGATGATGGTTGCCGGGTCCGCTAAGTACCAGGTCATGGAATTCCATGCGACCGTCCCACAGGTCCACATCCAGCTGCGACCAGGTGATACTGCCGGGAATCGCATGGTTTATGCGCTCTTGCAGGTATACTTGGGCCGTTTCCGTCTTCAACAGAAAAAAAGCGCCCCCAACCGCCAGGATAATCAGCACGATTCCGGCGGCAGCGGTTATCAATAAAATTTTCAGCAGTTTCATTTTTAAAGGTCTGAACCGCCCTGATCAAGGTGATCGGCCAGGGTTTGGATGGCCGCCAGATATTGGGACAGGCCCCGGGCAAAAATGTCGTTGTGGTTGGCACCGGAAATGTTCAGCAGGGTCTTTTCCCGGGCCGGAGAGGCATCATACAGGGCCTGGCCGTCGGAAAAGGGGATGATGTGGTCGAACTGTGCATGTATAATGAGCGTG
>CAYQNS010000037.1:0-27310 GCA_964418755.1 uncultured Desulfobacteraceae bacterium
CAAGTATTTTCAATATATTAATGTAAATATTTCTAATGTGACAAAGTAGAACTAATGACGTTATAGTTTTTTGTACCTTGAACGATTTTCACTTCTGTGCCTTTTGAATGACCAGAATTTTTCCTTTGGGCAGCTTTAAAAAACCACCGTCCCGTTCTTGATCACCATGCACACTGCATTATTTCCAATGCGATAAATAATGTCCTCAAAGCTCGGCAAATCCCAGATCTGGATATCGGCGAGATATCCTGTGGCAAGGCGCCCGATCCGATCTTGTCTCCGGATCGCTTTTGCGGCACCCGTGGTAGCCGCCAGCATGGCCTCTTCGGGTGACATACCATGGTTGCGACAGGCGAGTTGCAGGACAATCTGCATGGATTCGGTCCAGTTCCCCGGGTTGAGATTCGTCCCCAGGGCCAGGGTCATTCCGGCTTCCAGCATGGCCCGCGCGTTGAATGGATTCGGATGGGCCACGGCAAAATCGAGTGCGGGCAACACCACTCCTACCACTCCTGCTTCGGCTAAAAGATGCATCTCTGTTTCACTGGTATAATTGAGATGGTCGGCGGATACTGCAGGAAGTTCCGCCGCCAGGGTACTGCCGCCCACATTGGCATAGGCGTCGGTGTGAATCCTGGGAAACAGCCCTTGCTCAATACCGGCAAGAAGTATTTCACGTGCCTCATCCAAGGTATAGTAGCCGGTATCGCAGTAGATATCGCAGAATTCAGCAAGTTTTTCTTCAGCTACCCGTGGGATCATCTCCCCGGTGAGTTCATCTATATAGGTTTTTCTACCTTTCAGATTATTACGGTCGATTTCCGGTGGAAAGTCATGAGCGCCTAAAAACGTGGAAACCACATCGACAGGCTGGGCCTGACCCAACCGGCGGTTTACACGCAACTGCTTCAATTCATCTTCCCATCGGATGCCATAACCGCTCTTGCTCTCCACAGTTGTAGTCCCGAACCGGAGCATACGTCCGAGCCGATCCAATGCGTCATTGAAAAGGCTTTCTTCGTTCTCCTCCCGTGTCATGCGGATAGAGGCCGGTATCCCGGTTTTGATCCCCATTGCTTCGATTTCGCTCACGCTTTTCGTCATTTTCAGAGCATACTCTTTAACCCTTGAGCGTCCGAATACCAAGTGGGTATGGCAATCCACAAATCCCGGTGCCACAATTTTGTCAGAGGCATCGATACGTCTGGCATTTGACAGATCCACAGTTTCGGCCACTTCTCCCGACTGACCGACGGCAAGAATATGTCCGTTCGCAATGGCTATGATTCCGTTGGAAATTCGCCCCAGCGTATCCCCCTTCATGGGATCACAGGTGATGATTTCTGTGGCGCCATCGATATATGTTTCCGCTTTCGATTTCATGACGGTCTCTTAGTTTTACTCACCTGACCAGCCGATCAGGGTATTTTCAATGATCTGATCCATGGAAAAATTGTGCGCCTGGAGATAATAGGAAAGTACCTGCCCCATGGCCCCGAGTGGAACAGGTCCCACAAGTTCACTGCCCACTACATTCACACCATAGCGCCGTGCTTCCCGTTTGACGGCCTCCATCACCATGGGAATGGGCGTTTTTTGGTAATGGACGAGATTCATTGAGACCTGCACCAGGTTTTCTTTTTCAAGGGAAAGCCCGATGGCCCGGACAAACCGGAAACCGCCGTTAATGAAACGAACACTTTCGGCAATGCTCTGAGCGATCTCAAGGTTGGTGGTGGCCAGGTTGATGTTCAATGCCACCAGCGGAAAGCGTGAGGACACCTGCATGGAGCCGCTTTTCGGGACAAACTCGGCCGGGCCTTCATCCGGAGCCCATTGGGGATCCTTTATCTTTTCCGCCAGGGCCTCGTACTGCCCTTTTCTCACCTTGACCAGATTCTGTCGTTCGGGCCGGGTGGCGGCATCTTCGTAAAAATAGACCGGCACCCCAAATTCTTTGCCCACATAACGACCAAAATTCCTGGCAATTTTCACTGCCTCATCCTCCCGGATGCCGCGAATCGGGACAAAGGGAACCACATCAACGGCTCCCTGACGAGGGTGGGAACCCTTGTGCTTTGTCATATCGATCAATTCTAAAGCGATTTTGACCAGATTTTCGGTAGCCGTTACAACCGATTCCGGCCGGCCGATATAGGAAATTACCGAACGGTTGTGATCCGCATCGGATGAATAATCCAGCAACATGACACCCGGAGCGTTTCTTACGGTATCCACTACCTGTTCAACAACCGAAAGATCGACACCTTCACTGATATTGGGTACACACATCAGGGCTTTCATTTTTTATTCTCCTTGATCAGACAGCTTCAGTTTCTAAAAGTACTGCCGACAGCTCACCTTCAATCCTTTCGGCGACTTCCTTATCCTTTATGTAGGGGAGATTGATACGGACATTTGCAGCGCAACCCAACAAACCGGCTTTGGCCAGATATTGCGCACACTGGAGATCAGAAGCCGCGTTGGTGTTGAAATTTTGGGCCAACTCGTCAGCTAACCTCAAAACTTCACGGCATAACCGGGCATTGGCTAACGGTACCTCGGCGCAATGCCCCATTCCTTTTTGAATGGCCACGCTTCTGTTCTGTTTCTGTTCCGGCGTTTTCTTAGGCATTTTATAGGCCGAACTTACGACCGCGAACGCTTCGGAGTCAATCCGCCCTCCGTCAAACAATTCGTGGACCAATTCCTGAGCACGCACGGAGATCCGTTCATAATGCTCTGTCGATCCCAAGTCGTTTTTGCCCATGGACAGCCGGGCGACCATGCCGACCAGTCCGGCGGCCATAGATCCGGCCACGCACGAGGCTGTACCACCACCGGTGGAGTTGTCCGACGCATCAAGTACACGCAGGAACGATTTAATTTTGTTTTCCATGAAGAGACACACCTAAATTTTTATTTAAAATTATATGTTGAACGGCCGTAATATTTGTGTTATATATTTCACGTATCTGACGAAATGTCAACCCTTTTTATACGATAAAATTGATTCATTGTATCAGGCCTGATCGGTAAATGAAAATTTTCCGATGGTGTCTCTGGATATATCTGCAACCTTGTGCTAAAAGAAACCAATATGCGCTTTTATAAATACTATCTGCATAACGTAAAGTGTGGAAAATCAGATAATGGAAACAATTCACATGACATTTAAACAAAAAATTTATGAAAGCCTTAAGCGCCGTATCATCACCAGCGGTCTGCATGCCGGACAGCAGTTATACGAGAAAGAGTTGATGCAGGAGTACGGTATCGGGAGAACTCCCTTACGCGAAATATTTCACGAACTCCAGAGAGATGGCCTGATAGAGATACTTCCCAAGCTCGGAACCAAAGTAGTCAGTATGGATCTGAAAGTGTTACGCGAAACAGTACAGTTGCGGAGAGAACTGGAAGGGCTTGCCGCCGAGCTGGCTGCCCGTAATATCACATCGGGCCAACTCGCCGAGTTCAGGCACCTTTTGGACGAGGCCGGAAATATTGATGACAATGCTCCTGAAGCACTAATAAAAATGTCGGATATCGATGTAAAAATCCACCTGATAATATATGAGACGGCCGGCAATGAACAACTTATTAATATCATAAGAGTACTCTTAGACAAAATGACAATATACTGGTTCCAAGTCGGCTTTTCCGCCAGTGAATTTCAAGAACAGTTTGAGGAACTGGAATTGCTTTACCATGCCATGATCAAAGGCGATTCATCTGAAGCAAAAAACATCATGAGACGCCATATTGACCATTTTGCTGAGCTTATAAAAAAACACATCTTTTGATTCGTACCATGGGCTGCTTCAAAATGACATAATTGTTTGGGCTGTCGGGAATGCAAAGAATCGGTTCCACAAGGAATGACCGGATATGAACCATAGAAAAAAAGAAAATGTGATCTGGGGAGCCCCCTCGGTCTGGATCGAACGATTGCCGCTTTTTTTCGGCAAAGAGGCAGGCCTTTTTCAACAACGGGACATCTCCCTTGTTATAGAAATCTCACACGGCGGGCCGGAACTGATCCAGGCTGTAGAGGATGGAAGGATCTTTATCGGGGAGATCGGACTCCCCCCCTTCATCAAGGCATACTCCCGGGGCGTGCCCATTCGCCTCATCGGCAGCACCTTTATCCAGAAGCTGGATCACTATCTGGCGGCCCGGCCCCCGATCTGCTCTCTTTCCGATCTCAGGGGAAAGAAAATCGGCATTCTCTCCCATGGGAGCTGTGATGAGTACTTCATCCGATGGATGCTCAGCGCCGAAGGAATCGATCCGGACAAAGAAGTCCGGCTGGTGCCCATGGGAGATGCCTACGGGGATCTGGAGTGCTTTTCTTCGGAAAAAATCGATGCCGGTTTTCTGGTGGAACCTAAATTGAGCCTGGGTGAGAGCAGGAGAATAATTCAGGTAATCGCCCGAGTGGGAGACTATTTCCCGAGATACCAGTGGGGCGGAATATTTGCCACCGATGGTTTTATCCGGGAGAGGGGAAAGTGGATAACCTCGGTCCTAGATTGCTACCGTGATATCATGGGGGCGATCCGGGAGGATTCAGAGGCGGCGATTGCCCTGGGGAGCTGTCTTTTTAAAATGGAGAAGTCCATTTTTCGTAAAGCCCTGGAACGGGATATTGACCATTGGGAGATGAATGCGATGATTGATCTGCCCGGGCTTGAAAACTGCATCAAAATTCAGGAATCACTGGGAGCGATCCCTGCAGGAATACGGGCAAGGGATATGGTGATACAATTCTAAAAAGGTATTCCGAAGACTTCTTTCGCAGCGGGCATGCGGATAGGTAGAGTGAGCGATTCAAATATATCGTTGCTCTATCTCATGATCACGCTGCCCTGCTCGCTGCTGGTGGAAAAACTTGGAAATTACATATCCGGGAGCCGGGCCTGAAATCCATTTTTGACCACAAATAAAAAAAACCTTGATTTCCTTAAAAAACCGGTTATCATACCCGATGATAAGCAAGGTTCATTTTCAGATGAGCCGTTTTTTATTCCACAGGCAAGACCCATTTTATAAAATGGCGGCTTTGAGTGTGGAATGTTGAAAATTGTAAAAAAGGAGACTGCTATTATGGAAACAGGTATCGTAAAATGGTTCAACGACAGCAAAGGTTACGGATTTATCGAAAGAGAAGACGGACCGGATGTTTTTGTTCACCATTCAGGCATTGATGCTTCGGGCTTCAAATCTTTAAGCGAGGGTGATCGGGTAAATTTCGAAATTGAGCAAGGTCAGAAAGGGCCTGCCGCCACCAACGTCACTATCGTTTAAAATTTCCTGTAAAAAAAATTCGAGGCATTGTCGGAGCATATCCGGCAATGCCTTTTTTTTACCAACACCGCTTGCTATCTCCTGCCGCATCAGACACAACCACATAGACGTATCCGTACACCTCAAATCTTTCAGGATCGCTCGGGCATAGCCCGGGAATTAATTAACTGCAAGTATACTCCACAAGCCAGGGCAATTGCATCAAAATTTTAATCCTCTAAAATCAGATGGTTATGTAATGCAGCAGACTATTTTAGCAGTATTTGTTTTTAATGTGACATTTGTACCCTGCTGATTTATTTAAAATAATAAATCATGCCGGGTTTTGATGCCATCGCCCTGCTCCACAAGCGGGTCGCTCTTGATTATTATAAAAAAACAGGGTAAATATTGTAATTACGTAATTTTGTATTTTTTGCGTCAAAAAAAGTGAGAAAAGATTTGTATAATTAAAAATTACATACTGAAAATTGAAGGTATTCCGTCGATTTTATTTATGAAAAGACAGAGTGCTTCGATCCCACAGCATAAATTCACCGATACCATAAATTTTCAATTTTCACTATTCACTTTAAAGGGGGCCATGTGGCAACGGACACTTACTGGGCTGACGGCTATGTCGAAAAGCAGCGTACCGTTTCAGAAGCCATTAGCATGATCAAGCAGGGGCAGAGGGTCTTCATCGGATCTTCATGCGGTGAACCCCGGCACCTGGTGAAGGAACTCTTTGAATCAGCTTCCTTTTTTACGAATCTTGAAATTGTTCGTCTGCTGTCCCTGGAAACTACCCCCCTCACCAAGGTTGCCGACAAATCCCATGACCAGAGCATGAACATCCGCTCTTTCTATCTGGGTTCCGCCAAACCCGGAGAGCTTGCCAAAAACAAGCGCTTTATCACCCCCTTGAATCTTTCCGCACTGCCGCATCTTTTTAAAAGCAGGAAAATGCCGATTCAGGTGGCCCTTATCCAGGTATGTCCACCGGATGATTTCGGCTGGATGAGTTTAGGGATTGCGGTGGATGTAACCCTGGCTGCGGCTTTATCTGCCGACATGGTGATTGCCCAGGTTAACCCCCGTATGCCGAGGGTTTTAGGCCGCAGCTTTATTCACGTTAATGATGTTGACATCATTGTAGAACATGAAGAAAAACTTATCACGATCGACCGGCAACCGAAACTCGAATCCGCTCATGTTATCGCCATGCAGATCGCCCGCCTCATTGACGACGGCTCAACTATTCAAATCGGCCTGGGAGCAACCCCCGAAGCAATCCTGCTGGCGCTTTCCAATAAAAATGACCTGGGTATTCATACGCAATACCTGACGGACGGCATTATGCACCTTGTGTCCAGAGGAGTGATTACAAATCGAAAAAAAAGATTCAATAAAGGCAAACTGGTTGCCAGTGCAGCCATCGGCACGGAAATTTTTTATGAATTTCTCGATAATAACCCGGCTATTGCATTTTATCCTTCGGACTATGTGAACCACCCGGGTATTATCGGCCGGCACCACAAAATGGTGGCTATGAATGTTGTCATGGCCATGGACCTTACAGGTCAGGTAGCTGCCGACGCACTGCCGTACAACAATTTTTCCGGTGTTACCGGCATGGTCGATTTTGTCAGAGGTGCATCCCAGGCCGAAGGCGGAAAATCAATTCTGATGCTCACATCCACGACTGTCAACGGGAAAAAAAGCCGCATCGTTCCCATGCTTGAAAATACGGCCGTCGTGGTCCCAAGGGGAGACGTCCACTATGTGGTATCTGAATACGGTGCGGTGAATCTATTCGGCAAAAGCCTGCAGGAAAGGGCCATGGCCATGATCAGTATCGCTCATCCTGATTTTAGAAACGAGCTTTTTTATCAGGCCCGCAAACTGGGCCTGCTCAGCGCCGAACGGACACTTACAGATTCCATTCACGGTATATATCCCGTCAACCTGGAAAAGGTTATCGAAATTGATGGAGAAGAGTTGACTATCCGACCCGCCAAACCGGTGGATGAGCGCAGGATACAGGAACATTTTTATAATCTGGACAAAAATGATGTTGTTGCCCGCTTTTTTCATGAAAAAATAAGCTTCGGGCGTGATGATATAGAGGGAATATTCCAGATTGACTATATCAAAGATCTGACCCTGGTCGCACTGGTGGGGGAATTTGGATTCGGACAGGTCGTTGGTGTTGGAGAATACCTTCTTGACCCGTCCCGAAATATCGCAGAAGTTGCATTTTCAATCAGTAAAAAATTTCAGGGTAAGGGGCTGGGTAAAATCTTTTTGAAAAAACTTTCCGAGGCTGCCAGAGAGAACGGGATATCCGGTCTTATCGCATATACGGCACCTCAAAACCAGGGCATGATCCGCCTTTTCAAGACTTTGCCCTATGAAATAAACACAACTTTTAACGACGATTGCGTAGCTCTTTCCTGTAGATTTGATAAGCTTAGTAAATAATCGCAACCGGTTTCCCGCACCTGCATTCTTGATCGGCAACGTATAAAAAAATGAATTGAATCAAAACATTAATTGTCGTTCAGGCATATCCCCTATTGACAAAGGCAGCGTTTCACAATATGAGTCGATGTTTGAAATTATAAATTTCAATTTACCGTTGCCGCTGAAGTAAAACAATGCTGTGATCAATATATTATTGACTCAAAATAACCGGCACCAGGATTTTCGCCAAATAATTTCACCTATTTGTCTTTAAAAAATCGCTTGGCCCAATTGTTGATTTGAAATTTTAAAACAACTTGTTTTTTTCTTTTTTAAATCAACCGGATTCGACCAAATCCTGGTGCTGAAAACATTGTTTTTTACATAACTCCGTTTATGGAATAAAACCATACGCGTGATCGTTAAAACGATTTTTTAAAAACAAATCTATTCTGCGAAAACGATACGAGGACTACAAAATTAAAATACAATTGATTAATAAGGAGGTGATCCGTAATCGGGCGTTTTTTATGGCCTGCAACCTTTGATGCATTCGTAAAAAATTCCAGCATTTTATTTCGACCCGGCATATAGTGTTGCAATCTCATATTGCAGCTATATATTGTGGTACGAAATCGTTTTTTCGACTTTTTACGAGATCATCAACTTTTCATTGTTACAATTTTTTTTAAAAACCTTATAATTACTTTTATCCAAAAGGAGGTAACATTGGGCTTTGAATTTTATAAAGAATCTTATGCTGGCAGTGTAAAGGAAATCGTCCTTGGCAAGGGTGAAAATGCCGTTACTGTTGGCGGTGAAACATGCTATCCTTTCTATCAATTTGAGGGTGAAATGCCCCACAAGCCCAGAATTGCGATGGAAATCTGGGATATGGAACCTGAAGAATGGGCGGAAGCCGTTATTATACCTTTCAAAGACGTCCTTTCAGACCCGGCAGCCTGGGCCCAAAAATGCGTAAAGGAATATGGCGCCGAGATGGTCGTGCTTCAACTCAAAAGCACGGACCCAAACGGCCTGGACGCCTCGCCCGAGGATGCTGCAGCCACTGTCAAAAAGGTACTTGATGCAATCGATGTTCCCCTGATCGTATGGGGCACTGCAAACGTAGAAAAAGATGAGGCCGTATTAAAAAAAATCGCAGAGGAATGTCAGGGCGCCAACCTGATCATCGGCCCGGTTGAAGACAAAAACCACAAAGGTATCGGCGCTGCCGCCATGGGATTCGGTCACACCATAATTTCATCTTCCCCCATCGACGTCAATCTGGCCAAACAGGTCAATATTCTGCTTGAAAATCTGGGCATGCCCATGGATCGCGTCATCGTCGATCCCACCACCGGCGGCTTGGGATATGGTATGGAATACTCCTATTCCGTTATGGAAAGACTTCGCATGGCTGCCCTTAACCAGGGGGACGACAAACTTCAACTGCCAATAATCAATAACCTTGCCAATGAAGTCTGGAAGTGCAAGGAAGTGCATTTGTCCGCTGAAGAGGAACCCACCCTGGGTGATCCTGAAAAACGGGGCATCCTCATGGAAGCCGTGGGGGCCGTCACCTACCTGCTGGGCGGCTCGGACGTTTTGATCATGCGGCATCCGGAAGCCATCCGCATGGTGAAAGCCTATATCGATCTGGTGGCCGATGGCGGTTCGGCTGACAATATCGCGGCCATCAAAAAAGAACTTGACGATGTGGATATTGATCTGGCGGCCGTTGCTCCGGAGCCGGACCTGACCATCGAAGAGGAAAAGGCCAAAAAGGCCGCACCCAAGCCCGCTGCCGAAAAGAAAGCCGCTCCTGCGCCCCAAAAGAAAGCTGCTCCTAAGCCGGCTGCTCCAAAAACCGAAGCAAAACCGGAAGCCAGGGTAGACGCGGAAGCGGAAGCAAAAACAAAAACCAAAACGGAAGTCAAGGCTAAGGCCGAAACAGAAGCAAAAGCTAAGGCCGAAGCGGAAGTTAAGGCTAAGGCGGAAGCAGAGGCCAAGGTAAAGGCCGAAGCGGAAGCAAAAGCAAAGACCGAAGCGGAAGCAAAGGCTAAAGACGAGGCGGAAGCAAAGGCCAAAGCAGAGGAAGTTGCAAAGCGTGAAGCCGAAGAAGAGGCCGTCAGGCAACAGAGGGCAAAAGAGCGTGAAGAAAGAGCGGCAAAGGATACCGTCGCAAAGGATAAAAAAGTAACAATGACCGTAGCCAAAACCCAACGCTCTAAATTGTCAAAATTTAAAAAAATCAGACGATAATCGATTCATGACATCATTGAAAAGATGTCTGGAAAAACCAATACGATTTATGTCGTACAATATAAAATAATATGAGGAGGAACCTCAAATGGCAGAAGTAAAAACAAAAGTAATAAGACCGGTTAAAACCCCAAAACTGGCTGATCCTGTTGCATCTTCCATAGATATAGCATCACAGGAGATGATCGCCCGTTCCCATGAACTCGGGGTTGAAACAATATTTGACAGAGCCTTGAACATGAGACCATGTTCTATAGGGCTACAGGGTACGTGCTGTAAAAACTGTTCCATGGGGCCATGCCGCCTGCCTCTTCCCAAAGGCGGGATTGAAGGCGAAGATACAAGACAAGGCCTTTGCGGTGCAACAGCCAATACGATTGCCGCCAGAAACTTTATCCGAATGATCGCCGGCGGCGCGGCAGCACATTCAGATCATGGAAGAGGTGTTGCAGAGATATTTTTAGCTGTGGCAAGAAAAGAGACAGATGCTTATCAGATTAAAGATTTTGATAAACTTATTGAAGTTGCCAAATATCTTGGCGTTGCCACCACTGTTGAGGTGGATGGAGAAGAACTCGACAGAGATATGGATGAAATAGCAATCGAGACAGCAGAAATTGCCATCGGCGAATGGGGCAAACCTGAGGGAGAACTCCTCAGCGTTAAAAAGGCACCAAAAGCCCGTTACGAGCTCTGGAAAAAAATGGGTGTGATTCCCAGAAATATCGACAGAGAGGTTGTGGAGATCATGCACCGCACCCACATGGGTGTTGACATGCATTACAAAAACCTGATGAAACAGGGTACCCGTGCAGCCATTGCAGACGGATGGGGCGGTTCCATGCTGGCCACCGATCTTCAGGATATTCTTTTTGGAACCCCGTATCCGCTTCAGTCCGAAGCCAATCTGGGTGTTTTAAAAGAAGATCATGTGAATATCGTGATCCACGGTCATGAGCCTATTTTGTCAGAAATGATCATTGTCGTTGCTCAGAAGCAGGAGATGATCGATTATGCCAAATCTAAGGGCGCAAACGGGATCCAGCTTTCCGGGATGTGCTGTACAGCCAATGAAATGCTTCAGCGCCACGGTATACCTATTGCCGGTAATTTCCTGCAGCAGGAGCTTGCCATTATCACCGGCGCATGTGACGCCATGGTGGTAGATATCCAGTGCATCATGCAGAGTATTGGAAATGTTGCAAAATGTTTCCATACAAAAGTTATTACCACCCACAAAATAGCCCAGCATGAGCAGGAGAATGTTATCCATATTGAGTTTGACGAACACCATGCAGTAGAAGATGCCGAGCGGATTGTTAAAATGGCTATCGACAACTTTCAAAATCGCGCTGCGGAAGTAATGATTCCCAAACATAAACAGCCGGTTATCGGTGGATTCGGTGTTGAATCCACGAGTTATACACTTGGCGGAACTTTTCGGGATACGTTCTATACGTTAAATGATAATATTATCAATGGACGTGTTCGGGGCATTGCCGGTGTCGTAGGATGTAATAACGCCAGAACGAAACACAATCGTGATCATATCGCCATTTGTAAAGAGCTGATCAAACACGATGTAATCGTTCTTACAACCGGATGCTCCGCCATAGCATGTGCCACCGAGGGCCTGCTTGTACCCGAGGCCGCAGCGGTTTATGCAGGAGACGGACTTGCCGAGGTTTGCGAAACAGTCGGAATTCCGCCTATTCTTCATCTGGGTTCATGCGTAGACAACAGCCGGATTCTTCTGGCTGCAACGGAAGTTGTTAAGGCCGGCGGTTTAGGAGAGGACATTGCTGATCTGCCGGCAGCAGGGAGTGCGCCTGAATGGATGAGCGAAAAGGCGATCAGTATCGGCCATTATTTTGTCGCATCCGGTGTGTATACAGTTTTTAGTGACCTGCCCACAACGGGCGCTCCAGTGTTCAACGATTACATTTGTAAAGAATTTGAAAATCTTTACGGCGGTATGTGGGGAACTGAGCCCGATCCGATTAAGCATGCCCATTTGATGATCGCCCATATCGACAAGAAGCGGAAAGCGTTGGGTATCGACAAGGCAAGGGAAAGGGTTATGATGGATTTTGCAGCACGCCAGGCTCTCTAATAGTAACAGGATACTATATATTCTTTATCTGTTTTACTATATTTATGGATTAACAAATCCTCAACCAAGGAGGAACAATGTCGAAATTAATAGCATTTGCAGTAATACAAGGCGGCTATAATATAGTTTCCAAGGTGGAAGGAGAGTATCAAACCGCTCTTGAAACATACGATGCGTCCACAAAGGTTGGTTTCCCCAATACCGCTTATTATCTTCCAATTATTTATTCACTTTTGGGAATTAAGGTTGAAACCCTTGAGGATCTTCAAGAACCCCTTGAGATTGCAAGGGGGCTTCTCCCCCCGCATGTAAAGAGTAAAAATCATCTGCCCTATCTTGGGAATCTTCTGGATGCGGGAATGGGCGCTATTCTGGCCCTCGAAATAAAAGAAGCACTTACATATCTTAATAAACCTGATTTTTATCTGGCCTCAGCAGAGGAGATTGATATTGATGCCGGCAAAATATGGCTTGGGGCGGCGGATGACGTTATCCTGAGAAAACGGGGAGTTGAATTTGTGGATGGCAGCGCCCCGGGTTTTGCCGTTATTCTTGGGTCGGCTCCGACACCCGAGATCGCAAAAAACATTGTAGAGGAGTATCAAAAAAAGAGTCTTTATACCTGGTTTGCCGCCAATCATAACGGTACAAATATTACTGAGCAACTGATTGAAGCAGGAGTTCAACTTGGATGGAATACAAGACTGGTTCCCTACGGTCCCGACCTTTCCGCGGCAACATTTGCACTCGGATTTGCCAACAGGGTTGCCATGACATTTGGTGGCGTCCAGCCGGGCGATTACAAAAAGATACTTCTTTATAATAAAGACCGTGTCTTTGCCTTTGCAAATGCATTGGGTGATGTCGGTACCGAATGGGGGGCTGTTGCAGGTGGTGTTTTAAACTGGGGCTTCCCTGTAATCGGGGACACGGATATACCGGCTGTCCTTCCGACGGGAATCTGTACATACGAGCATGTTGTCCCCAATATTCCTCACGATCAAATATGTCAAAAATCGATTGAAGTCAGAGGACTTAAGGTTACGGTTTCGGAAATTGATATCCCCTGTGCATTTGGTCCGGCCTTCGAAGGTGAGCGGGTCCGGGGCGCCGACCTGCATTCCCAGATGGGCGGCGGCAAGACCCAGTGCACCGAGCTTGTCAAAACCGCCCAGATGAGCGAAATCGAAGACGGTAAAGTCACAGTTATCGGTCCGGATATCGGTGATATCAAAGAGGGTGACGTGCTTCCTCTGGCTATTTTCGTGCAGGTGGCCGGGCGCGAATTCCAGGATGATTTTGAACCGATCCTGGAACGACAGATCCACCATCTGGTCAACTACATCCAGGGCATCATGCATATCGGCCAGAGAGATATTTCATGGGTTCGTGTTGGTAAGGCGGCAGTAGAAAAAGGTTTCACCTTAAAGGATATCGGTGTTGTATTACATGCCAAATTCCACCAGGATTTTGGCAAAATTTTTGATAAAGTAGAGATAACCCTCTATACCAAAAAGAAGGACGTGGACAAAATCACTGCGCAAGCACGGGCCGCATATAAAAAACGCGATTCACGGGTGGACAATATGACCGACGAAGGAACGGAAACCTTTTACTCCTGCACCCTGTGTCAGAGTTTCGCCCCCAATCATGTGTGTACGGTCAGCCCCGAGCGGACCGGTCTGTGCGGTGCCTACAACTGGATGGACTGCAAGGCCTCCTATGAAATCAACCCGACCGGACCCAACCAGCCCATTGAAAAGGGTGAATGCCTGGATCCGGTACTGGGCCAGTGGAAGGGCGTAAACGATTTTGTTTACAAGGCCTCCCGCGGCGCCGTCACCCATTATAACTTCTACTCCATGGTCATTGATCCCATGACCACCTGCGGATGCTGTGAATCCATCGCCGCCATGCTGCCCGGATGCAACGGCGTCATGACGGTCAACCGTGAATACATGGGAGAGACCCCATGTGGCATGCGGTTTACCACCCTGGCCGGGGTCATGGGCGGAGGAGCCTCTACCCCGGGTTTTGTCGGCCACTCCAAGTATAATATCACCCAGCGCAAATTTATTGTCGGTGACGGAGGCCTGGCCCGCATGGTCTGGATGCCCAAGATACTCAAGGAAGAGATCAAGGAGCGCATCCTTCAACGCGGCAAAGAAATAGGCATACCGGATCTCTACGACAAGATTGCCGACGAAACCGTCGGCACCACCGAAGAAGAAATTATGCCCTGGCTCGAAGAAAAGGGACACCCGGCCCTTTCCATGGATCCGCTGATTGGTTGATCCTATCTTTTAAAACCGTTGCGGGAGCATCAGGAAACGGTGCTTCCGCAACGAAATTCAAAACAATCTTTTTTACCGAGTAATAATTTAAATCAACTGGACTTGCCTGTATTCAGGCGTCAAATAAAAATAAGGAGACAATAATGGCATTAACCGGTATTCAAATTTTCAAACTCCTGCCGAAAACCAACTGTAAAGAATGCGGGGTTCCCACCTGCCTGGCGTTTGCCATGAACCTGGCATCGGGGAAAGCTGAACTGGATAGCTGCCCTTACGTATCGGAAGAGGCCAAGGCCCAGTTGGCTGAAGCTTCTGCACCGCCGATTCGTCCGGTGGTTATCGGAAAAGGGACTCGCAAACTTACAACAGGCGGTGAGACTGTTCAATACAGACATGAAAAAACGTTTTTTAGCCCCACAGGACTTGCAGCCCTGATTGCATCGGATATTGGAAAATCCGACCTGGCAGGGAAACTCAAGGCCTGGAACGCTCTTCAATTTGAACGGGTCGGGCTGAACCTGCGCCCCGAAATGGTAGCATTAAAGGATGTTACCGGGGATGCGGATGCATTTGCAGAGGCCGCCAAAACCATCGCCGAAACTTCTGAATTCAACCTGATCCTGATGAGTGAAGATACGGGTGTTATGAAAGCCGGCATCGTAGCTTGCGGCTTCAAACGGCCCCTGATTTATGCCGCTACCGCGGATAATGCAGATGAGTACGGAACCATGGCCAAAGAAAACGATCTGCCTCTGGCCGTAAAGGCCGATTCCGTCGAGGCACTGATTCCGCTGCTCGAAAAGTTTATCGGAATAGGACTCAAGAATCTGGTAATCGATCCGGGAGCCCGTGAACTCAAGCAGGCCCTGGAAGACCAGATAGCGATTCGCCGGGCGGCCCTGAAAAACAGCAACCGTACGATCGGGTTCCCCACCATAACCTTTCCCTGTGAAATGGCGTCTAATCTTGACATGGAAACGCTTATGGCTGCAACCTTTGTTGCCAAATACGGCGCCATTACAGTGCTTTCCGATTTTGCCGGTGAAAGCCTGTTTCCGCTGCTTCTTGAGAGACTCAATATTTTTACCGACCCGCAGCGGCCCATGACCGTCACCGAAGGGATCTTTGAAATCAACAACCCGGATGAAAATTCGCCGATTCTGCTAACCACCAATTTTGCCCTGACCTATTTTATCGTATCCGGTGAAATTGAAGGCAGCAAGGTTCCGGCCTGGCTTCTGATTAAAGATTCAGAAGGACTTTCCGTGTTGACCGCATGGGCTGCCGGAAAATTCTCCGGCGATGATGTGGGCATGTTTGTAAAAAAATGCGGTATTATGGATAAAATCAAGCACAAGGAACTGATTATCCCCGGCTATGCCGCTGCCATTGCCGGGGATGTCGAAGAAGAGCTGCCCGGATGGACGATTACCGTGGGACCGCGCGAAGCTGCACATATTCCCGGTTTTCTAAGGGCCAGGTAATTATAAATTTTGAATGGCTTTTTATTGACGATTAATTAAATATAAAATAAATATAAAATTTATTACAAGCGATCGTCGATTAAAAGTTTTCAATTACCATTCAAACTCAAGGGAGGTTGTATGCTACTCATCGGTGAAAGTTTAAATGTAATATCAACAAAAATCGGCAGAGCGTTTAAGGAGAGGGATCCTAAGCCGATTCAGGAAGAGGCCCTTTTCCAAAAAGAAAAAGGCATGGATTATATTGACATCAACCTGGGCCCTGCAAAAAAAGACGGCCACGAGTTGATGCCCTGGGTCGTCCAGGTGGTTCAGGAGGTCGTGGATGACATCCCCCTGGTCTTGGATACTTCCAATATCAATGCCATTGAAGCCGCCCTGAAAGTCGTGAAGGATTGCGGTACCCCTCCTATTATCAACTCCATAATGGTTCGTCCTGAAAGGTACGAAAAAATGATTCCGCTGGCTGCGAAATACAATGCGGATTTCGTGGCCTTGATGTGGGGGCCGGACGGGCTTCCCAGGGATGAGAATGAACGGGCCGCCCTTTGCGTAGAACTGCTCTATGCCGCCAATGAGGCCGGCATTCCCAATGAAAAAATCTGGGTGGACGGCATTGTCACGCCGGTCAACATCCAGCAGCCCCAGGCCGTCTGCCTGATGGAATTTCAAGGAATGATTCAGGATATTGCGCCGGGTGCACGCAGCACCTGTGGTGTATCGAACATATCCAACGGTCCCCCGGATCATTTGCGTCCGATTCTCAACAAGACCTACACTGTGATGCTTCAAAAATACGGCATGGAGTCCGTGATTGCAGACCCGAAGGATGACCAGCTGATCAGCATTGCCCGTGGTGAACGTCAGGATATCATTGATCTGGTGTACGGTATTATGGACGGCAATGAACCGGATATGGCCGGCCTTTCAAAAGAATTGCAGGATTATAAAAAAAGCGTCGATGTAATTCTCGGCAAAATCCTGTTCTCCGATTCTTATCTTGAACTGTAAAATCGATTGAATGAATAAAAAGCCCCTCCCTTTTAAGGGCGGGGCTTTTTTATAAACGCATAATTAATCAGGAGAAGACGAACAGGCATGGCACGCATCGATGATTACGGCAATGCAAAGAAAATAGCCGTTGCAAAGCTTATGGAAGACGAATTTAAAACGATTGCTCAAAAATCAGGATTGACATACCTTGATGAAAATACAATCCGCGTTGACTTTCTTGACCGTACCTACCGGATCAAATATCCGAACTTTGATTTTGAAGATGAAGCACAAGATGCCAAAGAAATCCCCCTTCAGGAGCAGGTCCTGATTTTGCATTATATGCTCGGCTGCAGTGCCCGAAAAATTGCCGGCAGCTGGATCGCCTACCGGGAAATCCCGGGTGCCGCATTTTATTTCAGCGCTTTTGTCCAACGGGCCATCGATCCGCTCAAAAAAGTATTCGGAACCAATGCCGACGGAATTATCGCGCCGGCCCTGGCACTGAAAGGCACTGCCATCGATCCCGGTGATGCCGGTTTTGAATTTTCAGTTTTACCCAAAACACCGATGCAGTTGATTTTATGGGAAGAGGATGATGAATTCCCTGCAGAAGCCAATATTTTATTTGATAAAACCGCAGGAGAAATTCTCTCCCCCGAAGATGCGGCCTGGCTGGCGGGAATGCTTGTATATCGCCTGATCGCCATATCTTATCGATAGCCAGATTCAAATAAACGGATCAATGTCAAGGGTGCGACCGTCGGTGGTTATGGTGACGGCCCCGTTGAGATCCGTTCGGTAAATTATGCATCCGAGATTTTGATACTTTTGCAGGACTGCCGGGTGCGGAAAATGAAATCGATTGTTCCATCCGGCCGATATCACCACAACGTCCGGATCTGTTTTTGCAAGCAATATATCGGTACTTGAGGTTTCACTGCCGTGATGGGGAGCCACTAGGACCGTCGATTCGAGATCTGCGCCTGATATCCGTACCAACTCTTTTTCGGCCGGCGCTTCAATATCCCCTGGAAAAAGAATCGATTTTGATCCATACGCGCAGCGTAGAACAAGTGAGTTATTGTTCAGATTTTGCCAGGTACGCCGGTCATCCAAAAAATCTTGCGGCGGGTACAAAATTTGTACCTTTACACCGTTAAACATGCTGGTTCGGGGGATATCCTTAAAACAAGGCCAGCGGATATTTTCTGTCCGAATAATTTCCATAAACTGCTTATACCCCATTGTTTTTACCACCTGATGATTCGACCACACATTTTTTACGTTAAACTGCCTGGTGATATACAGCAAACCGTTTAAATGATCAGCGTTGGGGTGCGAAAGCACAACCGTTTCTATGGTCTTAATCTTCCGTCTCCATAAAAAAGGGGCGATTATTTTTTCGCCTACGTCAAAATTACTGTTATCGCTGAACCCTCCGCCGTCGATCAGCATGCAATAACCACGGGGAAACTCGAGCAGGGCCGCACTACCCTGCCCCACGTCAATGATGGTTGTTTTAAAATCATTTCGCCAGAACCGTTCATGGGCCCAGTACATGATGTCCGCTCCCAGGGTTAGAAGAGCTATCATCGCAATTACCTTGCCCCACCTGTTCCTGCGCATACTGAAAACGACCAGGAAAAGAATATAATAACAACCGATCTCAAGTAGTGAGGGGGTTATGGTCCTGACTGCGGCAAAGGGCAGCCCGGCAATCAAATCCAGAAGATCAAGGGCTTTTCCCAAAACAATTCCGGCAGCCTGTATTCCCAGCGAAGCTGCCGGAGGACTGAATGGAAAAAAACAAAGAGCCGCCAATCCCAGAGGCACAACCACAAATCCAATCAAAGGAACGCCGATCGAATTTGCGAGCAGCCCTACCAAAGAGACCTGGTTAAAATAGTAGAGGGTCAGCGGCAAAGTTCCGACAATGGCCATAAAGGTCACCCCGAAAAAAACCACCATTTTACGAACAATCGGGTAACAGGGTCTTGTATGCACGGTGTCCGGCACCCTGAAAAAAGGCAGTCCCAGTATGATGAATAGTACGGCCGTAAACGAAAGCTGGAAGGAAATCGAAAAAAGAGCCGGCGGAAAACAGATGAGAATCAGGCCTGCGGCTATTGCCAGTGTATTGATCGAATCCTGCTCACGTTCAAACCAGAACGTCATCAAAAAGAGGCAAATCATGACAACAGCCCGCTGGGTGGAGGGTGACATCCCGGCAATGAGCGCATATCCGACGACCGGCAACATGGCCAGCAGGGCCGCACTTTTCCGTGTCCATGCCCGCCGAAGCAGGAAAGGCCATAAAGAGAGCAGCCGGCTGAACAGATAAAAAGAGACCGTTGCAACAATACCGATATGCAGTCCCGATATGGCCAGCAGATGGCCCACGCCGGCCCGATTGAATATATTGCGGACTGCCGTCGAGATACCGGATCGATCCCCGATCAGCAATGCCTTTAATATCGGCCCTGAACGATCATGAACTGATTTATCAATAAAGCAGGCAAGCCTTTCGCGCATACGGGTAAGGGACAGGGCGATACTTTGGCTTGGGGAAGTATCCATCAACACAACATGTTTACCGCGTGTATAAGTACTGCACCATATTTCTTGTAAAGCCATATATTGCCGGTAGTTGAATCCACCGCGGTTATTAAAATTATGGAGGGATTTGAGCCTGCCTCGAAAAGATATGGTATCGCCGACAGCCAAATCCGGTCCCTGCCCGCCGACCGTGACCCTGATTTTTCCGGTAACCGGAAAAGAGCGGTGGTCTATCGTGAGAGATCGGGCTGATAAAACAAATTTCCTTGCGTAAGAACGAATTACCGGCCGACTGATGATGGTACCTGAAATCTGCCGGTGGTGATTATCACTGAAATGTTTGATATGATTGTCGGGAAAAACAGGCGCTGTCCAGTGCAGGACGGCAAGATATCCCAGCGCAAAAAAAAGAACCAGTGAGGTGCCCGTGGCAATGGCCTGAGTCGATACCTGTCGCAGACCTGGTTTGCCTTCGACGTAAAAAAAGGCACCGGCGACGACGGTCATGCCGACCCAGATGACAGGCCAGGCAATCACTGCGTACCCGGGAAGAGCCGCCCCCAGCGATATTCCCGCCATCATAACGATCAACAGCGGCAGGATCGGACGATAATAAAATTTATCGGTCATCATGAAAAAAGTTATTGTTTAAACCTTTTTGAGACCTTTATAATTGAATATTCAATTTGCCTTAACTCGCCTTATGTCCGCACCCAGACGCAAAAACTTTTCCACGAGGGTCTCATACCCGCGATCCAGATGGTACACGCGGCTGATTTCAGTTGTATTGCTTGCTGTCAGACCGGCCAGAATCAAAGACGCGCTGGCACGAAGATCGGTGGCCATTACCGGCGCACCGGAAAGTCCGGAAACCCCCTTCACCATGGCAGTATTGCCGGATATAGTAATATCGGCACCCATGCGCCGGAGTTCACTGACGTGGATAAACCGATTTTCAAATATGGTTTCGGAAATTATACTGAGTCCCCGGGCCACCGACATCAGCACCATGAACTGGGCCTGCATATCCGTGGGAAAACCCGGGTAGGGTAATGTTTTGACATCAACACTGCCGATTCGCTCAGGTCCGACAACACGAATGGTGTTACCGCTGACGGTTATATCGGCACCGGTCAGTTTTACTTTATGAATAATACCGCCTACATGATCGGGTTTGCAATCGGTCAGCGTGACATCTCCGCCGGTAATGGCCGCCGCGACCATAAATGTGCCGGCCTCAATACGGTCCGGAATAATGGTTGCCGTAACCGGCGTAAGGGAAGCAACGCCGCCAATGGTGATAATGGAGGTACCCGCCCCTTTAATTTTTGCACCCATCATGCATAAAACCTGTGCCAGGGCCTCAATTTCGGGTTCCCGCGCCGCATTGCGCAGTACAGTCTCTCCCTTTGCCAGAACCGCAGTCATCATAATATTTTCGGTTCCGGTAACACTGGGCATGTCAAAATAAATTTCATTACCCTTTAACTCCGGGGCCGTTGCTTCGACATATCCATGCTCCAGCTCAATTTTTGCCCCCAGACGTTCCAGGCCTCTTAGATGAAGATTGATGGGGCGGGCGCCGATGGCACAACCGCCGGGCAGGGATACCCTGGCTTTTTTCAAACGGGCCACAAGCGGACCTAATACCAGAATGGATGCCCGCATTTTTCGAACCAGGTCATACGGGGCCTCATGCATGGAAAGACCGGCTGCATTGACGCGCACCGTGTGCCCACTGGTTTCAACAACGGCTCCCAAATTTTCCAAGAGCAACTTTGTGCTGTCAATATCCATTAATTGCGGGACATTGTGAAAAGTATTCCATCCATCGTTAAGCAAAGATGCGATAATGATGGGCAGGGCTGCATTCTTGGCCCCACTGATTTTCACCTTGCCGCAAAGCCTTCGGCCGCCTTTAACGATAATTTTGTCCATTCTTGATACCACTCTCTCTTAATTTATAACTTAATTTTATATTTTTTATATACAAAAAAGTATGAAGTGACCTTTATAATTAAAAATTGAATAATTAAGTTATTCTACCTGTTTAGTGGGCAAAGACCACCCGGAATAATGAGAATTGATGGGCGAGGGGCGAACCTTGTGTTCGCCTGATCTATCGATTGTATTTATACCTAAATTGAGCGATCAGCAGTTAGCTTTTAGAAATTAGCACAATAATTTCAATATATTGTCAAAGGTCATCATTTCACCCAATGGGTGAAAATCGCATTACTGGTAAACTCCTAAAATATAGGAGCTAACCGCTGATTGCTAAGAGCTAATCGCTCATCTTGGGTTATAAAGAGACAGAGCGAAGCGATACCACAAATTTTTACTTTTCACCATTCAATTTGATTCCGGTTCAAATAAAAAACGCCGCCCCATGGATTCATGTGGCAGGCGCTTTAAAAAGTAGAATCAACAAATCGATCAGGAATGCTGACCACCTTTGCCTCCGGCGGTGTCAACAGTCGCCTTGATAATACAATAGGTCATTCCGAGTCCTATTATGCCAAGCGCGTACCACAGGCCACCGTGAAACACCATATGACCCATATCCCATATCCACTCAAACGAAAACGGAAACATATCCACTCCTCCTTGCCTGCCGAATTATGATTCAGCCGGGCTTAAGTCCTGTGCCGCAACAGCCGGCAGTTGTTCGGAAACGAATTCTTCGATTGGGTGATCTGATGTAACAATCGGATTCAATTCGGCTTCCTGTGGAAATATGGGCAGATAGCGAAATGAAATCATGATCAGAATGACGCCGTAGGCCACCGGCAAAATAGTGGTCGCCACTTCCTGCCAGCTAGGATAGTAAAGCTGCCAGGTGTCAAAAGTCATTACAGGAACTGCCATGGTCTGCAATACCATCACCCATCGGTTCAGACAGACCCCGATCACACCGAGAACAAAGGCAACCAGTCTGGCGGTGGGATTGCGCCGTCCGGTCCTGGTCATAAGGATCGCCGCCGGCACGATGCCGCATACAACTATTTCCAGGACCAGTATCCAGATGCCGTAGAGACTATTATTGGAATAAAAATCCATCAGCGAAAAGCCCCTGGCCGGGGCTGTAACCGTTGCCCAGTACCAGGTATCAATGATTTTGGCGAGAATATAAGTCCCGATCATCCATCCGGAAATCTTGGCAAGGAGCAAAATGACGTTTTCTTTGACCAGCTTTTTCCCGGAAATAATTTCGGTTATGCGGGTAACCAGCAACGTAAAACAGGGGCCGTAGGCCGCCGCAGACCAGGTAAATAAAAAGAAGGTCCAGGGCCAGATCAGCACGCCCTCTCGTACAGCAAATGGTCTGCCGAAAAGAACGCCTGCAACACCACCCAAAGATCCTTGATGAAAAAAAGACAAAAATGCGCCGGTCGCCGCAAAAATCGCCATAACTTCATGCATGTTATGGCCCAAATTATGAAAAAAAGGAACTTTGTTGATCCGGCGGTTTTCAAGAATAAGCGGAATATATTCGATTGTCAGAACGGCAAAATAGCAGGACAGACAAAAGGCCACTTCCGTGAGCATGGAATGTACATTGGCGTGCCAGAAAATAAACCAGCTTCTCAAAGGCTGGCCCACATCCATACCTAGGATCAGCAGGGCCGAACTATAGCAGATAAAACCGATAACCACCGCAAAATTAATGATATTTTTCAATTCATCCTTACCGATGAGATATCTTAAAAAACCGGTAAAAAAAGCCCCGCCGCCCAGTGCAATGACTGCCAGATCAGCCCAGATCCACAGGGCAAAACCATAATAATCATTCATATTGGTCTGATTCAGACCCTTGAACCAGCAAAGCAGCATGGCATAGACACCCCACAACAGTACGATGCCGACTATACCAAGTCCTAAGGCGAATTGCCATATGGGACAACGTTTGACCCCCCTGGGTATTAATGCAGAATCCATATGCGTTATGCTCCTAAATCTGTTTCATTGCTTTTAAATTTTTCCACAAATAGATTTCAGCCATGGCTTGCCGCCTTTTTGCCGGACCCGCCGGCTAGATAATTATCACCGGCCCGTCTGACCCATTCCCGGCTCGACAGATAATAAATTTTAGGGTTGGTGCCAAGCCTTTCAAGCAGACGGAAGGCTTTCGGATTTTTGGGACGTCCGCCATGTTTTTTATCCGGCTGAACCATCTGATGAACGGCATGCTTCGGGTTGTTCAAATCACCGAAGGTAATGGCACCGGCCGGACAGGCCTGGGCACAGGCCGTCTGGTATTCCTCTTCTGCAACTTCGGATCGCCCCTCAAAAATTGCTTTGTCCCTGGCCTGCTGGTAGCGATGAAAGCAAAGGCTGCATTTTTCCACGACACCGCGCATTCGCGGCGAGACATCGGGGCTCAGGTATTTTTCCATACCATCGGGCCAGACCGGATCCCACCAGTTAAAATAACGCGCGTGATAGGGGCAGGCAGCCATACAGTACCGGCACCCAAAGCATCGGGTATAGATCTGGCTCACAATCCCGGTTTCCCCGTCGTAATCCGTTGCAGTCGCCGGGCAGACAGACACACAGGGCGCATGCCCGTTATGCCCCTCGCAGTGCTGGCAGGGACGCGGCAGGTAGCAGATCTCAGTATCCGGATAGGCTTTTCCATTGGTCAACTTATAGACCCTCATCCAGGTAATGCTGTCCAGCTTATTGGATTCATCCTCCTTGAACGGAACATTATTTTCAGACATACAGGCAACCATGCAGGCGCCGCAGCCGGTGCATTTGTCCAGATCAATGGCCATTCCATATTTTTTGACCGGGTGGTGTCCTTGTTTCATCAGAACCTCATATCCTAAGTTAGGCTTTTGCCAGATTGGCGCGTATTCCCCAGGCGGCATTCATGCCCGAGACAGGATCCTCGATCGGACCGATAAGAGCATTGACATTTACACCTTTATTTGCCAGGTAGCTGTCATAGGCCGTATGTCCCAGCCCCCTGGGCATGGCTATCAGATCCGGCATGATGCCGTCAAACAGATGCACTTTAACCTTTGCCTGTCCCTCCGGCGTGCTCAGCATCGCATATTTCCCCTCGGACAGACCAAGGGATTTGGCCGTGGACGGGTTTATTTCAACCAGAATATCCAAGCCCTTTAAAATGGTATCCGATACTGTTTTAATGACAAAAGGCGGATCCCCTATCGCACCATTGGCAAGGCGCATGGAATCATACGGGATAAGGGTCATGGGAAAAGATTTTTCATCGCCTTCGGGGGTAATTTTTGCAAACAACGATTTCAAACTGATTTTATCACTGACAAATTCGAATTTTTTAGAATCGGTATTAAACGAACGCTTCCACGTGGGCGGCGTGAAATGCGGATCCGACCAGAACCCCTTTTCGACCATAATTTTCCATTTATCGGCCATGGTTTCCTTCAGGCAAGCCTGGTAATCATCCCAGGGGAACGCATCGGCCAGAGATCCGCCCACTGCATTGGCCAGCAGGATCAACGCATCCCCGACATGCCGGGTATCAAGCCGGGGGGCGATCACGGGTCTGGATAGACCGATTACAGGCTTTTGAGCCCCCGGCGGCGTGGGAACATCGAGATAGCGTTCAAGATGGGCATGGTCCGGAAGAATAATATCGGAATTGGCTGCAGTTTCATTCATCCACGGCGAAAAACTGACAATCAATGGAATTTTACCAAAAGCCTCTTTGACCTTTTGGTTGGACGGCAATGTATAGAAAGGATCCGCATCTGCAACAAACAGCACTTCAAGTGCGGCGTCAGGCCCCGAGTTGAGCACCCCGGGAAGACGGTCCAAAAGATGGCGGGCATGCGGGTATTCCTGACCGCCGGCTCCATCGATCCGGCCCTGCTTCAATCCCTTACGGGCGATTTTATCCATTTCAGGAGCGGGCCATTGAATATAGTCCGGTTCAGGCAGGGCCCAGACCCCGCCGTCCCTGTTGATGTTTCCAACCAGCGCGTTCAGGGCATGGGTGGCGACAAACTCGCCCATACTGCCCGGTGTTGTTCCCTGACCTTTGCCGCAAAGCGCTATTGGGTTCGATGCCTGCGCAAACTTCCTGGCCAGCGCAATAATTTCCGATTTTTCAACACCGGTTTGCCGGGCCACGGTAGCGGGTTCAAAATTGGCCGTAACAAACTGATTGAATTGATCAAACCCGTGAGAATAATGTTCTACAAATTTTTTATGATAAAGCGATTCCTTGATGATCACACAGGCGATCCCAAGTGCCAGGATCGATTCCGTACCGGGTTTTACCGGTATCCATTGATCCGCCTTGGCCGCCGTATTGGAAAGTCGCGGTTCGATCTGAATCAGCGTACCCTTTTTATCTTTCAGGTGGCTTTGGGCTTTGAACATCCGTGCCGATGAGCCCCAGCCGTCAATGACGCCGCTGCCGAAACTCAGCACAAAATCCGCATTTTCAATATCAAATCCGACGGTTGCCAAAACGCCGTGCATCATCTTCAGGGTAAGTCGGTAACTATCCCCCATGGATGGTGTACCAAAAAAATTGGGCGACCCGTACGTTTTCATAAATCTTTTGAACAACTGCGGGGTTGTTCCCTGATCCGAACCACAGATACAGGCTATTTTATGCGGCAGGCCCTCTGCTCGAATATTACCGAGCCGTCCGCCGACTTCGGCGATGGCCGCATCCCACGAAATTGCCTGCCATTGACCCTGCCCCCTTTCTCCGGTGCGTTTTAAGGGCGTTTTGATCCGGGTCGGGCCATAAAGCAACTGAAGCCCGGACAAACAAAGGTTGCACACTCCACCGTCGCTTCCGGGATACCCTTTCATCCCCTCTATCTTGACGGCCCGCTGTCCGACCTTGCGGACCGAGATACCACACCCCCCGGGGCATAGGGTGCTTACGGAATTGACAATGCTTACCGGTCCCTCACCGGGCACAGGTGTCCAGGGCCATGTCTGGGTCCAGACAGCCAGATCGTCGGTGAGCTTCCAGGGCAACGGAGAAAGAGCGGTACCGGCAGTTCCGCCAACCATAAGCGCCATAAAACTTCTTCGATCTATTTTCATAAAAATACACCCCTTACACGCGATAGAATATAGCTTATCAGCTGTATTAATTTAGGCGGAGCCGATTTTCAAAGCGTCGAAGGTTGAAACCGGCCCTGTTGGAAAAAACAAATCGTCTACCCGGTGTTATTTATGGCAAACAAAACACCCGCCTTTTTTTGTCTGCACACTGGCTTGACGGACGTTTTCCCTGACATGGCACTCGGAGCAGTCATCCATTTTCATTCGATCCCATGAATTTCTTTTAAAACCGCCGATATTGGTCCCCCATATATCGCGACTATACCCGGTTATGCGGTTTGCCTGATAGGGTTTAAGACTCTCTGATTCACCGATATGACCATGACAGGAAATGCAATCCATTTTGCCTGCCAAAACATGGGCCGCATGCGAAAAAAACACGCAATCCGGCTGTTTCGAATAAATAAGCCAGGGGACTTCACGCTGTTTTGAAACAAACTCTTCCACGAATTTAAGTTCTTCGGTGGTTTCTCCCATGGGTTCTTCATGACATTCGATGCACTGCTGCAGCGTGGGAGCACCCGAGAAGGTGCCGTCTTGTCGGAAAAAATGACAGCTTTCACACCCATTGTCGACCTCTTCCATATGAAGCACATGATTGAAATCTATCGGCTGACTCTTTTTGGAGTAAAGCAAATTCGGGTAAATTACCCAGCCCACAACAAGGCTCGCAACAAGTCCGATAAAAAAGAACAGAATCATATATCCTGTACTGTCTGCCTGTTTGCTGTTTCCGGCTTTGTCGGCAACTGTTTTGTTTTTATCATCAA
>CAYQNS010000038.1:0-27093 GCA_964418755.1 uncultured Desulfobacteraceae bacterium
ATTGTCTTCTGGCCAATTAAATTTTTGTCACTTTAGCTTTATGGATAACCAGAAAAAGTAATATTCTTTGACATCTTCTCCGTGATTGCCTTCGGAACCGCTGAGCCCAAACATGCGTTCCTTTAATATCGGGTCTTTTCCGTTCCATAATGCCAGGGCAAAGCAAAGATATTGATGCCGGTCGGATATCCCCGCGATGCCGTCTTCTCCCCAGCGATAGGCTTTGCTGCGTGCATGATCATGGGGGAGAAAATCCCATGCGTTGCCGTCTTCACTGTAATCTTCCCGGACGGTGCCCCATGCGCGTTCGCTTAGATACGGCCCCCATTTTTTCCAATTTAATTTGCGCTTTCGGTATTCAATGAGTCGGTTATGTTCTGCGGTTATTTTCATAGTTCTTCCCCTCCGAAAAAATTATATGGTGTCCATCGGGAACTGAAAATTTTTGTTCAAGATCAAGG
Organism: uncultured Desulfobacteraceae bacterium; assembly: GCA_964418755.1. Classification (GTDB taxonomy): domain Bacteria; phylum Desulfobacterota; class Desulfobacteria; order Desulfobacterales; family 4572-123; genus 4572-123. Next base: position 462 of record CAYQNS010000038.1, read on the forward strand.
CGTTCAAAAAATAACCTTAAGCCATCTGTTTGATATCCCGAATATTATTTTTACAAAACGATGAGATTGGGTAAAAAGATCATTTCTGAATAGATGCGCTGTACAGGTTAACCCCTTACCCCACATTAATACAACCGTTTAGTCGCTATTTTCTAAATTGGAATACACCTGAATCGAAATTTTGAGACAGATCTTTTTTTACAATCCAAAAGGGATGGATTCCAAACCCATAATCGTATTTTTTGTGTAAGGTTTCAGAAGCTGATACGACGGATATTGCAAGAGTCACAGGTAAAATACCTTGACTATGATTGGCCGCTTAACGGAGAATAGGATAAAACAGGTTGCTAAAACTGTTTCCCCATTGAATCATTCTTATCCGGCAACGGAAATGGCGCCTTATTTTATACCCCCGACAGAATATTAAAACCAGAAAAAAGAAAGGATAAAAGACTATGGAAATTGCAATGATCGGTTTGGGACGGATGGGTATGAATATGGCGAAACGGCTGTTGCGCGGAGGCCACGAGGTCGTTGCCTACAACCGCTCTCCGGAAAAGACAAATGCGATGGTCAAAGAAGAAGGGGCTATCGGGGCGTATTCGCTTGCCGAGGTTGTTGGAAAGCTCTCTCAACCCCGCATCGTATGGGTCATGCTTCCAGCCGGACAGGCGGTGGATGATCATATTCATCAGCTCAAAAACCTTCTTTCGCCGGGCGACATCATTATCGATGGCGGCAACACCTATTATAAAGATGACATTCGCAGGGCAAAGCTCCTTGCTGAAAAAAACATCCGGTTTATGGATATTGGTGTCAGCGGAGGGGTATGGGGACTCCAGATCGGTTACTGCATGATGATCGGTGGAGAAAAAGAGACATTCCAGCATCTGAAGCCCATAGTGAAAACAATGGCTCCGGAAGAGGGATACCTCTACTGCGGGCCATCAGGAGCGGGTCATTTTGTTAAAATGGTCCATAATGGCATTGAATATGGGATGATGCAGGCCTATGGCGAAGGGTTTGAAATTCTGGAAGCTTCCGATTACGCCGATTCTTTCAACTTTGCCGATATCGCCCATCTCTGGAATCAGGGAAGTGTGGTGCGTTCATGGCTGTTGGAACTTGCTGAAGACGCCTTTAAAAAAGACGAAAAACTTTCGGATATCAAAGGATATGTTGAAGATTCCGGTGAAGGAAGATGGACCATCCAGCAGGCTTTGGAAACCGGCGTACCGGCTGAAATCATCACCCTTTCTCTGTTACGGCGTTTTCGTTCCCGACAAAAAGACCCCTTTTCGGACAGAGTCCTTGCAGCGCTTCGCAGGGAGTTTGGCGGACATGCCGTGGTTTCTACGGATAAAAAAGGTTAAATGAATGGCAAGAGAGAATCCCATGGATAACGATATGAAAAACAAAAATAATGCGACGGATTCAATTATAGAGATCAGCGAACCTGCTCAGGAAATTAGTCCCAAGAAATGTATAAGCGTCGAGCATAGTGATCCTTGTACCATCGTCATCGTTGGGGCCACAGGAGATCTGACTGCCAGAAAACTGGTTCCAGCCCTTTTTAATCTGTATTTGAATGATGGCCTGCCGGATTCTTTTAGCATTGTTGGGTGCGGACGGACAAAGCTGAATGATCAGCAATTCAGGAAAAAAATGGAAACTGCCTTGATGGCTGCAAACCTCATGGATCAAACTAAATGGCATTCCTTTGCTGCCGCTCTGAGTTATCGATCCGTGGACTATGAAGACCTGCCTTCCTTTATTAACCTGGCTGACTTCCTGAAAAACTTGGACCGGAAACAGAATACCCGGGGAAACAAAATTTTCTATCTTGCCCTTCCGCCGTCTCTTTATAAACCGGTTGCGCAGATGTTAGGACAGGCCGGTCTCAGCAAGGAAAGAGAAAACGGTAACGGGTGGTCACGGCTTGTTATTGAGAAGCCCTTTGGCCGCGACCTTAAGACCGCTGTTGAACTGAATCAGCGCATTCAGGAATATTTCAGAGAACACCAATTATTCAGGATAGACCACTATCTATCAAAAGAAACGGTCCAGAACGTACTGATGTTTCGTTTTGCCAATGCCATTTTTGAACCTATATGGAATCGAAGATATATTGATCATGTCAACATACTTGCCTCAGAAACCTTAGGTGTCGAACATCGGGCGGGTTATTATGAACAGGCAGGAGTTGTTCGGGACATGTTTCAAAACCATATGATGCAGCTTTTGGCTCTTACCGCCATGGAAGGGCCGTCCCAATTTGAAACCGGCCGCGTCAGAGATGAGAAAATAAAGGTTTTTCGCTCTTTAAAGCCGTTTCCGGTTGAAAAGCTCAACGAGTACATCGTACTCGGGCAGTATGGCCCGGGCAAAATTAATGGAAAACCGGTTCCAGGATACCGGGAAGAATCCGGAATAAGTCCTGACTCGCTGACGCCGACGTTTGCTGAAATGAAAGTCTTCATTGATAACTGGCGGTGGCAGGGCGTTCCCTTTTTCCTTACATCCGGAAAACGGTTGGCCCAAAAAGTAACAAAAATCGTCATTCAATTTAAAGAGATCCCCCACTCCATGTTTCGACAAACTCTGGGAGAACGCATTGATGCGAATCAACTCACACTCGGTATTTACCCGGATGAAAAAGTCACCCTTGCTTTTCAAACCAAGCACCCCGGCGCACGGGTGTGCCTGCGTTCGGCAACCCTGGATTTTTCTTATCATCAAAATTATACCGGGCCTATTCTCGATGCCTATGAAAAAGTACTCATCGACTGCATGCTGGGGGATCAGATGCTTTTCTGGCGCCAGGACAGCCTTGAACATTGCTGGTCCTTTCTAACACCCATCTTAAATGAATGTGAAACCTGCGGCAACCCGTCGGAAATGCTTCATTTTTATGAATCCGGAAGCTGGGGGCCTCAAATGATAACCGAGGCGCAACCTGTTTACTGACCTTAATTGGGGTGCCTATATCGTGCAAAGGATATGTCTTTTAAACAAAAAATAATTATTCAGGAGGATCCAGCGCTTTTGGCAAAACAGGCAGCTGAGATCTTTGTTGCCGGTGCCAGACGTTCCGTAGACAAAAGGGGACGTTTTACCGTAGCCCTATCCGGCGGCACCACCCCGGGACAAATGCAGAAAATGCTGACGACAGAACCTTTTATTTTAAAAATGCCATGGCAAAAAAGCCACATTTTCTGGGTGGATGAGCGGTGTGTATCCAAAGACAGCCCCGAAAGCAACTATGGTTCGGCAAAAAAGGGATTCATTGACAAGGTGCCGATTCCTCAAACCCACGTGCACTGTATCCCGTGTGAGTCATCCCCTCACCTGTCTGCAAAAGCATATCAGAAAGTACTCAATGATTTTTTCTCTTTTGAAAGCGCCCGTATGCCGCGTTTTGATTTAATATATCTGGGTATGGGAGCAGACGGCCATATTGCGTCTCTGTTCCCTGGCGAAAAGAGCTTATATGAGAAAGAAAAGTTGGTAATAGCTGTCAAAGGGGGGAATCCGAACATCACCCGAATCACCATGACCCTTCCTTTGCTGAATCAGGCGCGTCACATTGTCTTTCTGATTACAGGACAAGAGAAGGCAAGAATCGTTCAAAAGGTTTTTGAGGACCAAAAGATAAGCTTGCCTGCGCAGAAAATCCGTCCGGTGGCGGGTCAGGTAACCTGGCTGATGGATCGTAAAGCAGCCGCTTTATTATCGGGAGATCGCCATCATGGCCACATCAAAGGATAAAACATTTGTTATAGCCGGCGACATCGGCGGAACAAAAACCCACCTGGGGCTTTTTCTCAAAGGGGAAAAGCGCCCTGTGCCAAAAGTGATTGAGACGTTTTCAAGCCAAAACGCACCGGGTCTGGAACACATTATCCGGCAATTTCTCGAAATCCATCCAGTGCCTGTCTGCCATGCCTGTTTTGGGATTGCAGGGCCTGTGGTAAACGGCAAGTCCAAAACCACCAATCTCCCCTGGCGTATTTCCGCAGACCGGATAAAAAAACAGTTTAACTTTCATCATGTTCGACTTGTCAACGATTTGACCGCCACTGCAATGGCCATCCCCCTATTAAACAAAGAGGAGCTCTGCCCTTTAAATCAGGCAGGTTCCATAAAAAACCGGAATCTTGCCCTGATCGCTCCCGGAACAGGTCTGGGCAAAGCCATACTGATTTATCAAAATGATCGATACCTGCCGATACCTTCAGAGGGCGGCCACGCTGATTTTGCACCCAATAGCGAAGCAGAAATGAAGCTATGGCGGTATCTTCGTCAGCATTACGGCCATGTGAGTGTTGAAAGGGTGCTATCCGGATCCGGACTGGTAAACATTTATAACTGGCTGAAAGACTCAGGCCGGTTCAATGAGCCTGAATGGTTGCAACAAAAACGAAAAGGAATGGACCCGGCCAAAGTCATCACTGAAGCCGCATTGTCAAATAAAGAGCCCGGCTGTGTTGAAGCATTAAATACGTTTGTTTCCATATTTGGTGCCGTTGCCGGCAATTTAGCCCTAACCGGAATGACCTCGGGCGGGGTTTACCTGGGAGGCGGCATCCCGCCCAAAATTTTACCCAAATTAAAAGAAGATATTTTTATAAAAGCATTTACAAACAAGGGACGCTTTAAGGATTTTCTTGACAAGATACCTGTTAAGGTCGTTTTGAACGATAAGGCAGCCCTTATCGGCGCAGCCTATTGTGCCGCCATGATTCAATAAAGATGGGTGCACCAACATGACGAAAAAAAAAGCGGTAAGATTGACCCTTTATCGGTACGCGGGTAAATTTCTTTTTTTCCGTATCAAAAAACGTTGCAGGGAATGTGATATCTCTTACGTAATCCTCCAGCGGCTGATAAACGAACAGCTTCGGGGGAAGCCCGCTTCGTTGCGGATTGTCCCCTGGCTGAACAATTGGTGGAAGATAATCTGGAGCGGCGGCTGGCATGCGCCTATCCTGGCTGTAAACGGAAAGGTATTTTCTCAGGGCAAGGTGCCTGATATTCCAAAACTCCTGTCGACAATTGGCAAAATTCTAAATGATCGATCCCTCATCCAACAACAAGCGATTAAAACTAAAAAAACGGTAATTTCTGATAAAGAATCCGACATCACCGTATATTACTCTCCCGCCTGTCCACACTGCAGGCAGCTTCTTGCCTACCTGGATAATAACGGAATTGAATATTCGGGCAAGGATGTAACCCAAAGGGAATCCGCACGATTTGAGGTGGAAAAACTGACCGGAAGGCTTACCATCCCCGTTGTTTTAGTAAAAGGTGAAACCATTAGCGGCTTAGACATAAATCGTCTGGCGAACATTCTTGGGATTTCCGCTGATAACAGGAAGCCTGAAAAATCAGTTGCCAAAAACATACCCCCACGTTTCACTGAAGACCAGCTAAACAAAATTTATCAAAACGCAAAAAATGTGCTTGATAAAAACAGGTATAATGGCTGGACCATGCCGTCGAATCAGCTCTATCCGCATATCTGGAACTGGGATTCAGGGTTTATTTCACGTGGATATCTTCATTACGATCCTGAACGCGCTTACACGGAACTTCGATCACTTTTCAGGGGACAGTGGCGTGACGGCTTTCTCCCGCATATTATTTTCAACCCTGAGTATATCGATCATTTTCCGGGACCGGACTACTGGAATGCCGCCAGTTCAGGGAAAGTGCCATCCGGTATTTTTACTTCAGGTATCAGCCAACCCCCTGTACATGCCACCATGATCGTTGATTCCCCAAAGCTTGATCCTGACAGGGAAAGGGCATTGTCTTTCTTAAGCGAAATATATCCAAAACTAAAAAAACTCCACGATTTTTATTTTACCCGACGGAATCCGGAGGCTGAGGGTTTTGTATCTATTATTCATCCGTGGGAATCGGGACTCGATAATGCCCCATTATGGGATGAACCGCTTGCGGCCATAACAGACACAAGTGAATGGGCATTGAGTATGCAAAAAAAATATGACGCGCTTGCGGAACAGGGTGATCGTCCGAAACGGGCATATATTGAAAAATATTCGTATCTCATTGAAAATCTATACAAAAATAATTATAACTGGGAGGAAATCTTTAAAAACCATCCATTTATAATCCAGGGCGTTCTTTTTAACTCTATTCTCTGCAAATCCGAACGGGACCTTGGAAAAATAGCCGGCGCCCTGCAGTATGATCCCCGTGTTCACTATGAGCGGGCAGACAAACTAAAAATGGCGATAAATAATAAATTATATGATGAGACGGAAGGTATTTATTATAATTTTGATCCTGTACACCGGAAACATATAAAACGGGATACGATCTTTTCATATATGCCCCTTTTTGCCGGGATTCCCGACCAGAACATGGGAAAAGTGGTCATCGATATGCTCCGCACCCACTGCTTTTGTATAGCAGATAAGGACTGTGTCGCCATACCCAGCTATGACATGTGTCAGGTTGACTTTGAAGGAGAGTTTTATTGGAGAGGCCCCGTCTGGGTCAATATTAACTGGTATATCGCACAGGGGGTTAGACAATATGGCGAAACGGAACTTTCAGAGTGGATCGAAAATTCGTTAATTACGCTGGCGGATCGCTATGGATTTTATGAATACTATGATCCTAATTCGGGTAGAGGGTTGGGTGCGAAAGATTTTTCGTGGACGGCTGCTTTGGTTATCGATCTTATCGCCCAGAGATTAAGAAGAAAAAGGGGGTGAACACTGAAAAATACCAAACCGAGTGTCATTTCCCTTGATGTAGGTGGCAGCTCCGTCAAGAGCGGTCTGGTGAAATCCGATGGTTTAGTATATTTTGTCTCCCATACGCCAATCAATAGCCAGGCTTCAAAAGAGAAAGTTCTTCGCGTCTTTGTTGAAATTATTCAAACGGTTTTGTCTAAAGTGAATCCGAATGAATTCCTGGGCATTGCAATTGGGTTTCCCGGACCATTTGATTATGAAAATGGCGTATGTATCATTCAAGGACAGTCAAAATATGACAATCTCTATCAGGTGAATATAAGAGATGAATTAACAAAATTACTCCGGTTTAACAAACCAATTCTTTTTTGCAACGACGCCAAAGCCGCCATCACCGGTGAAGCGAATTATGGCGCCGGACAAAACTTTGATCGCGTTATGGGCATCACGCTTGGAACAGGGCTTGGTGCAGGCTTTATTGTAAACGGTGTTTCTGTATATGCAGGACAGGGGATACCACCAAACGCGGAATTATTTCTTTTTGAATTTAATGGACAAAGAGCTGATGATCTCTTTTCGACAAGAGGACTGATTAAACGGTTTAAAAAAAGAGGCTTTTATTACTCAAATGTCGCCGAAGTCACAAAGGAAGTTAAACGTGGCGACCCCATTCTTATAAAAGTGTTTCGCGAATTTGGAGAAGACTTGGGTCAATTTCTTCGTCCCTTTGCAAATGATTTTGGTGCTGATATTTTAATTGTTTTGGGTGGTATTGCGCATGCACTAGATTACTTCCGCAGTGGGCTGGAAGCACAGCTTGATATTCCAGTCCACTCTGGGAAAATTCAAAATGCGGCATTATTGGGAGTCGCTAAATTTTATTACGAATAAAAAACCAACTCAATTTTCGCACCCTTAAATTAAAGCAAATAGGTTATAGATGGGAACAATCAGCATTTGGTGCGGAAGTAACAATTATAGGGTCAAAGCTTGAATAGTGAATAAAATGCCAGCGCAATTCACTATTCAAGCTTTGACCCCCAGCCCTCGAATTTGCGAGCGATGAAAACGATATCCCGGAATTTTCCGGTCTCGGACCTTCCGGTTGGTTCCGGTTCAAGGCCGGATGAAACGCCATGCAACATGCTGTATTAACAATAGTATTGACACACAACGGCCAATTTGCTATATTCACCGTGAATAAACAAACGCTTACCCTTTATTCCAAGGGGTCGGTTTATTTTCTCATGATTTTTCAAAAAAGAGAGGGCACTTATGCAAAAGGTTATCTGGGGGGCGCCTTCCTTCTGGATCGAACGATTTCCGCTTTACTGGGGGATTGACCAGGGCTTTTTTACGAAGCAGGGTATTGATCTTGACATCTGGTACTCATACGGCGGACCGGAACTGGCCCGGGCCGTCAATGCCGGGCGTATTCACATCGGTGAAATGGGGCTTCCGCCTTTTGTAACCGCTTATCAGCAGGGGATGGCCGTCCGTATCATCGGCAGCAGCGTGATACAGCAGCTGGATCATTACCTGGCTGCCCGGCCGGACATCGTTTCCGTTGACGGGTTGGCCGGCGGTCGTATCGGCATCCTGTCGGCCGGCAGCTGTGATGAGTATTTTATCCGTAAAATGCTCACGGCCCATGACATCGATCCCGATAGCGATGTGGAATTGATACCCCTGGGTGAAGACTACGGAAGACCGGATCTGTTTATAGAGGGGCGTGTGGACGCTGCCTTTGTGGTGGAACCCCAGTTGGCCCAGGGTGAACATGAGGGCCTTTTGCGGGTCATCGATCGAGTGGCTTATTATTACCCCCGTTACCAGTGGGGCATTATCCTGGCCAGTGAAGTGTGGCTGAAGCACCAGGGGGATCTTCTCGAAAGACTCATGCATGGGTTCCGCCGGGCCTGCCGATCAATTAAAGATCGGCCCGGACAAACCATCGGCCTCGGCAGCCGAGTGTTCGGGGTGGCCCCTGAAGTATTTGAACGCGCCCTGCAGCGGGATTTACCTCGCTGGGAAACCGATGGACGTCTGGACATGGCCGGTCTGCAAAGTGCGTTGAAGGTCCAGGAGACGATGGAGCTGCTCACGCCCGATCTTTCCCCGGATGAGATGATTTTACAGCTGTAAAGACCGATTCCGGAACAATCGAAACGCACAGATTCGGTTCAAAAACAAAGAGAAGCGCACCTTAATTTAAGAAAAAATTGTCCTTGACTTGGGGTCCACTTCATACCGCAACCAAAACGAGTCGACCCGCCTGATTAAAATTATAGAATTTTTTAAAAAATTAATATTAAAAAGCATTAATTTTTGATTTTATAAAATTAGTTGACTTTATATTTTCTTTATATTAAATATTAACGATAAAATATGATAGTATCGTGATGATTGTAATCCAGCAATGCGATACTGTTGTTTTTATCACTGCCAATAGTGCTTCAGGCATCAACACAGCGGTTATCTGGTCGATTATTAGAAAAATGCCAGATAGATGGTTACATCTGGGCGGACTATTCCGGCAGGTATCCCTCGGGCGCATTAGCCACTTCATCATCCTTTAATACGGAAAGGCATTGATAAAACGAATGACCAGTTTATACACCAACGTGTCAAATTCCCCAAGAATAGAAATCGACCTTGCAAAGATATACAGAAACACAAAACGGTTAAAGGATATGTTTCTGGCAAAAGGCATTTCAATGATGGGGGTGACTAAAGGTGTTCTTGGCAGCCCGCCGGTTGCGGCCGCAATGACCGCAGCCGGGGTCCAGTTTATTGCAGACTCACGAATAGAAAATATCCAAAAAATTCAAGAGGCTGATATCAAAAACACCTTTGTCCTCATCCGCACCCCCCCCATGAGCAAAATTAAACAAGTGGTAAAATACGCTGATATCAGTCTTAACTCGGAACTTGATGTGATACAGCAACTGTCTGAAGAAGCCAGGGCACAGAATAAAATCCATGGCATCATACTGATGGTGGACCTGGGTGATTTAAGAGAAGGTATTCTGCCCGAGGATATGGAACAAACCCTTGACGCTATCAGCACCTTTAAAGGTGTCAAAATCCTTGGCATCGGCACCAATCTGGGGTGTGTCGGGGCGATTCTTCCGGACCAGAAAAAAATGGATGAACTCTCAGGGATTGCCGTAACATTAGAAAATAGGTTTGGACTTCATTTTGATTTGATTTCCGGGGGCAGCTCTGCAAATTACCAGTGGGTTACCAAAACCGATCGGTTGGGCAGAATTAATAATCTCAGAATTGGTGAAATGATTTTTACCGGACGTAATACACTTGACTATGCACCGGTTGAGCACCTTGAGAAGAATACCATCTGCCTTGTGGCCGAAGTCATAGAAATCAAGCAAAAAGATTCTCTACCCCATGGTACCGTCAGTACAGATGCGTTTGGGGATGTTCCGGTCTTTTTGGATCGGGGCACGATCAGGCGGGCGATCATCGGAATCGGTCGCCAGGATGTCCTGATCCAGGGCTTAAGCCCCATCGGTAAAATGGAAATTATCGGTTCCAGCAGTGATCATGTTGTTATTGATTTAAAAGAAGATACTGTTCGGGTGGGAGATCAAATTCGTTTTCACTTGACCTATGGGGCCCAGCTCTCTGCAATGACATCTCCTTACATTGAAAAAATTTATCTAAATGAATCCAAATGCGGTTAAATTTAACAATTATACAAACAGGAGAAAAAAATGGACTATCTTGAAATTGAACGCCGACTGGGAGCAAACAATTACAAGCCGCTGGATGTTGTTTTAAACAGAGGGGAAGGTGTCTGGGTATGGGATGTGGCGGGTAAGCGCTACATGGATTGTCTATCCGCTTATTCTGCCGTCAATCAGGGGCATTGCCACCCCGAGATTGTCAAGGCGTTGACCGAGCAGGCCGGCAAACTATCTTTGACATCGAGAGCCTTTAGAAATGATCAGTTAAGTTTATTTTATAAAGAATTGTGTGAACTGACAAATTCCCATAAAGTATTACCCATGAACAGCGGTGCAGAAGCAGTAGAAACCGCCATCAAGACCGTTAGAAAATGGGGGTATAAAACCAAAGGCATTGCGGAGAATAAAGCTGAAATAATTGTCTGTGATAATAATTTTCACGGCAGGACCATTACCATTATCAGCTTTAGTTCAGACCCGGGCGCAAGAGATGGTTTCGGCCCCTTTACCCCTGGTTTTAAAAGCATCCCCTTTGGCGATGCGACGGCCTTAAAAAATACGATTACTGAAAATACCATTGCCTTTATGGTTGAACCGATCCAGGGTGAAGCCGGTGTCATCATCCCACCGGATGGTTATTTAAAAGATGTCAGACAGATATGTGATGAAAACAACATTGTTTTGATTCTCGATGAAATCCAGACGGGACTCGGGCGCACAGGAAAGCTGCTGGCCGAAGAACATGAAGGCATTGAAGCTGACATGACCCTCATTGGTAAGGCATTGTCCGGCGGACTTTATCCGGTGTCTGCCGTGCTGTCCAATACTGAAATCATGGATGTGCTGAATCCCGGGGAACATGGCAGTACTTTCGGCGGTAATCCATTGGCCTGCGCTGTGGCAAGAGCAGCCCTCAAAGTACTGATCAAAGAACGGATGATTGAGAATTCCGCTGCCATGGGGGATTACTTTTTAAAGGAATTGAAAACGTTGAAAAATCCTTTGATAAAAGAGATTCGGGGGCGGGGTCTGATGATTGGGCTGGAATTCATCCTTGAAAAAACCAATGCAAGAAAGTATTGCGAACGGTTGAAAGATAATGGTGTTCTTTGTAAAGAGACACATAAAAATATTATTCGATTCGCGCCGCCGCTGGTGGTGACAAAAGAAAATATCGACTATTTGCTCAATAAAATTCATACGGTTATTGGGTAGAGACATGCGATTGCCGGGAGAAATGTTTATCATATGAAGAAAATAGATGCTCTGGACAAAAAGTTGATACGCTACCTGAGCGAAGACGGCCGTATGACGGTAAAAGAGCTTGTGAAAAAGTTGGCGATCACAAGTCCAACCCTGCAAGTGCGAATAAAAAATCTACTGCAGTCGGGTGTCTTAAAAATTGCAGGACTTGTGGATGTTTTTAAGCTTAAAAAAGTCTTCATGGCCCTGGTGGCCATCAGGGTGATAGATGATTCAAAAATAGATGAAACCTTGGAGGAGCTATCACAGATGGAGGAGGTAAGCAGTGTATGTGCCGTAACCGGAAGATATGATATTTTTGCAGAAATTCTTTTTCCAAACGATATGGAAGCGCACTACGCCTTTATGTCCTCCAAACTCCCCCGGCAGGGTAATATTGACTACAGCGAATCTTTTATTGTTATGAAATCAAAGAAAAAATGGACACTTCTCCCACCAGGTCTTGACCTATAGCGACCTTTGAACCACGAAAACAAGCGTATTGACAGCTATTTGCCGGCGGCAATAACCTGACCGGACAGTTTATTTGTATGGACACCCTGATCGATAATGATGTTTCCAGATAGGATAACCTTCTCAATCCCTTTCGAATATTGATGGGGGTTCTCAAAAGTAGCCATATCAGATACCGTTTTTGGATCAAATATGGTGATATCCGCAATCATGCCCGGTGCAAGGGTTCCTCTATTATCCAACCCCATGATCTTGGCGGGCATTGAGGTCATTTTTTGAATCGCCGTTTCTATGGATAACACTTTTTCGTCCCGAACATACTTACCCAGAACTCGAGGAAATGCACCATAATAACGGGGATGGCAGCTGCCAGTATGCAACGCGCCATAATCTGCAACGGCTCGTCCATCGCTGGCGATAATGGTCAGCGGATGCTTCATGATGGTTTTAATATCCTCCTCATCCATACAAAATACCAGTGTGGATACAGACCCTTTCTCGGCTATTAATAAATCGAAAATGAAATCAAGGGGATCAAGGCCCAACGCGGTAGCGCTTTTTGCCACGCTTTTACCTTCAGCAAATTTGTATTTTGAAGACTTGACCATGGCAATCTGAACGTTTTCCCAGGGAGCTGTATTATAGGCATGGGTTCCAATTTTGATGGCCTTCTCTATTTCCCGGCGGATCTGTTTCCGGGTGGATTTTTGGCTTAAATTTTCAATCAGTTTTTGATAGCCCGCCTGTTGAACCCAGCGGGGTATATAATCAGCAAGACCGGTTCCCCATGCCGTATACGGATACTGATCCCAGGAAAGACGCACCCCCCTTGAAACAGCTTTATCCAAAAGCGCAAATAGTTGATCTGTTTTCCCCCAGTTGAACTTTCCACCAAGCTTTAAATGGGAAATTTCCATACGACATCCGGACATTTCTGCCGTACGGATTGCCTCCTCAACCGCGGGGAACAGGGTATGCGATTCTCCTCTGATATGCGAGGCATACAGCTTATTGTTACGTTCAATAACCCGGCACAGTTGAATCAATTCATCTGTATGGGAAAGCGCATCCGGGACATATTCAAGACCTGTTGACATACCGGCAGCGCCTTGTTCCAGGCTTTTTTCCAACAAGCCTTCCATTGTCCTCATTTCTTTTTGGGTCGGTGGTCCGTTTTTCAGGCCCATGACAGCGCATCGTAATGTCCCATAGCCAACCATTGGCATCAGGTTGATGCCTAAGGGCAAGTCGTTGAGATATTGAATATATTCTCCAAAAGTCATCCAGAATTTTCCGATATCCCCGGGTTTTCCATAATCAGAAGTTACGGTTAAGTGCTCCTTTAATTCGGTTAAAAAGTCAGGGGTTACAGGCGCTGCGCTCATCCCGCAATTTCCTACGATTTCCGTTGTTATCCCCTGTCTTATTTTACTTTCCGCTTTGGAATTGATTAAAATCGTCGCGTCGGTATGAGAATGAATATCGATGAATCCCGGGCATATGATTTTATTCGAAGCGTCCAAGACCTTATGACAATTCATCGTAAGTGAGGGCTCGATTCTTTCAATTTTTCCATTTTTCACCGAGATATCAGAGAAAAAAGCGGGGGAACCGGTGCCATCAATAATTGTCCCATTTTTTATTAATAACTCACACATGTTTTATCTCCAAAAAAAATAACGCCACAACAACAGTGACGATCATGTCAATACATTGAATTTAAAGGAAAATGACATGCCACCTGACCGCCTTCAGCCGTTTTTTTTAAAACAGGGCGCTGGTCCCGACACACGGATTTCGCATATTTACATCTTGAGACAAATACACAACCCGGTGGTAAATTAAAGGGGCTCGGGACTTCACCTTCTATGGTTGAGGTGTGGTTTTTTTCACCGGGAACCGTTTTAAAAATGCTCTCAATGAGCGCTTTTGTATAAGGATGGTAGGGTTTTTTCCCAATTACATCCGCGTCAATATTTTCGACAATTCGTCCTAAATACATGACAATTACCCGATCGCAAAAATAACTGACCAAAGACAAATCATGGGAAATAAACAGAAATGTCAGATTCAGCCGCTCCCTTAACCCTTCCAGTAATTTAATAATCTGGGCCTGGACCGATACATCCAGGGCGGCGGTGGGTTCATCCAGTATCACAAACTGAGGGTTCAAGGCCAGAGCCCGGGCAATGTCTGCCCGCTGTTTTTGCCCGCCGGAAAGCTCATGGGGATAGGCAAATCCGTGATCTGAATTTAACCCCACCAAATCAAGGAGCGCATCCACTTTTTTATTCTGTTCCTCTTTGGTGAGTTTGATCTTTTGAATCTGAAACGGTTCGCAAAGACTTCTATAAATGGTATAAAGGGGGTCCATGGCAGAATACGGGTCCTGAAACACCATCTGCATGTGCCGCCGGTGCCATCGCATATCTTTTTTAGACATTTTTGAAAGATCCGTCCCGTTAAAAGAGATGCTGCCGCTCTCGGGTTCAATCAGCCTGAGAATCAGGCGGGCCAGGGTTGATTTTCCGCATCCGGACTCACCAACGACACCGACGATTTCCCCTTTTTTAATTGAAAAAGTGGCATTGTTCACTGCCTGTATGGTCCCGATTTTGCGTAATAAAAGCCCTCCTCTGACGCCAAAGGAGACTGAAAGATTATTGATTTCTAAAAAATTTTCCATCAGATCAATCCTTATTCCCATTATATTTATGGCAGGCGACCCGTGTGTCTTGTCCAAGCTCAATCAATTCAGGGACCAGGGTTTCACACCGTTTAAACCTGTCCGGACAGCGGGGCTGATAGCGACATCCCTGGGGATAATTTCCCACGGTTGGCACATTCCCATAAATGGCATCCAGGGAGCCTTTTTTCATCCCAATGAAGGGGATGCAGTTGAGCAACGCCTTGGTATAAGGATGATGGGGGGTGTTAAACACGGTTTTGATGGGACCGAATTCAACAATGTTACCCGCATACATGACGGCTATTTTATCCGACACCTGGGCAATGACGCCCAGATCGTGGGTAATGAGCAGCAAACCGATTCCCTTGTCCACCGTCATCTTTAGGAACAATCGCATGATCTGGGCCTGCACAGTGACATCCAGGGCTGTTGTGGGTTCATCTGCAATCAATAATTGAGGATTGGCGCACAAGCCTATGGCAATGACGATTCTCTGTTTTAATCCGCCGGAAAGTTGATGCGGATATTGCTGGAAAACACGGTTTGCTTTTGGGATCTGCAGCTTTTCCATGATTTCCAGCGCCTTAAGCCTGGCATCCCGTTTGCTAATTTTCCTGTGTTTGTATAACCCCTCAACAATTTGATCCCCTACTCGATAGACCGGGTCCAAAGATGTCATGGGATTTTGAGGAATAAAAGCAATCTGTGACCCCCGAATCGACTGCATCTCTTTTTCAGACAAAGATAAAAGATCTTTTTCCCCAAACTCCACACGCCCTCGAATTTTACCCCCGACCAGGGAGGACAACCCCATGATGGCATGAGCGCTTAAAGATTTGCCGGATCCGGTTTCGCCTACCATGCCGAGAACTTCGCCTTTTTTCATTTCAAAGGACACCCGTTCAATAGGAGTAATCTTCTTTTTATCCACACAAAATTCAACTTCCAGATCACTGACTTTCAAAAATGTCATTAATTGGACTCCTTATTTTTAACATCCAAAAGGTCGATCAGGGCATCTCCGAACAAATTAAAGCCCAACACCGTCAGCATCATGGCAAGACCCGGAAATAAAATGACCCAGGGAGAAATAAACAGGTAGGCCGTACCATTGCTCATCATAGCCCCCCAGCTAGGTGTGGGCGGTTGGGCACCCATTCCTAAAAATCCCAGGGTGGCTTCCAGGACAATGGCATTTCCAATGCCAATGGTGGCTGCCACAATCACCGGCCCGATGCTGTTGGGAATCAAATGTTTGAAAAGGATGACCATGTCACTGGCACCCATGGATTTTGTGGCCTCGATAAACACCGCACTTTTCAATGACAGGATCTGTCCCCGGATTAAGCGGGCGTATTGCGCCCAATAGGAGAGTCCAATGGCCACAACAACACTTTCCAGACCCGTTCCAATGATGGCCACGAGCAAGAGCGCGATTAAAATCGCCGGCATTGACCAGGTCAAATCGGCAATGGTTGTCAGGGCCAGATCAATGACCCCGCCATAGAATCCGGCAATGGCACCGATAATGACCCCGATAAAGACCGATATGGTCACAGACAGGACACCGACCACAAAGGAAATCCGTGCCCCCCTGATGATCCGGCTCAATACATCCCGGCCAAAATCATCGGTTCCCAGAAAATGGGTTAAAGAAGGGGGTTCATTCATGTTTTCTATGTTTTGTTCCTTATACGAATAGGGTTCCAGAAAAGGGGCGGAAATGGCAATCAAAATCAGGAATACAATTAACGCCGTTCCGATAAGACCCAGTTTGTTCTTTGACAGTTTTTTCAGGATGACCACCCATGGCGGCTTGTGTTCCCTGACAGTGTTTTCTACCATGTACGATTCTCCAAACCCTATTTATTTATAGACATCCCTGACCCTGGGATCTGCATACGCATACATCAAATCGGCAATAAAGGCGCCAATGATGACCGCCATGGTCAGAAAAATAAGCGATGCCTGTACCACGGGATAGTCTCGCCGGTATAAGGCGGACAGCAGCATGCTTCCGATCCCGGGGCGGCTGAAAACAATCTCAATGGTTACCGCGCCGCCCAGAATCCACCCCAGTCTTAAACCAAAGATGGTAATCACCGGCATCAGGGCATTGCGAAAAATATGCTTGATCACAATGGCGGACCGGCTTAATCCTTTGGCGTATAATAAGAGCACAAACTCTTTGTTGTACATTTCCAGCATACTGACCCGGGTGATCCGTGCAACCAGTCCGGCCCCCCCCATGCCAACGGTTATGGCCGGCAGGAAAAGGGTTCTCAAACTGCCGGAACCGGAAACCGGGAACCACCCCAGCATCACCGAAAAAATCAGCATCAGGATCAGGCCCAGCCAGAAGGCCGGAACCGTCACGCCGAGCAGGGCGATAATCATGGAAATATAGTCAATAAAGGTGTTTTTTGCAGCAGAGGAAATAATTCCCAGTAAAATCCCCAAAAAAAAGGAGACAAACAGCGATGCCACCCCCAATCGAATCGTAAACGGCATATTGTAGAGAATCATATCCTTGACCGGCTGCTTCTCAATGATGGATACCCCCATGTCTCCGGTGATAAATTTTTGAAGCCAGACCCCGTACTGGACCGGGAGTGGTTTATCCAGCCCATAGGATTTGGTCAGTTCCACCCTGTCTTCAGCGGTTGAACCGGGGATGAGCAGGGAATCGATGGGATCTCCCGGTACAAGATGGATCAGGGAGAAAACCACCACGGAAATAATAAAAAATATCGGGATTAACAACAATGTTCGTCGTAAAATATAAATCCACATGGGGCTTCCTTAACGCATCCTGTACAAACAGGACGTAAAAAAAAGGTTTTATCAATAAGGTAAGGGAGAAAGGGCCTATGGCACTTCCTCCCTGTTAGGGGGTTAATTTACTGTCATATCCAACATCGGGGGGCCGACTAAATTTTTAAACCGTGGTGGTGACGACATAGTCACGCGTTTACTTATAGCATGATTATTGGCTGTATTAATCAGTGGGGCCCAAAGGTACTGGGATAGCAGGTATTCATGATATTTCTTGAAATTTTCGATTCGTTCCTCAGAGGTTTTGGATCGTGTCATGGCTTTTTGCATCAAATAGTCAGACTCATTGTCATGCCACATGGAAACCGTTGGATACCCCGGTCGGGTGGAATTAAAAAACCATTCCAGGATATCGGCATTGTCCCAGCCATAGGATCGAACCACCAGGTCATGATTTCCTTTTTTGAATTCTGCCTTGATTGAGCTTGGATCAAATTGTTCTATATGAATAGCAACCCCCAGTTTTGACAACTGGGCCTGGATAATTTCAGCAATTTTGCGTTCATCTGAATCACTTTTGCACCATAGTGCAAGGGAGAGCTTTTTGCCATCTTTTACCAAAATACCGTCACTTCCGGCTTTCCACCCTTCTTTTGCCAGGATATCCTTGGCAGTCGCAAGGTCAAAATGGATTTCATATTTCTTGTCTACATTCCGAGCAGGCAAGCGATCGATCAGGTAGGTATAGGCAGGAGCGCCAGATCCCTGGAATACGGCTTTTAGAATGCTTTCCTGATTAACGGCAAGGGCAATGGCCTTTCTGATTTTCACATCGCTCAAAAACTCACGTTTGGTGTTCATGACCATATGAAAATTTGTATTGCTCGCCATGGTGATGATATTTGCATTTGGATCTTTTTTAATCTTATCTAAAAAAAGCGTGGGGGCTTTTTCCAGAATATCAATCCCACCGGTTTTGAACTCAAGAAACCGGGTGGAATCTTCAAGGATCTCTTTAAAGACGATTTTATCAATTTTTGCAGGCCCCTGGTTGTCGGAAAGCGCGCATCCCCATTGATAATCCGGGTTTTTCTTTAAGACAATTTCATCCCCTGTTTTCCAGGAAACAAATTCAAAGGGTCCGGTTCCCACAACATATTTGCGGCCAAACTCATCCCCATATTGTTCAACTGCCTTTTTACTGGGAATACCTGTAAAGGAGGAAGTAAAATTATATAAAATGTTCGGATCTGGCCGGCTTAAATTTAAAACAACGGTTAAATTATCCTTGATATCAATGGAGCCAACCGCGGCGACCATGTACTTGGATTGGCCTTCACCTAAATTTTGTAAAAACCATTTGAGTACGTCAGCGTTCAAGTCAGAGCCATCATGAAATTTCACGCCTTCTTTTAAAATAAACGTAATCGTCAACCCATCCTCTGATACGTCCCATGATTTTAACAAATGAGGATAGATAATCCCATCAGCCCCCATTTCCACCAGTCTGTCATAAACCAGATAATAAACATTATTTGTAGTACTGGTTGTAAAAGGATTAAAACTAGCCTGGCCAGCGTCGACTGCATCCATGGAAATTCTAAGGACTTTTTCTCCAGCATATAGCGGAGAATAAATCATCCCGAAAATTAAAACTAAAAAAGAAAGAATTCGTATGATATTAAATCGCCTTAACATAATGTGTCTCCTTATATTATTAATAAATGTTTCTTGCCAGAATATGGCGGTAATTATCAAAAAATAGCCGCTATTGTATCACCCCCCTTTAAAATTTTGGACAGATAATAGCTGTTGTTTGATGCTTTCGTAAAAAGCCGGAATTTTTTTTTGACACATTATTCAGATATATTAGAAGGCTGTTAAACTACATATTGCGGTTAAAATGAAATGTCGGGATTTTTTACGAGTTCATCAGCTATGGTCTTTAAGTTTTCCAATATTTTGAAAAACATCCCGGTCAAACCTAAAGTTTTCATTTTTACTGAATGAAAATAATCAAAAAATTGTAGATTAGATATTTTTAAAAATTAATATATTGAAAATTAAAAGTCAAGTGATTCTATAAAAATGAAATATGCTTATTTTAAATATTAATTTTATAAATTATTTGGTAGCTATTTTTACATCGCGGATAGCAGCGAAATTGGAGAAAATAAAAGCTGTTTATCTATAAAATCGGAAATTTCCCATTTTTTTATTTCGGCAGGTAAGGATCGGTTGCATGACACCCTTGTAAAGATGAAGCGCAAAACGAAAATTGCTATAATTTTTCAACGGTGAAAAGCTGTCGTTCAAACATTTCAAGATCCGAAACCGGCCTGTTGCACACCCTTTTTTTGCAGACAAAAGCGGTGGTTTTCCCATCGATGGCCGATTTTCCTTTGAGCCAGGGGATGAGCTGGGAAAGGGCATCGTTTGGCTCACCGTCAAAGATGTATATGAACGGCCTGTTCGGTATAAACCGTTTTCTCAACACATCGAGAAACGGTTGCGCCCCTTTTGGCTGATTTTTCGGTGACACGATGACGATTTCAAAGGGTACGTCCAGATAGGTTTCAACGGCAAGGAGCATCTCGGCCATGGTACTCGGGTTTTTTGCAAGGACAGTCGAAAACGATTTCAAGGCGCTTTCCGCCCTTTTCCGATAGGCGTCGTCGGTGGTCAGGCCATAGAGTCTCAACAGATTCGATACGGCATATGAATTACCGGACGGCAGCGCGCCGTCCTGGAAGGGTTTCTCTCTGGCGATGAGGCTTTCGTGGTCGTCGCTGGTCATGAAAAATCCACCATTGGCCTTGTCTTCATAGTGCTCGCCGAGTACCTCATCGAGGTCCATGGCATGCTTCAGCCAGGCTGGATCGCCTGTACTTTCAAAAAGATCGAGAAGCCCTGCAATAAAGAAGGCATAGTCGTCAAGATAGGCGTTGTGGCGCATCCGGCCGTCCTTGTAGCTTCTGAAGAGCTGGCCGTTACGGGTCATTTTGTCCAGGATGAACCGGGCGGCGTTTTCCGCTGCCGTCACATATTCGGTGTTATCGAAAATGAAACCCGCCCGTGCAAAGGCGGAGATCATCAGCCCGTTCCAGGATGTCAGGATTTTTTCGTCCCGAAGTGGCGGGGGCGCCGTTGTCTCTTTTCATAAAGGCGCGTTTTCGACTCATCCAGGATTTTCTTCAGTTCGTTTTCCGAAATATTCAGTTGATGGGCCACTTCTTTTATCGGTTTCGGTGCATGGAGAATATGCCGGTTCTCAAAATTGGGAATATTTCCCACCGAATAATACGCCCTGACCGCCCGTGCCCTGTCGCTGCCCAGCACATCCTCGAGTTCCGCGGTGGTCCAGGTGAAAAACCACCCCTCCTCCCGCTCTCCTGAAGGGGTAATGGCGTCCGCATCGGTTGCGGCATAAAAAGCCCCCTCGGGAGATGTCATTTCCCCTGTCACGTATTTGAGAATCTCTTTTGCCGTCTGTGCGAACATATGATGACCGGTGACCTGATACCCTTCCAGATAGGCGACGGCAAGCAGCGCATTGTCGTAGAGCATTTTTTCGAAGTGGGGAACGAGCCAGGTCGCATCCGTGGCATAACGGTGAAAGCCGCCGCCCACATGGTCATAGATGCCCCCTGCCGCCATTATGGTAAGTGTGTTCACCGCCATGCGAAGCATTTTTTCATCTCCGGTTCTGCGGTGATAGCGAAAAAAAAGCCGTACCGGAAGGCTGGAAGGAAACTTCGGAGCGCCTTTTATGCCACCGTGAACCGGATCGTAGCGCTCCTGATACGTTTCCATGGCCCGGTGGAGGATATCGGCGCCGGGAAGATCGGTGCCGTTGTCCGGGGTGAGCATTTTAGCCACGATATCGGCAAGCTGGTCACCGCTGTTGTTGATGAGGTCTTTTTTTTGATGGTAAGCATCGGTAATTTCTTTCAGCACCGTCAGGAAACCGGTGGGCGCCCCCCGGTCGCCATCCCGGGCCGGGAAGTAAGTGCCGCCGAAAAACGGCTTTTTATCAGGGGTCAACCAGACTGTCATGGGCCACCCGCCCCTGCCGGTAAGTGCCTGAACCGCCGCCATGTAGATGGCATCGATGTCGGGCCTTTCCTCACGATCCACCTTTATGGCAATGTAGTTTTCATTGATGAACCGCGCGATCTCCTCGTCTTCGAAGGACTCCTCTTCCATTACATGGCACCAGTGGCAGGTCGAATACCCGACACTCAAAAGGACCGGCCGATCCAGACTTCGGGCTGCCTGGAATGCCTCGGCTCCCCAAGGATACCAGTCCACAGGGTTATGGGCATGCTGGAGCAGGTAAGGGCTTGATTCGATAAACAACCGGTTTGTATATTTGGCGGTCCCGCCGGGCCGCAGGTGGCGGGTCCGCGGTTGATACCCGCTGCCCCTTGCCTTTTTCATCGCTTGGATTTTATTTTTCAGCATTGTTTTTATCTCCCCAGCGCCGGGCAATGGTGTGTATTTCAAAAATTAAACACATTTTATACCGATGGTAAATCGCAGCAGAAGATTTTGGGGTACATTAGTTCAGGTCTACGCCCATACTGCCACTCGAATCTTCTTGACATCTTCCGGTTTCCCATAATATTTAAAAGATTACATTGCACTCATCTGAAGCTCAATTTCACATCTCCTGTAATTCCTGATAAATTTTTATTTGTTATTTCTCTTCATCCTTGAATTCTCAATTTCTGAATACTTTTCCACGCTGAAATATATGCTACGGCCCTTACACTAACCTGTATATCAGGTGTAAATTCAATTTTATAAAAAGGAGAAGGAAGATGACGAACATTGAAGAACTTATGAGAGGGTGCCTGAAGGCAATGGAAGAGGGTAAAAATAGTCAAGCTGCGGATTATTTTTCGGATGACGGTGTTTTTATCACACCTTTTGGCAAGTTTACGGGCAAGGAACAAATTAAAAAGTTCTTGAATTGGCAAAACAGCCAGATGTCGTGGACTGCTGAAAAAGCGGGAAATGATATCATCGTATCGGACAGAAAAGCTTTTTTTGAGCACCGGATCAAAGGGACTGTCCAGGGTAAGCCCGTTGCGGTATCTGCCATGTGCGCCTGGGAATTCGACACTAATGATAAAGTTAAAGAGATCAGGACTGTTTATGATCGGTTCTCAACATTGGAACAGGCGGCAACGGGTATTGGGAAATTAATGGTCGGTCTCATCGCCAAACAGTTTGTTGTCAAATAATTCTTAAACAATGCCGGTGTTACGATTTGATCAATACAGTGGTGACCGCCGGCGGGTTTTTTAATTTTACAGGCGACAAGTCGGCTATAAGACAAGTACAAGGTGCCCAGAATGAATGCATCCCATGAAAAGGTCATTTTAAAACTACCGATATGGTGCCGCCAGAAATTTTTTTGTCTCTGGCGGCTATCTGCCCGGCTGGAAAGAGGTGAAAGCGCTGGAATATCAGGTATATTTCGAGCTTTTGCAATGAATATAGACGGGATGCATCTGCGCTTAAGATGTAAGGTTGCTTTTGCGCGTGCATCAAACCATGAAAGGAGTAAAAAATGGTTATCATCGGCGATATATCATTTCCCCAGGAAAGTGCCCATGATGTTGGCAAATGTTTTCTTGAACAATCACCGGTGCCCGATTTTATGACCCTGAAAGGGCCATACATTAAAGGCGAAAAAGAATATGGCCTCCAAGTGTTTGAAATTTATGAGCTTGACAAATCCAAGGTCGCGGAAGGAATCGAGTTCGTTACCGACCGATGTGTCAAATATTTTGGTATCCCCGGGTATGTTTATGAAATTAATGTATACTTTGAAGCTGCCGAGGCATTAAAAATGATCGGATTGTAATAATATAAAAAAGGCAGGGTCGGTTGCTACCCTGCCTTCCCCCTGAAACCGTTATGCCTTGTATATGAAGGTTTTTTCTTAGCCGTCTCAAATAAGGTTTACGCGTTTATCATCCTTAAATTTTCGCTCATTATCAAAATTGATTTGACAAGGGTCATCAATGATACCTAGGAGAGTGCTCGGGGTCAAAGCTTGAATTGTGAATAAGATGCCGATACAATTCACTATTCAAGCACTGACACGTATTTTGATCAACCCTTTAAATACGGATATCCATCACCCATTTTTCTACCTTATTCAAATCTGTTTTTGCAGTTTTCACAGTATTTCCGGGGTGTTCCTGTCCCCGCCCAGTGGAACTGCATCAAATGCTGTTTTCCACATCCGTGGCAGATACACGCCACCTGTATTTTTTGGTCATAATCAAAGTAGGAACAATCGTTTTCGACACTTTTGAGAGACATACTTTTTTTGCTTTTCATAGGGTGTTTTCCTTTTGGACCGTCAGGTACCGGTGGTTTTTTCTATTTCTTCCAGCGCTTTCTTGCAATGGATGCATTGGCGCGCCACCGGTCCGGCCTTCATTCGTTGAATAGATATCCCTTCTTCACAAATTTCACAAATACCGTGATCAGAGCCAGACAAAGCGCCTTTCCGGTGGGACGACAACCGCCTCTCCGGGGCAGATCCGGTAGTAGAATGCGATGAGTGCTTTGCTTGAGGCGTGCCGCCTGCGGCGGCGCTGAACCATTAAACCATTGAACCGTTTTTTCCAGTTGACAGCGCCTCACCGGCATTATATTTGTAACGATTTTTATTGCAAATATATCGAAGATCTGAGGATCAGTTAATGAAACCTGAATCCGCTTTACCAACAGATAAAAATCCCGGAGCCCGGGACGGTGCTGTTTTTCAAACAGGAAATATCCTGGCACTGTCCATCGCCCATTTTATCCATGATGTCTATTCGAGTTTTCTGGCACCACTCCTCCCGCTTCTGATTGAAAAGCTGTCCATGTCTCTGACCCAGGCCGGTTTTCTTACGACGGTCATGCAGATTCCGGCCTTGCTTAATCCCCAACTCGGTGTGCTGGCCGACCGCATCAGCGTCCGCTATTTTGTTATCCTGGCCCCCGCCATCACTGCGGTTCCAATGAGCCTGATAGGGATGGCACCGGGCTATGGTATGCTGCTGATTCTTTTATTTATAGCCGGAATCAGTGTCAGCATGTTTCATGTACCCGCACCGGTCATGGTTGCAGACCTGTCCGCTGCTAAAAAAGGCCGTGGAATGAGTTTTTATATGACCGGCGGAGAACTGGCAAGGGCCATCGGTCCTCTGGTTGCCGTGGCCGCGGTTTCCCTTTTTGGCCTGGAAAATTTTTATCCGGTAATGATTTTCGGGTTACTTTCGTCGGTCTGGTTATATTTTAAATTCCGCAGGCTTCCGGTCAAAAAAGCAGGTTTAAAACGCAAATTATCGGTTCCGGGAACATGGCGCAGCCTGCGCCATGTTCTCTGGCCCCTTACGGCAATTCTGATCGCCCGCGGCTTCATGCATGCTTCCATAACCGCTTTTCTGCCAACCTATATCAAAATGGAAACCGGCAATCTGTGGCTGGCCGGCATCGCCCTGACTTTGTTTGAAGCCGCCGGGGTCGCAGGTGTTCTGACGGCCGGTTCCATCAGCGATTGGTTCGGCCGCCGCAAAACACTGCTGGTCTCTTTGATGGGAGCGCCTCTTTTCCTGTTTCTATTCGCTTTGACCGGCGGGTGGCTGCGGTTGGCCGCCCTGCTTGTCGTCGGTTTTACCCTGTTGTCAACCACCCCCGTAATGCTGGCCCTGGTCCAGGAAAATGCCGGACACAGTCCGGCTGCTGCCAACGGACTTTTTATGATGATCTCTTTTATTGCCCGATCGGCGGTGGTGGTCGTGGTCGGATTCATCGCCGACCGCATCGGCTTGAATGCGGCCTATTTGATCAGTGCCGCCATGGGGTTGATCGGCATTCCGTTTGTTTTGATGTTACCCCGGAAATGAAAAAGAATTGAGGTGCGGAACACTCTTGCACCGGATGAATATTACACGGCCCCCTGGTCCGTCAGGTTCGGTGGCGGCGGATCAACGATAACCTGTGGAAACAACTGGTTGAAACGGAGCGTCTGTAATGGGTTACCGGGTGTTGGGACTCGCTTTGTAAGAAGGTCGGAGGGTAGAAAACAACAATCATCAATTCCAAAGGGCATGCGCAGATTAGAGAAAAAGGGGAGGGGGGATTTTCTGCCGAAATGGCATTGAATCAATGTTCAGCTACAAGTTCAGTGGCTATTTCATAAATATCCCTGCGATGTCCGATCGCATATATAATTGCCTTTTTATTCCGGTTATCAATTTGATATATGATCCGGTAGCGCTTCATTTTTAATGATCTGAAGTTGATCAGTTCGTTCCGCAACGCCTTTCCAAGATACGGGTTTTCGTAAAGTTTTTTAAGTATCGATTTAAGTTGCTTTTTTATTGTCGGATGCAGGCTGTTGAACGTTCGGCCGGCGGTAGGGGTTAATTTGACTCGATACATTACAGAATGTCCTCAAGGTCAACCAATGGTTTTTCCCCCTGCATCTCTTTTATTGAAGTCCGCATCTGTTTCATTATATCGTCGTCTACCATAATTGCCATAGTCTCGCGCATTGCCTCGTATTGCTCCATGGACATTATAACGGCTCTGGGTATACCATTTTTAGTAATAGCGATTGTGTCATCCCTGTCGTCAATGTCCCGTATCATGTCAAGCAGCCTGGCCTTGGCTTTAGTGACGGGTATGTAACTGTCAATCTGCATGATTTTCTCCCTGCTTGCTGTTAAAATAATTAAGACCATTATAATGGTCATTATTGGTAAAGTCAACCAGCTTCAACTTCAAGATGCCCGTTTCAACACTATCGTATCGGGGTTGACGTGGCGTGCCTG
This sequence comes from uncultured Desulfobacteraceae bacterium, assembly GCA_964418755.1. Taxonomy (GTDB): domain Bacteria; phylum Desulfobacterota; class Desulfobacteria; order Desulfobacterales; family 4572-123; genus 4572-123. Next base: position 26,926 of record CAYQNS010000038.1, read on the forward strand.
GGTTCAAAGCTTGAATTCTGAATAAGATGCTTCCGGGATTCCCGGGGCGGACCAAGGCGCCCTGCCGTCATTTCAGCTGAAAGATCTTAAACAAGGCCTCTTTTATGTTTTAACTAAATTGAGCGATCAGCAGTTGGTTTTTAGCAATTAGCACAATAATTTCAATAT
>CAYQNS010000039.1:0-26874 GCA_964418755.1 uncultured Desulfobacteraceae bacterium
TTGACAACTATCAATCATATCAGCGGTTAGCTCCTATATTTTAGGAGTTTACCAGCAATGCGATTTTCACCCATTGGGTGAAATGATGACCTTTGAAAATATATTGAAATTATTGTGCTAATTGCTAAAAGCCAACTGCTGATCGCTCAATATAGGTGTTAGAAAAGGAAAGGGAAAGTGGAATTTAAAAGTGAAGAAGGCGATTTGAAGCTTATGGGCGTTCGAAAAGCAGTACAGACCCTTTTTGAACTCGTCCGAATGCATCGAATTATTGAAATATTCGACAATCGTGAAGAAGCCATGGATTCGTTTACGGAATAGGTGTCAAAAAATGCAATCGCTTATAATTGCCGTTGTCCAGTTTGAACCCCTCTTTGGGCAAAAACAGAATAATTTGGAAACAATTCAAAATCTTACCCGACAGTTGAAAGCAGACATAATCGTTCTGCCGGAGCTGTGTACCAGCGGTTATTTTTTTACTTCCCGATCAGAGGTTGAAAAAATAGCCGAACCAGCCAATACCGGTCCTTCGGCCGTTTTTTTTAAAGATCTGGCCAGGCAGTGCAATGCAGTTGTTATTGCCGGTTTTGCCGAAAGGGATCATAACCGGCTCTATAATTCATGCCTGATCCAGGTTCCGGAAAAATCTCCGGCACGGATATATCGAAAAACACATCTGTTTTACAAAGAGCGGTTTTGCTTTGACCGTGGAGATACCGGTTTTTTCGTTGTTCAAGACAAATTGCGGGACGTACGGATCGGACCGATGATATGCTATGACTGGCGCTTTCCGGAAGCTGCCAGGGTGTTGACCCTTCTGGGCGCGGATATTATCGTGTGTCCGTCGAATCTGGTGACCGATGCCTGGGGTCTTATCATGCCGGCCCGGGCCATTGAAAACAAGGTTTATGTTGCGGTGGCCAATCGTGTGGGTAGTGAAAAAAGGGATGCTGAAGAACTGCTGTTTAAAGGAAACTCAGCCGTTTACTCGTATAACGGCAGCAAACTGGCCAAAGCCGGGCCCCATAAGGAAGCGGTTGTGCGGGCTGAAATTTATCCGGCCAGGACAAGGGACAAGTCTTTCAATCCCCTCAACGATATCCTGGCGGACCGGCAGCCCGAGCATTATCAAAGGCTGATTAGTGACTAAATTCTGAAATTCCGACCTCTGCCTTCTGTTTCCTCTATCCTGTCTTCTATTTCCAATCATTCAACCATCCCCATCTTCTATCCCTTGCTTTCTATCTTCTGCCTTCCGATCTCTGGCTTCTGATCACTGATACCCTGTTTCGATCTCTGACTTCTGATCACTGATACCCTGTTTATCGCTTGCCGGCATGTATATATCAAACGCGGAGCCCTCATGTTCTTTTGTATGAACATCGATAAACCCGTTATGGCTTTTTATAATTCCATAGACAAAACTGAGGCCGAGTCCCGATCCTTTGCCAAGTTCCCTGGTTGTAAAAAAAGGTTCGAAAATTTTTTCCTTGATTTCTTCGCTCATGCCGGAACCGGTATCGCGGATCGATAGTTCCACATACTTTCCCGGGGGCGTGCGAAAGGGTTTTACAAAATGGCTCCCCAGGGTAATGTTTTTTGTTCCCAGATACAGCTCGCCTTTGCCGTCCATGGCCTCTGCCGCATTGTTGTAAAGGTTCATTAACATTTTGCCGACCTGCACCGGGTCAAGATCAACCAGCCAGAGATTTTCTTGATAGTGCTTATAAATTTTAATTTGTTTGCTGCTCGAGCTGAACATGTTGGATGTCCGCCTGACAATATCATTCAGATTTGCCGGTGCAACTACAAATTGGCTACCCAGAACGAAACTTAGAAGCTGTCGTGTCAGCTCTGTGCCTTTATCCACGCTCCGTTCTATATTTTTAATTTTTTGGTACGGGTATCCTTCATGATCAATGCGTTTGCGGATCAGCGAAATATTGCCATGAATGGCCATGAAGATATTGTTAAAATCATGAACAATGGCGCCGGCAAGAGTACCGACGGCTTCCATCTTGTGAGCCTGCTGAAGTTCCGTTGCCAATTTTTGCTGATCGGTTATATCCCTGAGTGAACCGGTAATGCCGATAATTTTTCCGGTGGTATCGGTATTGGGTGACGCACTGCCGTTGAAAACCCGGATGGAGCCGTCCTTGTGCAAAACCTTGATGGTTGTATCGGTGAATACCTTGCGCTTTGTAATCAACTCCCTGAATATCCGTACGCAGCGTTCGGAATCCTCCTTTCGGGTGAATTCGACAAAATACATTCCAAGCGTCTCCTGCTTACTGTATCCGAGTATTTTTTCCCAGGCAGGATTGACATATGAAAATGAACCGTCCGCCTCAAGCGTATATATGATATCGGGGGCACTTTCACTAAGGGTTTTAAACATTTCTTCGCTTTCCCGCAGTGCTTTTTCAGATTTTTGATACTCGGTAATATCCTTTATTGTAATCAAATATCCCTTTAGTATTTTCTTTTGGAATAATGGGGAAATTACGACATTATAAATGAGATCGACGTTGTTTTTTTTAACTGCAATAGCATAATCCGGATTATGAATATCACGGCAGCCTTCAAGCAGTTCCGGCCAGTCTGAGAAGACCTCCGTTGCCGGCGATCCGATTGCCTCGGAAGCCTTAATATCGAAAATTTTCCGAGCCGGGGGATTGACGTTTATAATGCGGTTACCGGGGTCCAGGAGTATAAGCCCTTCGCTCATGCTGTTAAAAACGGTGTCATAGGCAACGGGTATGATGTCCAGGAAATGAAATTGAAATATTCCCAGCCCAAGAAACAGCCCGCTCAAAGAAAAGCCAAAGGGCGTCAGATCAAAATATGCAAAAGGTTCTATTTTAAAAATATAAGCGACATTCGCGGCCCACGGGGCCAAAGAACCGGCCAGTAATAAAACAGACCGTCCGCGGTATGGGTTCGAAGGGCGGATAATGATCCTGATCAGCAATATGGTGCCGAACAACAACAGTAAATAGGAGTATACTGAATGTATCCAGAAACCGGCATTAAATGTTCGAACCAGAAAGGAGAAATTATTTCTGGTGATAATTTCAGCATTGCTGAAAAAAAATCCGTGCAGATGATTGGTCCAGACCACAATCAGAGAAATAATGGGAATAATGGAGAGACAGACAGCCCACCTGAACGGAAGGCGTGCTGATTGTCCTGTGTACGGCAGGATAAAGGCGATCCAGAAAACCGGTATACTTACGATGGAGACAAACTGTATGTCGGCCCAGAAGATTTTGGAAGAAAGATTTACCGTTGCCATTTCCATGATGTGCCCCAAGCACCAGGCGGCAACTGCCAGCATAAGCAGGGCAAAGGGTGGCGCGCCTTTGTTAAGTTTCCGGTTCCATGCCAGAGTTGCCAGCGCCAGTGCAACTGCGGCTGCAAGCACAAGCAGCATGTCATAGGGGGTAAAGTTCATAGGCTCCTTACGGTTGTATGGCAATCAGGCAACACGCCGGGTTTTTCCCGCCGGCTGTGGCGGGTTCCTGAAAAAAGGCATTCAATTTTAAGTTTTGGGCATCCTAAAGCAGGCAAAAAAACAGATGCCTTTAAAAAAAGTGTAAACCGGTAAATGAAGGATGCCGTATTTCAGATTCAAACAAAAGGATATTAAAATGTCAAATCAAAGTCTCAAATCTATGTTTGGTGAATATAAAACGGCAGCCATTATTGCAAGGGTGCTTTTAAAATTGAATTGGAAATTATTGCCGCATTTTCGACCATGCCGGCAAATAATTATCGCTGCTGGTGATCTGCCGGGAGGGAGATGATTTCGACGAACCGAGGAGAGATGGGAAGGGGTGTTACGTTTTTTAGCGGCACAATACAAAAAAGATGCATCATTGAGGTGGTGCCATTTACTATTTTGTAACTTTTTTGTATTGCACCTTCAATCAGGTATAGCGGTTTCTTTATTTATTTCCTTTTATCAACATGGTCGTGGGGTCCAGAAGCAGCGTGGCACCCTCCGGGGATGCCGAGGTTTTTTTAAGATCTTCAACATAAATTTGTTTACCCCTGGGCTGAAGCTGTATCATGGTATCAAACAGGTCGCCGACCGGTTTGATTCGTGCAGGCACTTCTTTCTGATCGGCATTTTCATACCGGTGAGTACGTACGGTAAACCAGATATGCTGTTTGTTTTGAAGGGCCATGGATTTTAATTCGGTCAACGCCTGCTTTGCCTCTTCTTCAAAAGGAAAGCCGTCGATTAAAATCATCCGGGGGGAGAAGATATTCTGCTCGATAATATCCGCAAGCCTTTCCTTGAGCTTAGGGACACTGAATCCGTCAACCTTGAAGGTCATGATCAGCCTTAGCGGCAGAATCGTTTCCCACAGTTGGTCGATTTGCTCGATTTTGTACTGGTCGGCGATATTACGAAATACTTCTTCATACCATAGACATACTTTTTCAACCGGATCATTCAGGCTGATATGAAGAACATTTTTACTTCTGAGAAGACTGTTCAGCGCCAGTTGAACAATAAAAGAGGTTTTTCCCACACCGGCCCGGGCGAGTACGGCGCCAAAACCGCCTTCGGGAAGGATGTCTTCTGTTTCATACCCCATGAGCCTCAAGGGGTTACGGAGTATAAGATCTTTTTTCAGCATTTTAAAACTCCTTTCTTTCAGGTAAATAACGCGGATGGGGCCGGGGCGAGACGATTGCCCGAGCCCTGGGCGTCCGGCTTTAAGCCATGGTTAAATATTTTGCGAATTGTATGCAAACCAAATCCCTGCCTCGCTTAAGGGTTCTGTTTCAGGGACGGTCGGGCCCATCTGAAGCCACCCGGCAAAGCATCTATACATTTATTCGATTCAGGCAACATTTTTTTTGTCTGCGGCAGCTTTTTTGAGCAGCTCTTCCGCGATGCTCTGGGGGACCTTTTTGTAACTGCTGAACTCCATGGTAAACTGAGCCTTGCCCTGGGTGGAAGAACGCAGAACCGTTGAATAGCCGAACATCTCGGCCAGCGGAACCAGTGATTCAATGACACAGAGGGGGCCTTCTTCCTGAGACCCTACGATCATACCTCGCCGCTGATTCAACAATCCCATGACGACCCCCTGAAATTCCGTAGGTGTTTCCACGGCCACTTTCATAATGGGCTCATGAATCACCGATCCCGCCTTGGCATATCCTTCCAGAAAAGCACCCCGGGCCGCGGCCTGAAAAGCCATTTCAGAAGAATCGACCGCATGACTTGCGCCGTCATTGATGACTACCTTTATGCCGGTAACCGGGAATTCCATCTTGGGGCCCTTGGCCATACACTGCATGAAACCTTTTTCACACGACGAGATGTACTGCGTCGGGATGGATCCGCCGGTCACCTTGTTTTCAAAAACAAAACCTTTATCATCGACCGGTTCCAGATAGCCTGCCACGCGTCCATACTGACCCGAACCACCGGTCTGTTTTTTGTGGATATAGTTGAATTGAGCCTTGCGGGTGATGGTTTCCCTGTAGGCCACACGCGGGTGCCCGGAGGTGATTTCGGCATTGTATTCTCGCAGCATACGCTCTATATAAACTTCCAGATGAAGCTCGCCCATGCCTTCGATGATCGTCTCGTTGGTCTCTGCGTCCACAAAGGTTCTGAATGTCGGATCTTCCTTGCAAAACCGGTTCAGGGCCTTGGACATGTTGATCTGGGATTTGTTGTCGCTGGGCACGATAGCCAGAGATATCACCGGATTGGGAACAAACATGGAGGTCATGCTGACATTTATGCCCGGTGACACAAACGTATCTCCGGAAGCACAGTCAACCCCGAACAGAGCACCGATAAAGCCTGCTGAAATTCGTTCGATCTCTTCCATCTGGTTGGCGTGCATGTGTACGACCCGGCCGATTTTTATTTTTTTACCGGTGCGGACATTGATGACTGTGTCGCCCTTGCCGATGGCGCCCTGGTAAACACGGATGTAGGTGAGCTGTCCATACTGACCGTCTTCCAGTTTGAATGCCAGCGCAACTGTCGGGTCATCTGCGGAACTGCTGAGGGTGACTGATTTTTCATCCTGGCCCATATCCAGAGCGATATTTTCGACATCATCGGGGCTGGGCAGGAAATTGTTAACGGCATCCAGGAGCGGCTGAATTCCTTTATTTTTGTAAGCGGACCCGACGAAAACCGGTGTGAGCTGTCGGATCAACGTGCCTTTGCGAACCGCATCTATGAGCAGATCCGAAGTGACCGATTCTTCCAGGGCCGCCTCCATCAGTTCATCGGAAAACATGGACGCCGCGTCGATCAGTTCTTCGCGTTTCCGGGCGGCCTGCTCCAACAGGGTGTCCGGTATCTCTTCAATCCGCAGGATCTCTCCGTTTTCGCCGTCAAAGTAAATGGCCTGCATGGTAACCAGGTCGATTACACCCTGAAGGTCGGCTTCGATCCCGATGGGTATCTGCATGACCACGGCATTATGCCCGAGTTTGTCCCGGAGCTGTGCGGTGACCCGATCCGGATTGGCGCCGCTTCGGTCACACTTGTTGATAAAGGCGATGCAGGGTACCTTGTACCGCTTCATCTGCTGGTCCACCGTAATCGACTGGGACTGGACCCCGCCCACCGCACAGAGAACCAGGATAGCACCGTCCAGAACACGCAGCGAACGCTCTACTTCGATGGTAAAGTCAACGTGGCCCGGGGTATCGATAATATTGATTTCATGATTTTTCCATTTGCAGTAAGTCGCTGCGGAAGCTATGGTGATTCCGCGTTCTTTTTCCAGCTCCATGGAATCCATGGTGGCGCCTACGCCATCCTTGCCTTTAACATCGTGGATCGTATGGATTCGATCGGTATAAAAAAGTATTCTTTCCGTCAAAGTTGTTTTGCCGGAGTCGATATGCGCACTGATACCGATGTTTCTGACTTTTCGGGTGTTGATTCGCATGTTTTATTCCTCTTGCATTCAGCGTCGTCCGGAACCTGGAAAACAGGTCGTTCCCAAGTGGGCACTATTTTCCGTCTTGATTAAAGACCGGTTCTAAAATAATAAAAAATCCTTCATTGGCTTACCGGGAAAAAACAGGTAACCGGGTGAAGGATCGTTGTCAATATTTAATTAATGATATATAAACATGACGCTCTCGTAAAAAGTCCACCGAAAATATTTTTGACACAATATACAGGCTTTTTAAATCCATTGAGCACCATCTATTGTGGTTGAAATTTAAACTTTCGACTTTTTACGAGACCATCAAACATAGAATGATAAATATCAATAATTTAATTGTCAATATCAAATTGACTTTTTTTGCCCGGGTTGTGTGATTTTGGGGAAGAAACCGGTTCAGATTGAGTCAAAAATCGTTCCATTCAGATATAGGGTTGTTTGCATGTTTAAGTCAAAATCAATCGCAGTTGACGGTGTCGGCGCAGCCTGGCCCATCTGCCTGGGGTATATTCCCATCGGCCTTGCCTTTGGTGTACTGGCCCAGAAGGCCGGTTTAGGGCCCTGCGAAATATTTTTAATGTCCCTGCTGGTGTTTGCCGGCAGCTCCCAGTTTATTGCCGTATCCATGCTGGACTGCGGGGCCGCGTCGGCGTCCATTATCCTGACAACTTTTACGGTGAACCTGAGGCATCTGTTGATGAGTTCAGCGCTGGCGGTCTATTTTACAAAATCGAGCCGAAAAAAACTTGGCCTGCTGGCCTACGGCGTTACCGATGAAAGTTTTGCTGTTAATTATTCAAGGTTAAAAGCCGGCAAATGGGACATTGAGCGGTCTCTGGTGTTAAATTATACGGCCAATATGATCTGGATAATCAGTACGGTTGCCGGCGGCTTCGGCGGGCAATTCATTCCTGCCGGTGCGTTTGGAATTGATTATGCGCTGCCTGCGATGTTCATCTGCCTGCTTGTTTTCCAGCTTAACGGACAAAAATATTTGTTTGTCGCCATGCTTAGCGGAGTCCTGGCGGTTTTTTTGTCGCTGGTGCTGCCCGGCAATATGTATATTGTGGCGGCATCGATATTTTCCGCAACTTGCGGGACAGTTCTGAAAAAAATTTTTGAGAAAAAATCTTTAAAGGGGAGAGCCCATGACCAATGAATATATTCTGATGGTAATCGGCATGGGGCTCGTGACCTTTCTACCCCGCTGGGCGCCTCTTTTTTTTCTGTCAAACCGCAAACTGCCTGAATGGCTGGTGGAGTGGCTGGACCTGATTCCCGCTGCCATTTTGAGCGCGCTGTTACTGCCGGTTCTGATCACCACAGGTGACCCGCGCAGAATAATGCTGCTGCAGCCGGAACTGATAGCGGCAATTCCGACTTTTATCTTTGCCTTGAAAACCAGATCATTGGGAGGAACTGTGATCGTGGGTATGTTTATGTTCTGGCTGACCGGTAAATTGTTTTAATTTTTTGGTTTTAAAATTTCACTATCATCTGGTGCATGGCCGGCAGCGAATTTTTGCACATGGGCATGGGCCTGTTTAACCGCTGCGGCAATTTCAGGAGTTTCGGGCAGAACGGCTTCTATCATCGAAATGTATCCGCGGTCCAGAAGGGCCTGAAAAGAGGGCTCAAAATTAAGATCAAACACCCAGCTTATCTGCAGTAATTTGAAATCATTTAAGGTTTTCAAATTTTGCAGGCGGATGAGCCTGCCCTGATGCAGCGCGTCAAGGGCCTTCCCCGAACAGTGGGGCTCATCCGACAGCCCCATTTCAATGGTTGCGTTGCGCCGGCCGCTGCTTTCATGGTAGTAGTCCGTCACCACTTTCCAGATATCGAGCTTATCGGCATCCCGCAGGAGTTTCATGAAAAAAAGTTGCCGGGAACTTTTCCCCCGGGGAAGTGTTGCGGCATTGTGAAAGGCGACTGCCCCGGCAATCAGGCGTTTTTCAGGCAGGGTAAAGATCGCCAGCAGTTTGTGCTTTGCGATCTGACGCATGCCCATGCGGGCATGATTTTCCGATGCCATATCACTGAACGTGCCGTAAATGGCATATTGTTCAAACCGCCCGATATCATGCAAAAGCCCCATTGTTTCGGCCAGCAGCAGATCGTTTTCCGAAAGGTTCATGGCCCGGGCAAGCATGATGATATTTTGGCATACCCTCTGCGTATGATCGATTTTAAGATGGATGGCCCGGTCATGATCGGCGCTTTTTGTAAGGTATCCGGCGGTATAGCCGGCAAACCAGTTTTTCAGGGTGTCAAGCTCAACAGGTTTCATAGAAATTTTTTTTCAATCAGGTCAGCGACTTTGGCGATCTCTTCCAGTCCAAAACGCGGAACGTCCATCCCGACATCGGTGTCTGTAACCAGGGCCATGCGCTCTTCGGGTTTCAAATTCAGGGGGACGGTGGATCTGCCGCTCCTGATGATTTCGATTTTGGGTTTGTTGTCGTTTTTATATCCTTCGGTAATTAGAATATCCATTTCTTTAAAATATGGTTTCAAATCGTCCAGAGCTGCCGAATCAATATCCTTGACCATGGAAAGCTTATTGTCGGAGGCGATGATCACGGTATCTGCGCCGGACCGTTTGTGCCGCCAGCTATCTTTACCCGGTTTGTCAAATTCAAAATTGTGGTATGTGTGCTTGATCGTTCCAATTTTGTAGCCCCGGTTTTTAAGCTCGGGGATCAGCCGTTCGATAAACGTGGTTTTTCCGGATCCGGATTTTCCGACAATGGATATGATAGGGGGCATGAGTGCTCTGCTTTTTTAAAATGAAAAGATTCTGGTTTTGATTATTTTCGCAAAAAAAATAAGTACCGCAAAACGATGAATTAAGATTTATTTCTTGAGCCCAAACAATGAATATTTTTTGTTTCGGTTTATCCGTGTTTGTTTTTTAAAAATATTCCATCGTAATCAGATAATTTAAGGATTAAAAAAAATATTGTCAACTCAAGGGCAGCAGATAATCCGCCAGGCGGGATGATGTTTTGCGCAGATTATGGCTGAGCAGCCGGGCGATTCCCTTGAGGAGTTTGATGCCGATGGTCGGCCGGTTTTCAAGAATGATATCAAAGTGGTCCTTGGGCAGCAGGGCCAGAATCGATTTTGTATTGGCCTTCACTGTTGCGGAACGGGGTGAATTGTCGATCAGGGCCATCTCTCCGATGGATTTCCCCCGTTTCAGGGTTGACAGGATCGCATAATCGTCCGGTCCGGATTTTTTCATAACGCTCAGGGAGCCGTATACCACGAAACAGACATAATCACTGCGATCCCATTCATTGAACAGGATTTCATCGGGATTGATTTCAATAAATTTCATTTGATCGGCCACATACTGAAGTTCTTCGGAATTCAGGTTGCCGAAAATCGGAAGATTAAGAATAAAATCGGTCAATTCCTTTGATAATTTTCCATTTTTGTTTAATTTATCTAAATCCATTCAAGCTCCCTTCACCATGATTAAATTGAATGTTTTGTCCATAAAAAACACAAATTTCAGAATCAAGATACGGATGCAGCAATGCCGGTTATTCTGTTGTTCGGATGGCAATGGAGTTGGCATGGGCCCCAAGGCCCTCGGTTTTTGCCAGACATATGATATCTCGGGCATCACGATCAAAAGCAGCCTTTGAATAGTGAATCAGGCTGGTTGTTTTTATAAAATGCGATACGGAAAGCGCTGAAGAGAAACGGGCTGTGCCGGCGGTGGGCAGCACATGATTGGGACCGGCAATGTAGTCGCCCACGGCCTCGGGCGTGTATCGGCCTAAAAACAGGGCCCCCGCATTGCGAATTTTGCCGATATGGGCAAAGGGGTCATCGACCTGAAGTTCAAGGTGCTCGGGTGCTATTTTATTGGATATTGTCACGGCCGTGGCAATATCCGGAACAACTATCAGAGCGCCGAAGTTTTTAAGGGACTCACTTGCAATGTCCTGTCGGGACAGTTCGGCGATTTGCCGATCAAGGGCCTGATGTACGGCCCGGGCCACGGAAATGGAATCGGTAACCAGGATCGCGGAGGCCAGGGGATCGTGTTCGGCCTGGGAAAGCAGATCCGCAGCAAGAAATTCCGGATCGGCGGTTTTGTCGGCAATGATAAGTATTTCACTGGGCCCGGCAATCATATCGATTCCGACCCGGCCTGCCAGAATTTTTTTAGCCAGGGTCACATAGATGTTTCCCGGGCCTGCAATTACATCGACTTTATCGATTGTGTCGGTACCATAGGCCAGTGCCGCGATGGCCCAGGCGCTGCCGATCTTATAAATTTCATCGATGCCGACTCTGGCTGCCGCAGTCAACAGGCAGGGGTTCACCATGCCCTGGCCGGTGGGCGGTGTAACCATGACCATTCGTTTGACACCGGCAATTTGGGCCGGGATTGCGCCCATCAGTACGGAGCTTACCAGGGGGGTTCGGCCGCTCCGACCGCCGGGTACGTAGATTCCTGCCGCATCCACCGGGTTCACCAGTTGCCCGAGAATCGTGCCGGATTCGTCCGTGGTGATCCATGACTTGCTCTGCTGCTGCAGGTGAAAAGAACGAATACGAGAAACCGCATTGTCCAGAGCATGGAGGAAATCTTTATCCACCTGTCTTGAAGCCGCATCGATCTCTTCTCTGGTAACTTTCAAAGAATCAATGGTCATGCCCGGGGAATCAAACCGGTCTGCATATTTTAGGATGGCCTGATCCCCGTTTTTTTTTACATCCTCAAGAATGCGGGCAACGGCAGTATACTCCGTTTTTTTAAATCCCAGCTCACGGTTTACAATAGTAGAAATTCTTTTTTGGGCTGATTTGGAAGGGTATGTATACATTTTCATTGGAGGATTGTCCGTTGGTATAGTTTGGTGCTTTTAATTTGTTATTTGCAGTGGACGTCTTTTTAACAGTACCGGTTTGTCCGCCTTTGGCGGGTTTATCCAATTAAGGGGCATGGCCCGGATAAATTCCCCAAAGAGTGAAACGGCCCAAAAGACAAACAGGAGTGGAAGATTTATTTTGCCACGGCCCTAAGGGTTTAGATAATTGCTTCGGGTTTGTCAATACCCTCGTTCAGGTAAACGGGCTCTGGAGTCTGTGCGATTTGACAGATCCGGAGAATATGGACGAATGTCAATGACCTCACTTCAGTCTATTGATGCTGAATTTTCGGGGATAGGGGGCAGTTGGCCACAAGTCATGGACGCGCTGCTAAAAAAAGAACTGGTTAGCTGGCAGCATGCTTTTGATGCAGAAATTTTGTGGTGCTTTGGTCGTCTGATTAATAATACGGACATGCATTCAGGTAATTTGAGTTTGGCAATGGATGGAAATGTGTTCAGACTATTACCATTATATGACATGTGCTCCATGGGGTTTGCACCAAAAAGCGGCGGTGAGATTCTCCCCTATAGCTTTAGTCCATCTGAGCCTAAAAGAATAAACATCACCGCGGATAGTGTTGATGCCATAAAAATAATGGCACACGATTTTTGGGGAAAAGTTGCAAATGATGAACGAATTTCGGATGAGTTTAAAGATTTTTTAGGACGTGGCAACCCTGTTGACTTGATGTGAAAAATTAATAAGGATGAATTCCTGCGGCCTCAAATGGCTCAATTTTATACGACCGTTTTATATACAGGAAATAAAATATATGCCATAAGAGGGTATAGATGTCTCCTATGGTAAAAATCTGGGGGGCACTGCCTATGGCTTTGGCGCTTCATGCGACATTCCGCATTAGATATTGAATTACATTATACAAAAGGAAGTAATAAAAATGCCGAATTTACTGAACAGAGAAACCATCGAATCCATATACGAAAAGGCCACGGACATACTGGCAACTGTCGGCGTGGAATTTGAACTGGACAGCGTCAGAGAATTGTTTGAAAAAAATGGCGTAAAAGTCGATGGAAAAAAGGTATTTATTTCCCCGTCATTACTTGAAAAGGCTTTGGATTTACTGCCAAAGGTCAAATATACACCTGCCGGTCACAAAAGGCTTGTTGCCGCATCCCCGTTTTCCAACGCCCCCATGATTTTAGATGATATCACCGGGCAAAGTCGACGTGGCAACATTCGAGACGCCATCAAAATGTATCAGCTTGCCGAAACCTGTGGTCTTTATGAGTCTGTAAATCCCGGAGTGGTAGATCCCGAGGGCAACGACAGCGAAGACCAGTATATCGGTCAAATCGCCATGATGCTGAAATATTCGGATAAATTTCCGAATTTATGCTTCCGTGCCACAAAGGCGGGCGCCAAAAATGGTGATGTTTACACCAGTGCCAAAAAGGCGATACATCTGATCAAAGAGATCAAAGGCGATGACAGCGACCCGTTTATGGGACAGGGGATCTGCCCCATGGCCCCCTTGTCTTACGATGAAGAAAGCCTGATAAACTTGACCGTTCTGGTTGAAGAAGAACAAGACATCACGATTTTCCCCTGCACCTTGTCCTTTATGACAGGGCCGGAAAGCCTGTTGGGCCTCGTTGTTCAAGACCTTGTCCTTTGTCTGGCAGGGGTGGTTTATATCCAGCTGCTCAAGCCGGGTACGAGTGTCTCTTTCAGTAATTTTTCCGCCATGACGGACATGCGGTCATTACAGCCGGCATACGGCAGTCCGGAATCTCTTCATGTTCAGATTATGTTTTACGAGGTCTGCCTGTATTTTGAAATGAACTGTGTTCTTTGCGGATGTTTTTCCGACGGCATCCGAAATGATTATCAGGGCGGCTTTGAATCCTGTTTCACCGCAATAGCGCCCTATTATATGACCAATGTAGAGGAAATCTGGTGTTATCCCGGCCATATGGCTGCATTTGCAGGGGGAAGTTTCAAAAAAATGATTCTTGATGAAGAATTAATGATCAACTGCAACCGGACACTTCAGGGGCTGAACCTTTCTTTTGATCCCATGCTCAAGGACAAACTGGCAAAGTCCCTGGAAACAAAAAGCTTTCTGACAATCGGTTCCACAGCCATCTACAGAAAAGAACAGAGAATAAGTAATATTTTTGACAAAAAAGGAATAGAATCGAACAATTTATCTGCAAAAATACCTGTAGATGTCAATGTTTCCAAAGAAATAGAAAAAAGATGTGCGGCCTACGTTCTTCCAGAGCGAAGCAAAGCGCAAAAAGATCTGTTGCAGAAATATCTGCCAAGTCAATGCAAATATTAAGACCTAAATTGAGCGATCAGTAGTTAGCTTTTAGCAATTAGCACAATAATTTCAACATATTGTCAAAGGTCATCATTTCACCCAATGGGTGAAAATCGCATTACTGGTAAACTCCTAAAATATAGGAGCTAACCGCTGCTAAGAGCCAATCGCTCATCTTAAATTAAATACGGTTGATATATTCATGACTCCTTGTACTATACGTCAATTCTGGGAAAGCATCCATATTACATTGCTGCAAACACGTCTGAATGCGACCGGAAATATATAATTATTACCGTTGAAATGGAGGAAATAAATGGGAGAAGATCGAATTTTTAATTTTAATGCCGGGCCGGCGGCTTTGCCGCTTCCCGTTCTGGAGGAAATTCAGGGATCGTTTTTGAATTTTGCCGGGTCCGGCATGTCCATAACCGAAGTCAGCCACCGTTCCAAATGGTTTGATGAGGTGATTGAAGATGCCATTGCCCGTACCAGACGGCTTTTGAAACTGGACGATAACTATCAGGTTCTGTTTTTGCAGGGCGGCGCCAGCCTGCAGTTCTGCATGGTGCCCATGAATTTTTTGCCCGATGATAAAATCGCCGATTATGTGGACACCGGCACATGGTCAAGCAAAGCGGTGAAAGAGGCTCGGATTTTGGGTAAAAAAATAACTATAGCCGCTTCATCCAAAGACCGGGATTACGCCTGCATCCCGAAAAATATAAATTTTACCGCTGATGCATCCTATGTTCACCTCACATCCAACAACACCATCAAGGGTACTCAGTGGCGCAGCTTTCCCGATACCGGCAATGTACCTGTAATCGCGGACATGTCTTCGGATATCATGAGCCGGCCGTTTGATCCCCGGCCCTTCGGCATGATATATGCCGGAGCACAGAAAAATATCGGACCGGCCGGGGTCTGCATGGTGATTGTCCGCCGTGACATGCTTGCAAAAATACCGGACGGTCTGCCGAACATGTTGAATTACAACATTTTTGCTGATAAGAATTCCATGTTCAATACGCCGCCGTGCTTTGCCGTTTATACCCTGCAGCTTGTCCTGAAGTGGCTGGAAGAAACCATCGGCGGACTGGAAAAAATGGAAATAATAAATCGTAAAAAGGCCGGATTGATATACGATCTGCTTGATTCCGGTGAGTTTTATCGGGGTACGGCGGATAAAGACAGTCGTTCCCTGATGAATGTCACTTTCCGCCTTCCCGGCGAAGAGCTGGAGCAGGCATTTGTCAAAAAAGCATTGTCACAGGGCTTTGGCGGACTCAAAGGGCATCGCTCCGTGGGCGGATGCCGAGCATCCATTTATAATGCCACTACCCTGGAAGCTATCGAAAGCCTGGTGGATTTTATGAAGACTTTTGAACGGGATAACGGATAGCACCGGGAATTCTTGAAACTTGATACTTGAAAAAGACAGAATACCTTTTAACCCCCGAGCCGTATAGATGTGTATTTTTATACGTTATTTGGCAAAATGGTTATCCGGCAGTCTTTAAATGATTCCAGCCGATTGGTGGGCAGAGCCCACTCTACGATCTGAATCCGTGAACGGTTACAAAAACGAAAACGGCCCCACTCAAGAGGCCGTTTTCGTTTTTTTTTATACAAATTTGATATGCCCGGCCGGCTATTCGCAGAGCTCAAACAGAGCTGCCGCACCCATGCCGCCGCCGATGCACATGGATTCCACGCCGTATTTGACGCCGAGGTCCTGCATGTTGGTCAGGATCTGGGAGCAGAGTTTGGCCCCGGTGCATCCCAGGGGGTGGCCCAGGGCAATGGCCCCGCCGTGGATGTTGATGCGGTCCATGTACTTTTCAAGCCCCAGTTCGCGGATGCAGTACAGGGCCTGGGAAGCAAAAGCCTCATTGATTTCCCAGACGCCGATGTCGTCGATGGAAAGCCCTGCCAGTTTCAGCAGTTTGGGAATGGCATAACGCGGGCCCACACCCATTTCATCGGCCCGGCAGCCCACGGTGGTGTAGTATTTCAGCTTGGCCACGGGTTTCAGGCCCAGTTCCTTGACCTTGTCTTCACACATGATGATGCTGCAGGCGGCACCGTCGGTTGTCTGGGATGAATTCCCTGCGGTTACAGACCCTCCGGCGGCAAAAACGGCCCGAAGTTTGCCCAGCCCTTCAAGGGTGGTGGATTCTCGGATACCGTCGTCAAAATCCTGCAAGAAAGTTTCGGATGTAAACGTGCCGGTATCCTGTTTTACAAAACGGGTGGCCGGAGTTGGAACGATTTCCTTGTACAGCTTGTCGGCTTTGGCCTTTGCTGCCTTCATCTGGGAGTTATAGGCAAATTCATCCTGGGCCTCCCTGGTGATGTTGTAGCGATTGGCAACGTTTTCGGCGGTAATTCCCATGGATGTATAAAGGTCGGGTCGTGCTACGGTATATCCGGGATGAGGTCTGGGCATGTTGCCGCCCATGGCCACCATGGTCATGGATTCCACTCCGCCGCCGATGGTGACATCGGACCATCCGGCCATGACCCGCATGGAGGACTGAGCAATGGCTTCAAGACCGGAAGCACAGAACCGGTTGATTGTGGCGCCGGACACTTCATCCGGGAATCCGGCGATCTGGGCGCCGATGCGGCCGATGTTCATGCCCTGTTCCGCTTCGGGAAAGGAGCAGCCGACCATGATGTCATCCACCTCTTTTTTTTCAAGGTTCGGCGTTTTTTTCACGGCCGCATCCAGAATAAAAGACAAAAGATCTTCGGGCCGGGTATCGCGAAAGGCCCCCTTGTTGCGTCTGCAGCCGGGTGTTCTAACCGAAGTGACAATATATGCATCTCTCATAATGCTTTCCTCCTTGGTTCCAAATAGTATATTGACCGGTGTCCATCCGGAAATGAGGATTTTTGTTCAAAATCAAGGCGTGCGAAAAAATAACCACAGGCATATAGTTGATATTTCGAGGAATATTTTTTTCGCATAACGATGAGATTGGGCAAAAAGACCATTTACGGACGGACACTGACTAGTTTCTCAGGGGCTTGCCGGTTCTCAGCATATGTTCTACCCTGGCAATGGTCTTTTCCTGCTTCCAGAAATCCACAAATGCCTCTCGTTCAAGTTGCAGGATAAGCTCTTCGTCCACCAGGCTGTTGGCTCTCACGTCACCCCCGCTGATGACAAAGGCAATGCGTTTGGCCAGGAACACATCATGTTCACTGACATATTTGGCGCTCTGCATATTGAACAATTCTGCGTGCACCATGCCCTGGGCTGCATTGCCGGCCACCTTGAGTTGACGCTTCATCGGCGGTGCATACCCCTCGTCAAGCATTTTGAGAACTTCTTTTTTGGCTTCGCCGATCTGGTAATCACGGTTGAACACGATCCTGTCTTTGGGTCCGAGAAATCCGTTTGACCGTGCTTCGGCCGCTGACATGGATACCTTGGCCATGGCAATGGACATGAATGCCGGGAGAAAAAATTTCGTCAGGTCCAGGTCGGTGACGGCATCGGGAATGCCGGCGGTGAGCTTTTTGTAAAGATTCAGGCACCCGCCGCCGCCGGGAAGCAGGCCCACTCCGATCTCCACAAGCCCCATGAAAAGTTCGGCATGGGCCACGATGCGATCGGCCCCCAGGCAGATTTCGCATCCCCCGCCCAGAGTCATGCCATAGGGCGCAGCCACCACTGGAAAGGATGAATATCGAGCCCGCTGCATACCGGCCTGGCCGCTAGCCAGAAAGGCGTCCATCTGGGCATATTTTTTTTCTTTGGCAAGGTTTGCCATAAATTTAAGGTCGGCCCCGGCGGAAAACGCACCGGGCATGCCGCCGGCCTGATTCCCGATAATCAGTCCTGCACCGTTGTCATCCACATAATCCAGGGCTTCGTGCATGAATTCAATGATTTCGCCGTTTAAGGCATTCATCTTGGTGTGGAATTCAAAGTTAAAAACGCCGTCGCCAAGGTCGATCAAAGACGCGCTCGGACAGGTTTTGATCAGCTTGTCCGCCCCTTTCAGGACCTTGAGGGAAACAATGGTCTTGCTCACGGCGACCTCTTTGTAGGTTTCGGCAGCAAAGTCATAAAACAGGGCCTTGCCGTTTTCAGTTCTATAAAAGGTAGGGTTCCCGGCAGCCAGCATTTTTTTGACTTTTTCCGGGACGGTCAGGTTGTTCTGTTCCATTTTGGCCACAGCCTCGGCAACACCTATGGCGTCCCATGTTTCAAAGGGACCCATTTCAAAGTTAAAGCCCCACTTCATGGAGTTGTCGATTTCAACAATGGTATCGGAAATTTCCGGGATACGGTTGGCCGAATAGATCAGTTGACTGGCCACAGCTTTCCAGGCATAGGCACTGCCCCTGTCATCGCCGTACACGATGGCCTTCATTTTTTCGGGCAGGGTTTTGGCTTTTTTGGCAGCGGCCAGGCAAGGGAAGTCGGGTTTGCTATATTCTTCATATTCAAAGGTCTCAGGATTGATCACTTTGCGGATAATTTTCCACTCGGGGGTCAGTTCGGTTTTGTAAAAACCGCTTTTCACTTTTTTACCCAGGAGGTTTTTTTCGATCATCTTGTCGACAAATTCCGGAATGACAAAACTGTCACGTTCCTCGTCTTCGGTTACCAGGTCATATGTGTTTTTGGCGACATGGCCCATGGTGTCCAGGCCCACCAGGTCAGTGGTCTTGAACATGGCTGTTTTGGGACGACCCATGGCCTGGCCGAAGAGGGCGTCGACTTCCGTGATGGTCAATCCTTCTTGCACCATGAGCTGCATGGCCTTCACCATACCCTGGACCCCGATCCGGTTGCCCACGAAGTTGGGGGTGTCCTTTGCCCAGACAATTCCCTTGCCCAGAAGGCGTTCGCCGAAATCACCCATGAACGACAGAATCTCGGGAAGGGTTTCTTTGCCTTTGATAATCTCCAGCAGGTGCATGTAACGGACCGGATTAAAAAAATGGGTCCCGAGAAAATGCTGTTTGAATTCAAGGCTTAATCCTTCGGACATGGATTTCAACGGAATTCCTGATGTGTTGGAAGAAACAATGCTTCCGGCCTTACGAACCGGCTCTATGCGTTTAAAAAGGTCCTGCTTGATTTTAAGGTTTTCCACAACCACTTCAATGATCCAGTCACAATCGGCAAGTTTATTAAAATCATCTTCAAGGTTGCCGATTGAGATAAGAGATGCATCTTTTTTCTGCATCAGCAGTGACGGCTTTGACGTAAGGATTGTGTCGAATCCGGCTTTTGCAATGCGGTTCCTGGCCACAGGGTCCTTTTTATCTTCGTCCGTCAGGTCAAAGGGGACGATATCCAGCAATAGTGTTTTGATGCCGGCACTGGCGAGAAGCGCTGCAATGCCGCCGCCCATCACGCCTGAACCAATAACTGCAGCCTGCTTGATTTTTCTGCTCATAATTACCTCCTGAATAATAGATTTGGTAACGTCAAAAAACGATAAATCGGTGTATCTCGGGATTTTTAACTCTATATGAATGAATACTCATTCACTTATCAAAGCATGCGTTACCGTGTCAAGAAAAAATACCCCTTTTCTGAATATTTCATGCGAATAATTAACAAATTGAAATAAAAGATAAAATATAGAAATAACCAAAAATGAATATTGGGAAACCATGGGCCCGGGATGGTGTTGATTTCAATAAGTGAGAATGAATAAATATTCACTTTTTACTATTGATGATCTCGTAAGAAGGCAAAAACTCACTTTTTACGAGACGTTTTAAGTTTTAAGCCTCTGTTAAAACAGATAATATCATTAACCTAAAACCTAAAACCTACCACCTAAAACTTGATGAATTCGATTTTTTACGAATTCATCACTATCCATTGTTTTCATTTTTAGCCAGTTGTTTCAGATGGGTCAGGGTCTGCCAGGAGAAAGTGTCCTGCCGGCAGGGGAAAATGGCGTTATTGGTGAAAATCGGGTCTGACTCAAGGTCATAGCGGGATGCGCCTATTGCCTGATGCCAGAGTGGTGTATGGGGTATAGGAGTATAATGGGCCAAAATCGGAGTTATTCCGGCCTGCCTGACCACCCGGATCGAGGCTTCAATGGCCTCAAGGCTTTGATCGGGCAATCCGATGAGCAGGTAGGCTCCGATTTGGTTTCGGTTGAAACCCGCATGCTTGAGACAGGTGACGGCCCGGTCAAATTCATGGGCGGTTACCTTGTGATCCAGGTCATTGCGTTTATTAAAAGCCGTGGTTTCAAGCCCTAAGCGGATGGTTTCAAACCCGGCGGCAAACATCAGTCCGGCGGTTAGTTGTGTAATTTCACGGATATGAACCGCATTGGGGGTATGAAAGCGCACCTTCAGGTCCCGCCCGATTAAATCTTCCAGTATGGGGATGATATGGTCGTCGGCATTGACCAGCAGCGCATCATCATAAAAAGCAAAATCGACCACACCATAGCCCTTATGCCAGTGCAGGATTTCCGCCACCACTGAAGCGGGGCTGCGCAGCATCCTTTTGGGATCCAGGATATGGGAGGCGCAGTAGGCACAGGCAAAGGGGCACCCCCGGGATGTGAGCAACGGTGCATAGTTGATTTTGTGCTGCAGATCAAGGGCAGGGTAAGGCACTGTATCGAGGTTTTCAGGATCATATTCCGGCAAAGGGGAATACCCGGTATAGGTTCCTGCCAGGTCAAGAATAGATTCGATGCCGGTTCCGGCAATGACCCGGTCGGCCCCGGAATGGCAATCGGCGTGATCGTGGCACAGGGTTGCATAGATACCGCCCAGGATAACGGGCACAGTCGGGAATACCTTTTTTATGGCTTTAATGGTTTCCTGAACACCGGGATACCAGTATGTCATCAGCGACGTAACCAGGATAAGGTCGGGGGTACAAAGTGCTTTCAGATCCTCATGAAACCATTGATGGGGAATGCCGTATCTTGAAAAAGTGCGCTGGATATCCTCAAGCCCGGGTGGTTTGGAGATTTCCGTTTTCAGATAAGGCCCCCGTCCCTGACGGGCATGCAGGGCGGTAGATTTTGCATTGGGATGAAATCTGTCCAGACAGTCGATATAGGAAATTTGGAAGCCGTGCTGCCGCAGGATTCCGGCCAGGGTTAAAAGCCCCAAAGGCTTGGCCCAGAAATCATAGGCGGCAAAATCGTGGATCCAGGGATTGACCAGGAGAATGTGAGGGGTGGCTTTCATTGTTGGATGATGAAGTTTAAATGATGAGTGGTGAATCGATGAGCCCTTGTTTTTATCATCATTTGTGTCATTTTTTAGACGTTTATAGCCGGTGTCCCAGCAGGATTTTCCGGAAAGTATTTCATGGAGGTTTTTTTCAATTCCCGGCGGCTGAAAAGGAGGGTGTAAGTCTCAACCCCTACATCCGAGGCCATGGCCGTGGCCATAGTCTGGCAGGCTGTTTCATCAGCGGCATGGATCATGGTGTACAAATTATAGGGCCATTTTCCCGATGGATTGCGACGGTAACAGTGGGTGACCTGCGCCAGCCCGGCAAGTTTTTGGCCGACCCGCTCCACCTTGTCTTCTTCAACCTGCCACGCCACCATGGCATTGGCTTCAAAACCGGATTTCTGGTGCCGGATGGTGGCTCCGAAACGTCGGATAATACCGCGCCCCACAAGGTCTTTAATGGAGGATAGAAGTTGGGCCTCGGAAACACCTATTTGTTGCGCAATCTTAAGGTAGGGCCGTTGGCAGATGTCCATATCTTCCTGAATGGAAGCGATGATTTTTTTTTCAAGGTCTGTAATCATAAGAAGCCATAAAAAGTAAAATAAGATTAAAAGTCAATAATTTTCCGGAAAAAGTCGTTTAATATCGCTCTGTGTGGCCCGGCAGATACCCCGTTCGGTGATAAAACCGGTGATCAGGCGGGCAGGTGTCACATCAAAGGCAAAGTTGGCTGCAGGGCTGGTCTTTGGCGGCACCAGAACGCTCAGGATAGATTCGTTGTGCAGTCCCTGAACAAACCGGACCTCATCGGGATCACGCTCTTCTATGGGAATCTCCTTTACACCATCCTTGATCCGCCAGTCAAAAGTACTGGAGGGCAGGGCCACATAAAAAGGAATGTCATTGTCCCGGGCCGCCAGGGCCTTTAAATAGGTCCCGATTTTGTTGGCCACATCGCCGGTGCAGCTTGTCCGGTCGGTGCCCACGATGACCAGATCCACCATGCCGTGCTGCATCAGGTGACCGCCGGCATTGTCGGTGATTACCGTGTGCTTTATTCCGCGTTTGCCGAGCTCCCAGGCGGTCAGACGAGACCCCTGGTTCAGGGGTCGGGTCTCATCCACCCACACATGGATGTCAATTCCTTTTTCAAAGGCCGCATACATGGGAGCCGTGGCCGTGCCGTATTCAATGCAGGCAAGCCAGCCGGCATTGCAGTGGGTCAGCAGGTTGACTGTCCGCCCATTGTTTTTGCGTCTGATATTTTCGATCAGGTCCAGACCATGTCTGCCGATATTTCGACAATTTTCAGCCTCATAGTCCGCCAGTTGACCGGCGGTTCGACGGGCGATTTTGATCTTTTCCTCTTTTCCGTCAACGGTCAGAATTTTATTCAACACGCGGTCGACGGCCCAGCCGAGGTTCACGGCAGTGGGCCGGGCCGCTTTCAGTCGACGGCATTCCTCCCTAATATATTCGTCCGGCAAAAGGTTCCCGGAACAGTTCAGAGCAGCCAGAAATACACCATAGGCTGCGGTGACGCCGATAAGAGGCGCCCCTCTGACATACATATCCTTGATGGCCATGACGGCATCGTCCGCAGTTTTCAGATCGACGGTAATGAACTCATGGGGCAGCCGGCGCTGGTCGATAATTTTAACGGTTTTTAAATCATCATCCAGCCGGATGGGCCGAACGATTTCAGTGTCGATTTCCATGGATTTCTCCTTTTTAGACGCCTTTTACGATTTCGGCGATGGAACAAACCTCCCGCATTATTTTTTCGGCATCGAGTTTTAGCAGGTTATGATCACGGACAAGGGGCTCTCCGGCTACAAAAACGTCGCGCACATCCGATCCTTTTACGGCATAAACCAGATGGGAAACCGGATTATACATCGGCGTCAGGTGGGGACTGGACAGGTCAATGACAATCAGATCCGCCTGCTTGCCAGGCTCCAGAGATCCGATCTGATGGTCCAGGCCAATGGCCCTGGCCCCGCCGATAGTCGCCATCTCCAGAACGGTTCGTGCATTCATGACCACAGGGTCAAGGCTGTTGACCTTGTGAAGCCTGGCTGCCGAACCCATCTCCCGGAACATATCCAGGTCATTGTTACTGGCGCAGCCGTCCGTTCCCAGGCCGGTTTTTATTCCGCATTCCAGGAAAGATACCACCGGTGCGATGCCCGAGGCAAGTTTCATATTGCTCTCGGGATTGTGGGCCACGGCCGCATTCCGTCCGGAAATGGTCTCAATGTCCACGGCATCTAACCAGATACAATGCGCCATAAGGGTGGTCGGCGTCAGTATGCCGAGTCCGTCAAGATGCCGGATCGGTGTGATGCCGTATTTGTCCCGGCATTGCTTTTTTTCAGCCATTGTTTCCGCAACATGGATCTGAAACAGGACCCCTTTTTCCAAAGCCGCCCTGTTTGCTTTTTTCAGGGTTTCAGGGCCGCAGGTATAGAGAGAATGACAGAACAGAGAGGGGGTGATGCGTGGGGTTTTGTCTCTCCATTTGTCGATAAAATCAATTGCTGCGGCAATGTTTTGTGCAGGATCAGGCACGCCCGGAGCCGGAAAATCAATGACTCCCTGGCCGAGGACCGCCCGCATGCCGGTTTCAAGGACCGCTCCGGCCACATGATCTTCCAGAAAATATCCGTCACAACAGGTGGTTGTCCCCGAAAGCAGCATCTCCATGCAACCCAGCAATGTGCCGTATCTCACCGTTTCGGGATTAATGAATCTGCCCTCGGCCGGAAAGATATGGTCATTGAGCCATGTGTGCAGGGGAAGATCGTCTGCCAGCCCTCTGAAGAGGGTCATAGGCAGGTGGGTATGGGTGTTGACAAGACCCGGTAAAACAATTGCTCCCCGTGCATTGATTGTTTCCCGGGCAGGGGGAAGTTCGGCCTTAGGCACGGGGTCCACACGGGCGATTCTGCCGTTGGCAATAGCCAAAAGGCCATCGGGTATGATGGTAAAGTCGGAATCAACGGTAACAATCGTTGCGTTGTAAATCAGGGTGTCAAAAATCATAACACGAATTCCAATGAGTAACGGTTCTCAGTTGCCGGTTCACAGCTCATTTAAACGCTATAGTTTTTAACCATGAACCGGTAACCGTAAACCGTTAACGGTTATTTTTTATCTCCCTTGCAACTTCCGATGCTCTGTCCATAACCGCAGCAATGTCCAGAGACTGCAGCTTTCCCTTTTCCAGAACCACCCGGCCGTTAATGATGGAATCGCTGACATCGCTGCCCTGGACGGCATAAACAAGGTGTGAAATCGGGTTATACATGGGCGTTAAATGCGGTTTACGGGTATTGATGACGATAATATCGGCTTTTTTGCCCGGTTCCAGAGAGCCGGTTATTTTTTCCAGACCAAGTGCCCTCGCACCCTGGTGCGTGGCCATCTTCAGAATTGTCAGGGCATCGGTGACCGTGGGATCCAGCGTGTTGACTTTGTGAAGTTTTGCGGCCGTGTCCATCTCCAGAAAAAGATCCAGGTCATTGTTACTGGCACACCCGTCCGTGCCAAGTCCGACACATATGCCGGCCTGCAGAAGTTCCGGAATCGGTGCGATTCCGGATGCCAGTTTCATGTTGCTTTCCGGGTTGTGGGAAACCTTGACGTCGAATTTTTCAAGCAGGGCAATATCTTCTCCGGATAGAACAGTGCAGTGGCAGGCAAGCAGCCTAGGGGACAGGACCCCGATATGGGCGAGGTGGCCCACAGGGGTGCGGCCGTATTCTTTCTGAATCCGGGCCACTTCACTTAAGGTTTCGGAGACATGGATAACCAGGGGCGCTCCATGGTCTTTGGAGATGGCCGCGGCCCGGCAGAGAAGATCCGGAGCACATAGATAGGGAGAATGCGGTTCCACAGCCACGGTAATCAAAGGATCGTCACGAAACTTGTCCATAAGATTTTCAGTATAGGCAAATCCCTGCTCAATGGGTCCGTAATTGGGTGAGGGAAAATCGTAAAGGACCTCTCCCACAACAGCCCGCATGCCTGCATGGCTTGCCGCATCTGCTGCGGCCTCTTCAAAAAGATACATGTCACAGAAACAGGTAGTGCCGGACAGGATCATCTCCGCACATGCCAGAAGAGACCCGGCGTACACTTTTTCATGATTCAGTCCGGCTTCGGCCGGGAAAATATGATCGTTGAGCCAGTCGTCAAGGGGAAGATCATCAGCCAGCCCCCGGAAAAGAGCCATGGCTGCATGGGTATGGGTATTGATAAGGCCGGGCATGATAATACCCCTGTTTGCATCGATTTTTCTGGAAATCCGCCACCCAGAGAAATTATCAGCAGGTGCGACGGCGACGATCGTATCGTTTTTTACGGCAACGGCCCCGTTTTCAATCAGAATGTTGCCGTCGTTCATGGTCAGGACGGTTCCATTGGATATCAGCAGGTCGGCAATCGGTTCGGGATTAAGACCGGTCATCAATATTCTCCACAACATATTTGATAAGTGTTTCAAGTGTAGGCGCGGCTTTCCGGGCAATCTCTATTATATCCTTCAGGACTGCAGGGCAGGGATTGTCGGGGTCATTAATGTTGGTCAGGATCGACAGGCCCAGAACGTGCATACCGCCATGGACCGCGACGATGACCTCCTGAATGGTCGAGAGGCCCACTGCATCGGCGCCAATGGTTTTGAGAAACCTGATTTCAGCCGGTGTTTCCAGAGAAGGCCCGAGCAGTCCTGCGTAAACGCCCTGCTGCAGATGAATACCGGATGCTTTGGCTGCCTGCCGGGCCAGGTCGGACAGGTGCACATCATAGGTTCGATTCATATCCGGAAAGCGGACTCCCCAGTCGTCATTATTGGGGCCGGTCAGAGGATTGGCTCCGCTGAGGTTTATGTGGTCGGTAATCAACATGAGGTTCCCGGCTGAAAAGTCGGGGTTTAAGCCTCCGGCAGCATTGGTGACGATAAGAATCCGGACGCCGAGGGCCTGTAGTACCCGTACGGGAAAGGTCACTTCAAGGGGAGAATATCCTTCGTAAAGATGAAATCTTCCCTGCAGGACGGCGACATTGTGATGGGCCAGAGTGCCGCAAAGCAAGCGGCCGTAATGGCCTTCAACGGTTGAAGCAGGGAAATGGGGCAGGTCACGGTAGTTGAATACTTTCGACATATTCAGCGCTCCAACGCTTTCCCCTAGGCCGGTTCCGGTCATGATCCCGATGGACGGCTGCCGATCAATGCGTTTTCTAAGAAAGGCGGCGGCTTCTTTGACTTTGGCCTTGTACTCTTGCATAATTTTATCTCTTGCTGATTTTCGGTTACAGGCGGCGGTTTGCATTTAAAAAAAGGTGACCATTCACGGGTTCGGAATATAGAGAGGAACCTTTGAATGTTTACAGAAAAAAATTTTAGAAAGTCAATATCAATCGGGAGGAGATATTAATTCAGTGCTTGAATTCAGTCAAGAGCGTATGTCGTAAAACATGGACTGCGGCATATAACTTACATTTCGCACCTTTCGAATACGATTTTGTGAATTACGTTGAATC